>JBBQZF010000088.1:0-10906 GCA_038208015.1 Gemmatimonadales bacterium
GCTCCACCAAGACCGCATCGAGCTGGCGCCCCGATCAGAATGCGTGCAAACTCTCGTCTGAGCTAGATACAAGATCGCCGACTCGACATTCGTGAGAGACGGCGGGGTGGTTCACTCACGTAACTATGGGATGTCAAATGACCATGCCGAATGCAGTGGCGCTCCACCACACGTGCTTCCTCGTCCGTGACCTGGAAGGTGCCGCGCAGGGGCTCTCCGATGCCCTGGGAATTGGACCGTGGAATGTGTGGACGATCGAACCCGCCGAATGCTATGTGCGCGGCGAGCCCAGTCCCTTTTCCTTTCGCATTGCCCTGGCCAGCGTTGGCGGTGGAACGTTCGAGCTCGTTACGCCTCATGGCGGACGTAGCGTCCTCGATGAGCACCTCAGCAGTCATGGTGAGGGGTTCCACCACACGTGTCTGGTCTATCCAAGCATGGAAGCGGTTCGCGCGGCAAAGGCTGAGCTCCGCCAGCAGGGCAGAGAAGTGATTCAAGAGGGTTGGGCAGGGGACGTCTTCGACTTCGCGTACGTACTGTTCCCGGAGATTGGCTCGGTCGTGGAGCTGCTCTACCTGGACGCTTCAAAGCTGCCGGCGCCGGAGGCCGTGATTGGGTCACCTCCGATTCCAGTGCCAGCGGTCTAACGTGTAGGGAATAATGGACCTGCGGTAATGCCACACGCATGTTAGGCGCCTATCAGGGGACCGAGCCACGGATCGGAACCTGATTTATCATCATGGTATTCGGAGGTTACCTGTGAAGTGCGCCTGCGACTGAGACATCGCAGCGGGCGAGGCGTCGAAATGCCAACATCGCGCAACTGGCCGGTGCGTCGCCCAGAGCGGAGTATCACGCTGCCCGCCAACTCGATCGGCGTACTCGACCGAGTCCAGTGATCATACACTATTTGCGCACTATTTGCGGCGGGCCGTCCGACTAACAGGCTCGCTGATCAGCATCGCATGCGCAGGCAAGCCATTGGCCGCAGATCGACCTCCTTCGCCGACAGTCGAATGTCCGCCCGTGCGAACCGCGCCTCATACTTATGCGTTCATTCAATACGTAACTGTAGTAGCCGATGGTCGCATCGTGTCGGCACGGCTTCGACAGAATGTGGCTGGGCCGCATTGGACCACACAACTCGATAGCATGCCCCCGATGCCACCTCCAGAGACGATAGCCGAAATTACGTTCCCTCAGGGAGACGCGGCGCGAGCATTTGAGCCGTGTAGCGGTGTACGTGTGATGCATGTCCTCACAAGGCACCCTCCGAAGCCCTGATCATTGCCTTCATGAGACTTGCTACTGTCGCGCTCCTCAGTATAGTTGGCGTTTCCGAAGCATCCGGGCAGGATCTTTGGCCGGTGACGCTCGAGGTAAACGCCGGGGTTGGAACGGGCCGTAGCCCAGGTGAATATCGGGAGAATCGAAGCGGACTTGCCGCAGATGTACTTCTCGGAGTCTCACCGTCATCTGGCTGGGTCGTTGCTGCAGATGCATCGATGCAAGGCGCTGGCCCTGTTAGTGACATTTGCATTCTGACTTCAACGGGAAGCTGCGTTCCGAGCTGGCCGAATTTCTTTTCCGCAGCCGCACTGCTCGGGTACGAAGGATCTCGCAATCCGTCTTATCGTGTTTTGGTCGGTCCCGCATACGTGAGTGAGCATATCTTAGGGATTCGACCCACCTCATGGTCCAATTGGCAACAGTAGCATTTCGGACCGTGCCCGAGGAGACATTGACGGACGAGGCAAGGGACATTGCCCGGTTCTCCTATGGCCGCTACTAGCGGGCCAACGAGCTCGATAGCGTTACTGTCTCGTATCGTGAGAAAGTCCGTCCGGGAATGTGGCACATCCGGCACACTCGGACATTCACCGTGGCGATGCTTCGAGATTCGGTACGTTCGACGACGCCAGTGTCACGTATGGGGTCGGATGAGGGAACATAGTCGCAGTCGAGCTCGCTTCGCTTGCATTTCCCAGCAGCTCACATCGCGCCGAGCGCCTCGGCTTCCGATGGATACACAGCCAGAATCGCCGAGAAACCAGATATCTCGAACACCTCCCGGACTGACTGGTTCAGGCCGAATATCCGTAGCGTTCCTCCCGAGGCACGGAGCTGCTTGGCGGCGCCGAGCAAGACGCGCAATCCGGCGCTGCTGATGTAATCAAGCGCCGAGAAGTCCAGCACGACCTTCCTCCCGCCAGCGAGCACCGCGTCAATTGCCTTCTGAGCCTCCGGCGACGTGGTGCTGTCCAGACTGCCAGCGATGGCCACTATATGAATGTCGTTGCTCGTACGCGTGGAAATTTCCATCAACCTGCCTCCGCAAAGTCCTTCTCCCTAGCCAGCCACCAGATATTTCACGAGTACCACCACGTTCTGCCCGTCCCGGTGCTCGTAGCTGACCTCGTCCATCAGCTCCCGCACGAGATGAATACCAAGTCCACCGATCGGCCGGTCCTCGACCGACAGCGTCGTGTCAGGTGCCGCAAATCCGAACGGGTCGAACGGTGGTCCATCATCCGGAATTGTGACCAGCACGCGCTCATCATCCAGCGCTACTTCTACTGTCACCGAGCTGTCGTCGCGCCCCGCCAACCCGTGCTGGAGCTCATTCGCGAGCAACTCGTCAAGTGCGACGTTCACGCTGCGGCGCACGCCATCGGGCAGGGCATACGTCTCGGCGAACCGCGCGAATACCACGTTTACCTTCTCCACCTCGCCCGGGTGGGCACTAACGGACATCCGGAACTCAAGTCGCATTTCGCTCTCCGTCGGTCGGGAAATACACCTCCCCAGCCTTTCCCTGTCAACTCCGGCGAGCGGAATTGCAGTCGCCGCTGGCGATGTGCATGTTAACGGGGTGTAAACCCCCATCCTGCGCTCCCGGCGCCTGAATCGCGCCCGGGCCACGCGTCCTTTCCAACTTTTCCCGGACTCGTTTGTACTGTGGTTAAATCACCTGCAGCCGACGACGATTTGGATCGCGCCCTCGTCCTGAAATACCTGGACGGGGAGCGGGCTGCGGGGGATGAGTTGGTGAACCGGTATCACCGCAGTGTTTTCAACGTCGCCCTCCGGATGCTCGGCAACGTGCAGGACGCAGAAGACGTTACTCAGACGACATTCGGGAACGTTTTCGTTGCGCTCGACAGTTACGACCCGAAATACCGTTTCTTCAGCTGGATTTATCGAATGACTTTCAACGAATCACTGAACACACTGAAGCGCCGCAGGAACGTCGTTTCGCTGGACGGGAGCTTCGATGTCCCGGCTGCGAGCGGGGCGTCCGAAAGCGCCGCCGAGGCCGAGGACAGGGTGGGAAAAGCGCTCCTGGACCTGAAGCCCGACGATCGTGCAGTGGTCGTGTTGCGACACTTTGTTTCATTCTCCTACGAGGAGATTTCCGACGTGCTCGAAATACCGGTCAAAACCGTCAAGTCGCGGCTCTTCACAGCGCGCGAACGACTGCGCCAGTCCCTGCTCGTTGCGAGGGCATGAACATGCTCACGCCATACGAAGTCGAGTTGATTCACCGCGAGATCGACGGAGAGAACGGGCCCGAGGCAAGCGCCGAGGTCCGGCAGCTGGTCGAGACTCAGCCGGAAGCGCTGGCGCTGATGACGAGCCTGCGGGCCCTCGACACGCTTTTGAGTCAGGTCCCTGATCGTGTCCCGCCTGTGCATGTGAGACAGTTGATCCAGAATGCGATGCCACTGAAGTCGAAAGCGTCGCCGAGGGCCGTGCACGCACAGGGAACAACGCAGATGGTCACCAGATGGGCAGTTCAGCAGTGGAATGGCGTTTTAAACCTCATGGGGGAAATGATGTTGACGAAAAAAGTGCTGATTGGCGCGACAACGGTGGTGGCGGCGATTGCGATCATCGGATATACGGTGGTGGATTACCCGGCAAGCACCTTCGACGCCGGCACCATCGGCGCCGGAAGTGATATGAGTGGGGTCCAGCAGGCGGGACGCTATAAAGGACGCACGATGACCGAAAAGGACGTGACGCTCTCGAATCCCGAGATCCACGCCCTGTTCCAGAATGACCAGGTCCTGCGACTCGTCAAGAGCGATGCGTTTCGTGTGGCAATGAATAACGACGCGTTCAGGGAGCTGCAGTCGAGCGAGGCATTCCATCAGTTGATGTCCAGCGACGCGTATCGGCAGCTGATGTCGAGCGAAGCATATCAGCAGCTGATGTCGAGCGAGGCCTATCACCAGCTGATGTCGAGCGAAGCTTATCAGCAGCTGATGTCGAACGAGGCCTATCAGCAGCTGATGTCCAACGACGCGCACCGGAAGGTGATGAACAGTGATGCCTACCGCGAGCTCATGTCGAGCGATGCGTTCCGTCTGCTGCTGTCAAGTGAGTCGTTCCGCCAGGTGACGGCGCAGGACGCCAACCGCGAGGTGTCGGTTAACGCTGCCTATCGCGAGGTGATGTCGAGCGAGGCCTACCGGGCGGTAATGTCGAACCAAGCCTTCCGTCTGTTGATGTCGAACGATGCCAATCGGGCGGTAATGTCGAGCGACGCTTTCCGTCTGGTGATGACGAACGATGCCTTCCGGAAGCTCATGTCGAGCGACGCCTTCCGCGTCCTGATGTCGAACGAATCCTTCCGCACGGTCATGGCGAGCGATGCGTCTCGCGTGCTGATGGCGAACAACGCCTTCCGTGCAGTGATGTCGAACGACGCCTTCCGTCTGGTGATGGCGAACGACGCGTACCGTCACCTTCAGTCGAACGAGATGTTCCGCGCGCTTTCCCGCAGCCAGTCGCTGTCCGAGGTGTTCCTCAACCAGGCGATGCGCGCTCAGCTGTAACACGGGGCGCGGGGTGACCCGCGCTGCCTCATGAGTTCGAAGTAAGTTTCCTCGTCGGCCCCAGCTGCCTCTTTCGGCGGATTGGGGCCGACGTGTAGTTTCGTATCCTCATGATGCGCCAATCCCCCTCCGAATGCCACGCCCGCCGTATCCTGGCGGCTGTGCTCGTCTCCGCCTGCAGCGTGGCAGCCGCGCCTTCCAGCCTCGGCGCGCAGTTCCAGTCTCTCGAAACGCCAACGATGCGGCTGATTTACACGTCGCCATCGGAGTCCTACCTGGTCCCACAGGTGGTCACGAGCTTCGATAAAGCGCTACGCTTCCATCAGCGGCTCTTCGACTACGTGCCCCCCGGCAGGACGAACGTGCTGATGCACGACCTGTGGCACTACGGAAACGCGGGCGCGCGGCCGCTCCCGGAAAATCACGTCACAATCGGCATTGCGCCCTACGGCCACGACTACGAGTCGGCACCAGCGCCCGAGCGTATGGCGTCTTCGATGAACCACGAGCTCGCGCACATCTTCACCACCGACAAGACGACGGCATCCGACCGGTTCTTCCGCTCGATCTTCCTCGGCAAGGTCACCCCGAGCGCCGAGGCGCCTATCTCGGTGGCGTACAGTTACCTCACCGTTCCGCGGTGGTACTCGCCACGCTGGTATCTCGAGGGGATTGCGACCTATCTGGAAACCTGGATGAATGGTGGCCTCGGTCGCGCGCTCGGGCCCTACGACGAGATGGTGTTCCGAACGCTCACCCGCGACAGCGTCAGGCTATACGATGTCGTCGGACTCGAGTCGGAAGGCACCACAATCGACTTTCAGGTGGGCGTCAACTCATACCTGTACGGCACACGCTTCGTCAGCTACCTCGCCCTCCTGTACGGCAACGAGCGCATGCTTTCATGGTTCGACCGAACCGAGGGGAGCAAGCGCTACTTCGCTTCGCAGTTCCAGAGCGTCTTCGGTCGCTCGCTGGAGGAGGAGTGGTCGCGGTGGATTGCGTGGGAACACGACTGGCAGCGCGAGAACCTCGCAGCTATCCGCCGCCACCCCACCACCGGCGCGCGGCCGCTGACGGATCGAGTGCTTGGCTCGGTCTCGCGTGCATGGTACGATTCGGCGACGGCGAGCATCCTCGTGGCCGTGCGCTATCCTGGCCAGGAAGCCCACATCGCATCGATCGAAATAGCCAGCGGTCGCTTTACGCGGATCCTGGACATCCCCGGCGCGTCGGGGTTGTCGGTCACGTCGCTGGTCTTCGACCCCTCATCGCGGACGCTGTTCTTCACCACAAACAACGCCGACTGGAGACACCTGCTGGCGCTGGACCTTGCAACCGGCCGCACCCGTGTGCTGCTCCGCAACGCTCGCATCGGCGACCTCACCTTCAACCGGGCCGACAGTTCTCTCTGGGGCGTGCGGCACGACAACGGATTCTCTACGCTGGTCCGCATCCCGTATCCGTACACCGATTGGAACCAGGTGCACACCCTGACGTACGGGCGCGATCTCTTCGATCTGGACATCGCGCTTGACGGCTCGGCGCTCATCGGCTCGATGTCGGAGATCAGCGGGGCGCAGCGGCTCGTTCGAATGAAGCTTGCCAGCCTTCTCAGTGGCGACGCGACACCCGAGGTCCTCTACGAGTTCGGCGACTGGTCTCCATCCAACTTCGTGTTCTCCCACGACGGCAAATTCCTCTACGGCTCGTCATACTACTCAGGGGTGTCAAACATCTACCGCTACGACGTCGCGCGCGGGCGGATGCAGCCGCTGAGCAACGCGGAGACGGGTTTCTTCAAGCCGGTTCCGCTCCCGGGTGATTCGCTTCTCGCCTTCGAGTACTCGCGTCAGGGCTTCGTGCCATCAATGATTCCGAACACGGTCCCCGACAGCGTTAGCGCAATCCGTTTCCTCGGCAACGAGATCGCCGAGCAGAGGAAGGAGGTGCAGGATTGGATGCCTCCGTCGGGAGCCGACGTGAACGGCGATGCGCTTGCGGCGGCGACGGGCGGGTACAGCACCTCGCGCAACTTCAAACTCGACAACGCTTACCCGATCGTGGAGGGCTACCAGGATGTCGATGGCAATCGCGGCATCGCCGGCGGCATGCGCTTCAACTTCTCCGACAGGATCGGCGCCACGGGGTTAGAGCTCACGGCGTCATACTCTCCAACGCAACAGCTGGATGACAGCGAGCGCCTGCACCTGCGCGGAGTCTTCCGCCACTGGAACTGGAACGTCACCGGCACACTCAACCGCGCCGACTTCTACGACCTGTTCGGTCCGACCAGGGTGAGCCGCCGGGGTTACTCGCTGGCGACTCAGTATCAGGGCAATCTCATATTTGATGGGCCGACGAGCCTGAATTACACGCTACGCGCTGCTGGCTACGGCGGTCTCGCGACAGTGCCCGAGTTTCAGGATGTAGAGGCCTCTTACGACAAGCTCGCCACGCTCTCGGGTGACCTCGTGTACAAGTCACTCCGGCGGTCGCTTGGCGCGATTGAAGACGAGCTCGGAACCACCTGGGGAGCGGCCGTCCGCGGCAATTACGCCGGCAGTACGCTTTACCCGCGTCTGAGCGCTGACGGGTCCCGGGGATTTCTGTTACCGCTCGACCACTCGTCGATCTGGCTCCGGGCTGCTGCCGGCACGTCCATGGGTGGAGACCGGAATGATCCGTTCGCGCGATCATACTTCGGGGGCTTCGGCAATAACTGGGTGGACTATCGCGGGATCAAGCAGTTTCGGAGTACCGAGAGCTTCCCTGGCCTCGCCATCAACCAGGTCGGTGGCGCTACGTACGGCAAGGCGCAGGTGGAGTGGACGTCGCCGCCACTGCGCTTCCGCAAAGTCGGTGTCCCCAGCGCCTACCTCCGCTGGGCCGGGCTGTCGGCCTTTGCGAGCGGCCTCGTGACCGATTTCGACGATGCGGCAACGATGCGCAGCTTCGTGAGCCTCGGCGCGCAGGCAGACCTCAGATTGATCACGCTCTCGAGCCTCGAGTCCACCTTCTCCGTCGGCTTCGCGGCGGCTGCTGGCAAAGGGATCCCGCGCAGCTCGGCGCTGATGATCTCGTTCAAGCTGATGTGAGCATGGCCGTTGCCCTGGCCGTCAGCGTCCTGCCGGTCTTCCTCTTCCTCGGCGCGCTGGTGTTGCTCGACAGCTACAAGCTCATTCCGCTGCGAGCGATCCTGCTCGCGGTCGCGGCGGGGGCGGTGGCCGGTTTTGCGGCCTATTCAGTTAACGTCTCGCTTCAGCCGGCGCTGGAGCTGGACACGGCACGCTACACAAAATTCGTCGCTCCGATCCTGGAGGAACTGCTGAAGGCGGTGTACATCGTCCTGCTGTTGCGCCTGAACAAGGTAGGGTTCGTCGTTGACGCTGCCACCTACGGATTCGCGGTCGGGACAGGATTTGCATTAGTCGAGAACATCTTTTCTCTGCACTTACACCCCAATCCGACCATCTGGACCTGGATCGTCCGCGGATTTGGCACGGCGATGATGCACGGCGGCAGCACGGCGATCTTCGCCATGATATCACGCACGCTTCACAATCGTGGGCCGGTGTTCCGGCCGGCATTCGTGCTGCCCGGGCTGGCAGTCGCCGTGGTGCTGCACTCGTTGTACAATCAGTTCCTTGTAGCGCCGTTGCTCGCTACGGCGCTCATCGTGCTGGTGTTCCCCTACATCGTGATGTTTCTTTTCCAGAAGAGCGAGCGGGAAACAAGGAGCTGGCTCGGCACCGGTTTCGACACTGACCAGGAGCTGCTGCGCGTGATGCGTGCCGGGGAGGTCTCCGACACGCCGGTGGGCCGTTACCTTACGGGCATGCGAACGAGCTTCCCGCCCGAGGTTATCGTTGACATGATGTGCATGCTCCGGCTGCGCGCCGAGCTCGGCATACGCGCCAAGGGGATGCTGCTCATGCGCGAGGCTGGCTTCGAGGCCGACCCCGATCCATCTCTTCCGGCGAAGCTCGAGGAAGTGCAGTATCTCGAGCGCAGCATTGGCAGGACCGGCATGCGCGCGCTCAAGCCCTTCGTCCACACGAGCACGCAAGACCTGTGGCAGCTCAACCTCCTTGACGGGACGCAGCGATGACCGGCTCTCCAGCGCCCGATGCCACGGCGACGACATTGCGAATTCCCCCCCTGGTCCTCCTTGTTGGCAGCAGCTACCGGGATGCCGCAGCGCTGGTGCAGCAGCTGATCGGCGAAGGGTATATGGTCATCTCGGAGGTCGAAGTCGCTCGCGCTGTCGCACGGCTGCGCACCAGACGCTTCGCGCTCGTAGTGATCGACATCGATGCTTCGGGCGCTGCGGGCCAGACGTTCATCGAGACGCTGCGCGGCGACGAACAGCTCGCGAGCCTGCCGGTGCTCGTGACTTCCCGGTTGGACGACATGAGCGCCATCGAGCGCGGTCTCGAGAGCGGCGCCGACGACTACCTGCCGAGCGTGTTCGGCACGGCGGTGCTGCGCAGGCGTGTGAACGCCGCGCTGGGCAGGCAGCACCTCCAGGACGGTCAATATCTCCGGCGCGAAATGTCCGTGGCACGGACGATCCAGCGTGATTTCCTGCCCGAGTCCCTGCCGGACGTAGGGGGCATCGAACTCGAGGCCGCGCTTCGCCCTGCGCGGGACGTCTCGGGTGACTTTTATGATTGCTTCCTGCTGTCGTCGGGCGAGGTGATCTTCGTAGTCGGGGACGTGTGCGACAAGGGCGTGGGCGCGGCGCTGTTCATGGCGCTGTTCCGGAGCCTGATCCGCGCCTCCGCCGACCCCGTGGGGGGCGGCGCGATCCAGATGATCGGCGGCCGCCACACGATGGTGATGCAGGCGATACAATCAGCCTCCCCGGCCGACTTGTTGACGCGCGTTGCTGGCTTCACCAACGATTACATCGCGCGGCTCCACGGGCGGACGAACATGTTCGCAACTGTGTTCCTCGCTTCCCTCGAACCGTACTCCGGTGAGCTGGTCTATGTGAACGCCGGCCACGAGCCCGCGCTCGTCATTGCACCTGATGGAAGTATCGAGGAGCTGCGGCCGACCGGGCCGGCGCTGGGGATGCTCCCGGATTCGCAATTCACCGCTGTGACGCGGAATCTCGAGAAGGGGCATTCGCTTTTTGCCTTCACCGATGGATTGGTTGAAGCCAACAGCCCGACCGGTGAGGTATACGGGGCGGAGCGGCTCCGCGAGGTTCTCCGGGCCCACAGCGGCCGTCCCGCCCCGGAGATGGTGCGCGGGGTGCTCGACGCGCTGGAGACATTCGGGAAGCACTCGGATCCGCACGATGACGTGACGATACTGGCCGCTCGGATGGTGTGATCGGGCGAAGACAGAGCAAAGTTCGCTGCTACTCTGCCCCGGCTCGGCGTCGCAGACTCCGGTCCGAGGCGGCAGAATGACGTGCTGTTCACTGTGCAGGCTCGGGAGTCAGTGCGGGCTTCAATAGAGTGTTCGGTTGAACATCGGTATCAAATGCGCCCGTCAGCACCTTGCCCGCGCGCTTGACCTGGACCCAGATGCGGTACTTTCCGGGCGAGGGGAAGGCGTAGGGAAAGCTTACAGTATTCTGTGTTGTCTCACCGGCGGGATGAATCATCGCGCTCATGTCGTTCTGGGTAATACGCTGGCCGAGCATTCCGCTGATCGTATCTGCGGGAGTGCGCATCTCGACAACCTTCTGGGTGCCCATCGAAATGCTCCCGGCGGGGTGGAGGTGAACGAACACAGAGTCGTCGTAACGCGCGATCATCGCATGGCTCATCATTCCCATGTACGGCTCGAGCGACGCGGCGTTACCGTCGGGCGCGCGCACCGTGAATTGCAGGTCGGCCTCCTTGTCGGCAAGGAGCTGATCCATTGAATGCTCCCACGCCATGGTTGACCCGTCGCTGAGGCGGATTGTGCTCTGCCCGAAGCGCTTCCCCTGCATACCCGACACCCACCACGCGTCATCTGGATCGGGAGCCGCTGCGCCACTCTCCCCGTTGCCTGACGCGACAGCCGGCGGCGGAATATCGACATCGCTCACCAGCGTATGCGTC
>JBBQZF010000089.1:0-10852 GCA_038208015.1 Gemmatimonadales bacterium
TCTTCCTCGACAGCGCCACGTACCTCATCAAGCGCGCGCAGTTCAGGCTCACTCGCGGCGGAACCGTCAGGCCACCGATTCTCGGTCTCGAAGTGACGACGACGTACAAGGAGATCCTGCCGAATGTCGCGCTGTTCGACGAGATCAGGGCGGTGCAGCCACTCTATCCCGAAATCCCCGGCGGCAATGCGCGGGAATTCAGGGAAGTGCAGAAGCTCCTCAGCTTCCGCTTTCTGTACAACGGTCCAAACGGGAACACCGGTCGGAGATGGATCCCCGCTGATTCAGTGTTGTCGGCGCCAATAGCGCCCTAGTCGCGCTCCATATGTTTGCGGCGGTGCGTGCAAGTGGACACTTGCACGCAGCCGGGGGCCTGCCTTAGGTTCCTCCCCCCATGGACACTCGCGAAACGATTCTCGACGCCGCCGCCCGCGTCTTCTCACAGCACGGCTTCAGGGGCTCGACTACCCGCCGGATCGCCGAAGCTGCCTCGGTAAACGAAGTGACAGTGTTCCGCTACTTCGGGTCTAAAGCGGCACTGCTCCAGGAAGCAGTAAAGGGGATAAACGCGAGCTCTGCCGGGAACTCGCTCCCCAAAGACCCCGTCGACCCGCCAGTCGAACTCACTCGATGGTGCGAGTCTCTTGTCGAGCACCTCACGCTTCGGCAATCGGTGATCAGAAAGTGCATGAGCGAGCTGGAGGAGCGACCGGAGCTTGCGGCTCGCGCAACCGACGCGCCGAAGCGGGCGACGAGCGAGCTCTGCGCCTACTTCCGCCGATTGAAAGCCAGGGGGCAAACGAGCGGGGACTTCGACGCCCCCGCAGCGGCTGCAATGCTCATAGGCGCAATCTTTCACGATGCGATGGGCCGGCGGATGATGCCCGAGATATTTCCCAGGCCGGCCAGGAACGCGCCACGTCGCTACGCCGACCTGATTCTCCGTGCCATCGGGGTGGGTCAAAAACCCGGCGCCGCCGCGAAGCCACCTAGCGCGAGAAGACCCAACCCATCAACGGCAGTCAAATGAATGCTTTCATCAAGCCCGGTGTCCTCAGCCCCGGTTTCCTCAGGCGGCTGACGGCCGCGCTCTCCATCCCCTTGGCCTTCGTCATTTTCGCCGGGGACCTGGCGGCGCAGGTTCAGCAAACCACGGCGCTGTCGCTCGACGATGCGGTAAGACTGGCCGAGGGCCAGAGCGAGGACGTGCAGGTCGCCCGCGCAGGAGTGCGCCGGGCAGAGGGACAGAAGATTCAGGCTCACAGCCAGCTGCTTCCCCAGATATACGGATCTGCGGGCTACACCCGAACGCTGAAATCGGAGTATTCAGGCATCAGCGGCCCGGCCGCGGACACAACGATGCCGGCGTCGCCGGCACCGCCATGCGATGACTACCTGCGCGGTGAGACCACCAGTATCGAAGACCGGGTGGCCGGACTCGAGATCGCCTCGAGGTGCGCGAGCGGGATCAATCCATTCGCCGCGTTCAGCAGCCTTCCCTTTGGCCAGGCCAACCAGTACCGGCTGGGGCTTTCAGTTTCGCAGAACCTGTTCAGCGGGGGCCGCATCATCGCGCAGAACAATGCAGCCGCAGCGAGCCAGCGCTCGGCGGACATTGAGCTCACAGCGCGGCGGGCCCAGATAATTCTCGACGTCACGCAGGCATACTACGATGCCTCCCTGGCCGACCGGCTGGTTGCAATCAGTGACGCCTCCTTTACGCAGACCGAAAATCTCCTCAAGCAGGTCCAGCTCAACCGGGACATAGGAAACACCTCCGAGTTCGAGCTGCTTCGCGCGCAGGTGACACGGGACAACCAGCGGCCGCAGATGATCCAGCGCAGGAGCGATCGGGAAGTCGCGTACCTCCGTCTCAAGCAGCTCCTGAACATTGCCCTCGACCAGGCCCTCTCACTCACCACTCCGATCGACGACGTAAGCGGCATCCCGACGGGCATCGGCCTGGCCGGACTCAGTATCACATCGTATGAAACACCCGACACCGCGGCCTCGAACCGCTCGGCTGTGCGTCAGGCGGACGAAGCGGTTACTGCACAGCAGGAGCTGCTGAGGGTTGCCCGGTCGCAGCGCCTCCCGGCTTTGTCACTCAGCTCGCAGTATGGTGCAGTCGCATATCCTCAGGCCGGACTTCCTGGATCGAATGACTTCCGCGCGAACTGGACGATCGGTGTCTCCGCCCAGGTACCGATCTTCGTGGGGGGACGCATCAGGGGCGACGAGATGGTTGCGCAGGCGAATCTCGCCGAGTCGCGCGCTCGCCTCCAGCAGGTGCGGGAGTTCGCGTCGCTCGATTCGCGTGTCGCGCTCAATGCGCTCGACCAGGCAGTGTCCGCATGGGATGCAAGCCGCGGAACAGCGGAGCAGGCTTCCCGCGCATATCAGATCGCTGAGGTGCGCTACCGCGAAGGGATCTCAACCCAGCTCGAGCTCAACGACTCGCGCATCCTGATGGAGCAGGCGACGGCGAACCGCGCTCTCGCCGCACGGAATCTCCAGATGGCCCGCATCAAGCTGGCGCTGCTGCCGAACCTCCCGCTCCAGAGCGGAGGCGCCGCGACGCAGAGCCTGCAGTCGCCGCAGCAGTCGCAACCACAGCAGCCTCCCGCCGGCCAGCAGCAGGGACCACAGCAAGGAACGCTCACTTCTCAGCAAATCCCACAGGGACTCTAGATAAATGAAAGGCATGAGCATCGCATCCCGGCCTGTCATCATCGCGGCCACGGCAATTCTTCTGGCGTGCGGCGGCGACGACAACGATTCCGCAGCCGAAGCAGATGAAGGCATGGTGATCGGAACGGAGAACATCACGGTAGTCACCAGCGGAACGCTGCAGAGCGGGCCGACTGTTTCGGGCGCGATCGCTCCGGAGCGCGAAGCTTCAGTTCGCGCGCAGGTTGGCGGAAGCATTCTCCAGACACTGGTTGACGCCGGACAGGCAGTTCGAGCGGGACAGACGATCGCCCGTATCGAGGCCGGCGGGCTTCAGGATGTATTCCTGTCCGCTCGCGCAGGGGTGACGTCGGCAACCAACAGTGCCGATATCGCGCGGCGCGAGCTCGAGCGCGCTGAGAAACTGCTGGCCGCCGGGGCCATCGCGGAGCGCGACATGGAGCAGGCGCGTCGCAGCTCGATTGCCGCGAACGCCGCCCTCGCCGACGCGCGAGCCCGTCTCTCGACCGCACAGAAGCAGGTTGGCAATACCGTCGTCACCTCGCCCATAAATGGCGTTGTGAGCGAGCGGGCGGTATCGGTCGGCGATGTCGTTCAGCCGGGTGCGGCTCTCTACTCGATCGTGGATCCGTCGAGCATGCGGCTCGAGGGGTCAGTACCCGCGGAACAGCTAAGCCAGGTCCGCCTCGGCGCACCGGTGACGTTCACTGTCAACGGGTATCCCGGACGGTCGTTCACCGGACGCGTGACGCGGATCAACCCGACCGCGGATCCCGCTACGAGGCAGGTGCGGATACTCATTTCCATTCCCAATACCGAGGGAAGACTCGTCGGCGGACTGTTCGCCACCGGACGTCTTGCCAGCGAGAGTCGCACAGGTATGGTCGTACCGGCTACGGCTGTCGATACGCGTGCGACAGATCCTACCGTGTTCCGGATCAAAAGTGGGATCGTCGAGCGGCTCGTCGTGCAGCTGGGATTGAGGGACGAAGGCTCCGAGCGAATCGAGATAACATCGGGAGTCCAGGTCGGTGACACGCTCCTGCTGGGGGCCGCCCAGGGCATCACTCCGGGAACCACTGTGACGGTGTCAACGCCTTCCGATGCGCCTGTCCCAGGGACCGGGGGGGAATAGCAATGTTCATTTCGGATTTTGCCATCAAGCGCCCAATGGTCACCGTCGTGACGATGGTGGCGCTCGTGGTGTTCGGCATCTTCGCCCTCTTCCAGCTGGACACCGACGAGTTCCCTGACATTCAGCAGCCCGTCGTGATGACCGGCATTCCGTACCCTGGCGCATCCCCTGAAGGCGTTGAGAGGGAGGTTCTCCAGCCGGTCGAAGACGCTATCAAGGGAATCTCCGGAGTCGACCAGATCTACGGCACGGCGTTCGACGGATATGCCCAGATCATCGTGATGTTCCTGTTCGAGAAGGATGTATCGGAGGCGACACAGGACATTCGCGACGCTATCTCATCGATACGAGCCGACCTTCCGCTCGAGATGGAGGAGCCAATCCTCCAGCGTGTCGATCCGGCTGACTTCCCGATCGTATCGCTGACGCTTTCATCTGACACCTACACTCCTGCGCAACTCACCCGGATCGCAGACCCTGCGCTGACGAGCGCCCTCAGGGGCATCGCCGGCGTCTCGAAAGTGGCGATCGTGGGCGAGGTGAAGCGCGAGATGACGATCGAGCTTCGCCCTCAGGCACTTCAGGCGGCGGGCATCAGTGTTTCACAGGTGGTGCAGTCACTTGCCGCGCAGAATCTCGCCGCACCGGTGGGCCGCGTCACCGGAGCGCTCGACGAGCGCACGATCCGCCTCCAGGGCAGGCTCGACGGTCCCGAAGACTTCATGAACCTCGTCGTCGCCGAGCGAAACGGGCAGATGATAAGGCTCGGGCAGGTCGCCGATGCGCGGGACGGCACGCAGGAGCAGCGGTCGCTCGCGCTGTACTGGGAGCGTGACACAGCCTCGAAATCGCTGGCCGGGAAGGAAGCCATCGGAATCGACATAAACAAGTCGAAGGGCTACAGCACGACGGCCGTCAGCCAGAAGATACAGGAAACGGTGAATCGTGTCTCGGAGACTCTCCCGGCCGGCGTGAAGGTGAACGTCGTCCGGGATTCGGGAGTCCGCGTTGCCGCATCTGTCAGAAATGTCCAGGAAGCGCTGCTCGAAGGTGCCTTCCTCACGGTGCTCGTCGTCTTCATCTTCCTGAATTCGTGGCGATCGACGGTCATCACCGGACTTGCCCTGCCGGTGTCGGTGCTTGCGTCGTTCGTGGCGGTGTGGGCGTTTGGCTTCACACTCAACACGATGTCCCTGCTCGGCCTATCGCTCGCGATCGGCATTCTCATCGACGACGCGATCGTGGTGCGCGAGAACATCGTGCGCCACATCGAGATGGGGAAGGATCACATGACCGCTGCGCACGAGGGGACCGACGAGATCGGCCTCGCGGTTGCAGCAACGACTTTCTCGATCGTCTCGGTGTTCGTGCCTGTGGCCTTCATGTATGGAGTTGCGGGCCAGTGGTTCAAGCCGTTCGCGCTGACAATCGCGTGCTCGGTTCTCGTCTCTCTTTTCGTCTCCTTCTCGCTCGACCCGATGCTCTCGGCATACTGGGCTGATCCGCAGATCGAGGCGCACGAGCGTCGCAATCCGATCGCCCGCGCACTCGACAGGTTCAACGAGTGGTTCAACCGGCTGGCCGAGAAGTACAAGAAGGTCATCGGATGGGCGCTCGACCACCGGCTCGCGATGGTCGGACTCGCAATCGGGACTTTCGCCGGCGCGCTGGCGCTTCCGGCGACTGGCGTGATAGGCGCAAGCTTCTTCGGCTCGGCCGACAACTCGGAGATCAACATCGCGATCGAAACTCCGCCCGGCTCGAATCTCGACTACACCCGTCTCAAGGCCGAGGAAGCTGCCAGAATCGCAAGGAAGCACAACGAAGTCATCTACACATATACGACGCTTGGGACTGCGACAGGATCAGTCGACGCGGGCAACGTATACGCCCGGCTGGTTCCCAAGCATGACCGGGACATCGGTGCTGAAGCGCTCGGCGCGGAGATCAGGTCTGAAGTACAGCGCATCGGCGGTGCGACATCCACCGTGTTCACCAATAATTTCGGCGGAAACCAGAAACAGATCCAGCTTCAGCTGCGCGGTGCGAGTCTCGCGACTCTCAACTCGATAGCCGAGCAGGTCGCGGGCGAGGTTCGGAAGGTGCCCGGTGCTGTTGACGTCGGGCTGTCGACGAAGGGGCAGAAGCCTGAGCTCGAGGTCGAGCTGAACCGCGGACTCGCGGGGACCCTCGGGATAACTGTCGGCCAGGTTGCGCAGTCTCTCAGGCCTGCGTTCGCGGGAATCAAGACGGGCGACTGGATAGATCCGACGGGCGAGATGCGTGAGGTAAATATCCGGCTTGCTCCGGAAGCGCGTCAGCGTGCGTCAGATCTGGAGGCGCTGCCGCTCGTCATCCAGGGGCAGGGAGGGATCAGCACAATCCCCCTCGGGCAGATCGCGACAGTGCGCCAGGGAGTTGGTCCGGCCCAGATAACTCACCTCGGCGCAGAGCTCGTCGTGAACGTCGAAGCGAACACAGCGGGCCGGTCACTGAGCGAGGTGATGCGCGACATAAACGCGCGGCTCGAGAATGTCACGCTTCCTCCGGGAGTGCGGCTCACTCAGGGCGGCGAGGTCGACAGCCAGAATGAAGTTTTCGGCAGGATCTACACCGCGCTGGGAATTGCGGTGATGCTCATGTACCTCATCCTCGTGCTCCAGTTCGGCTCTTTTATCGAGCCGCTGGCGATCCTCGTGTCGCTGCCGCTTTCCCTGATCGGCGTAATGCTGGCACTGCTGATCACGGGTGACACGATCAACATCATGAGCCTGATCGGAGTCATCCTCCTGATGGGCATCGTGGCGAAGAACGCAATCCTTCTCATCGACTTCGCGAAGTGGGCGCGCGAGAAGGACGGGCTGCCCCGGCGGGAGGCACTGATTCAGGCTGGCGCGATAAGACTCCGGCCCATCATGATGACGACCCTGGCGCTGATCGCGGGAATGATTCCCGTTGCCCTTGGCCGTGGCGAAGGCGCAGAATTCCGCGCGCCACTGGGGCGCGCCGTGATCGGTGGCGTCATCACGTCGACGCTCCTGACGCTGGTCGTGATTCCGACCTTCTACGAGATTCTCGACGAGTGGCGTGAGTGGGTGCTGCGCAAGGTCGGCATGGTCCCGAGGGGCACGGGCGAGCACCGGATTCCTCCCTTCATTCACGAGCCTGAGGAGGAGACGACGCCCGTGCAGTCGTAATCACGGCAACGGCTCCGATGATTATCGCGGCGGCTATCGCGGTGCGAAGCGAGAGAGCTTCGCCCGCGAAAGCCCACCCGAGAAATACCGCAACGATCGGGTTGACGTAGGCGTAGGTCGAGACCCGTGAGGCCGGCTGTACCTTGAGCAGCCAGATGTACGCGGTGAACCCCACCAGCGATCCCACGATCGTCAGGTAGGCGAAGGCGAGCATCGACTTCGCCGACACCTGGGCGATGTTGAAACCCGAGTGATCTCCGACGGCAAACGCGAGCAGGAGCATCAGTGCCCCGCCCGTCAACATCTCCATTCCCGTTGCGACGAAGGCTGACTTCGGCAGTGCCGCATGCCGCGAATAGATCGAGCCGAGCGCCCACGAGAGGGAGCCGAGGACGAGCACGATTGCACCGGTCAGCATCACGCCGTCACCGGCACGCGCTGCTGCGTCAGATTCTGCAGAGGGGTTGAGGGCCGACGGTCCGATAAGGATCAGCAGGCCGATCATTCCGACGATCAATCCAATCGTGACGCCGAGGCTGGGCCGCTGGCCGCCCGGACGCAGCCAGTCAACGAGGACCATCCAGAATGGAAGAATCGCCACGAGCAGCGCCGCCATGCCCGAGGGCACGAACTGCTCGGCCCAGACCACACCGCCGTTGCCGCCAAGTATGAGAAAGCCCCCGACGATGGCGGCGTTGCGCCAGTGGACCGGGCTGGGCTTCGGGGCCCCTCGAGCCCTCATCCACAGGTAAAGCGCGGCTCCCGCGATGACGAACCGCACGCCCCCCATGAGAAATGGAGGGATCGTCTCGATCGCGAACCTGATGCCGAGGTATGTCGAGCCCCAGACTATGTAGAGCGCCGCGAATGCGGCGATGATCTTATTCCGCTGCGCGGCGGTGTCGCTTCTTTTCGGAATGCTTCTTTTTCTCGGTTAGGCGGGCTTCATTTGCTGCCCGCGGCCGTCTGGTGGGCTTTCTTTTTCGACGTACGACAAGCGAGCGCGCCACGAGTTCGCCGAGTCGCCGCTCCGCCGTTTCACGATTGCGGAGCTGGCTTCGGGTGTCGCTCGCAACGACCCTAACGGTTCCATCCTCGCTCAGCCGGGAGGCCAGTCGCAACTCGAGCATCGCGCGCTGCTCTTCGCTCACGACCCGTGACTGTCTCACGTTCCACGTTATCTCGATGCGGGAGGATGTCTTGTTGACATGCTGCCCTCCCGCACCGGATGAGCGGGACGCCTGGACGTGGAGTTCCGAATCGGGAATCACAAGGTCCTGATTTACCCGTATCCCTCCGGTCATGTCCTCCATGGGGTCAATGATAACGCCTCGAGGCCCGCCCCCCCTCCTTGCGCGCGGAACCAGTTGTAATACTTTCGTTACACTCGAAGCAGGAAGTCAAACCGGCCGCGACTCATCGTGCGGCCCTTCTGCCAATACGAATTGACTGCAATCGGGATGTCTCTCGATACCTGGCCGGATGCGGTTCCACCCGGCCACAGCCGCTCATCCGAGCGCTCACTCAGCCACTCACAATTTCTCGATTATTCAGGCCGCGAGCTCGAGCGGACACGAAAGTGTCTGTCTTCGCGCTTCGACCTGCTGTGCATCGAACCCGATTGCTACATGGCGACGGCTATCTCCAACGGGCGCGAGGAAGCCGATCGGCTGTGTGATGCGGCGATGGACCATATCGGCACGCTGCTGTGGCCGCGCGACGCCATCGCGAAGCTGGGGAGTGGCCGGATTGCGGTGCTTCTCGAGACTCACAGCATCGCGCGCTCGACCGCCGACTTCGTGGACGATGTTCAGCGCCAGCTGATGGCGGGATTTTTCACGAACGGGAAGGAGATTCGCACCACCGCAAGCATCGGAATCGCCAGGCTGGCAGCCGGTTATCAGCGAGTGGACATGGCGCTCGACGACGCAGGGGCGGCGCTTTCCCGCGCGAGAAGAAGTGGTCGCGCGCGAGCGATCCACTTCAACCGGATGATCGACGATCGCGGAGCCAACCTGATGGACCTTCAGGGCGACCTGCGTGTCGCGCTCGAGGACAATCAGCTTGAGATTCACTATCAGCCGATAGTCTCGGCCGAGACTGGACAGCTGGACGCCTTCGAGGCTCTCCTCCGCTGGCGGCACCCGTCGAGAGGGCTTCAGAGTCCTGACGAATTCCTTCAGTCTCTCGAGGATGCGGGATTCATGGTCCCGGTCGGCGTGTGGATGGTCCGGGAGATCGCTGCGCAGATGGCGACGTGGAAGGAGAAAACCGGCCGCATGATTCCGGTGACAATCAACCTCACGCCAGAGCAGATCGAATCGACTCCCGTGTTCGACGCGCTCGTCGGCGCGATGTCGGGACCTGACGACCTGCCCATCCTGATCGAAGTGAGCGAAGACACCATCCTGACAAACCGGGAATCGGTGGTGTCGGTTCTCGCTCCTCTCCGCGAGCGCGGCATAAGAGTCGTCCTCGACGGGTTCGGCACCGGAATGTGCTGCCTCGGCTATCTCGCCGGGCTGCCTGTCGACGCAATCAAGCTCGACGCATCCTTCGCCGAGAGTCTGGCGCGATACTCCCCCGAGGAATCGACTCTGCACCAGATCATCGGTCTCGCTCACCGGCTCGATTTCGATGTCATAGGAAGCAAAATCGAGAGCCCCGAGCAGCTCGCCGAGGTGGCGGATCTTTGCGACGACGTGCAGGGGTACCTGATTTCCCGGCCAGTCGATACAGTTACGGCTACCGCGATGGTGGAGAGCGAATGGTCGATGCCGCTCGGACCGCTTGCGATGCCGGGACCGGTTTCCTGACGGGAGTCAGCGCCAGCGAAAAAGCTTCAGCGCCGCGAAGAAGCTGACCACGAGCCACCCGCTTACGATTGCCATCTCTTATCCCAGACTGGAGATGGCCGCACCCTCCTGCACCATCGACGGCCAGGACTGCGCCGTACGACTTCCGCAGCCCGCGAAGGACAAGTGCGCTGGGGGATGTCACCGTCTGGGGACAGGATGTGTCATATCACTGAGTCACCGCGCGTACATCGGGCCCCGACTGAAACCTCCACAACGCCTTGACGTATAATGAGATAGGTGAATCGAAACCTTCTCGGCACGGCCGGTGCTTCCGGCAGGCTCGAATTCAACATCGGAGAAGTTATGCGTTTGGCAAGTAAGTCGATACTTGGAGCCATTGTGCTTGCTTCAATCGTCGGCACATCTGCGGAGGCACAGCGCCGCCGTCCCCCGTCGTGGGACCGGGGCCCGTCCCGCTTCACTCTCGTCGGCGACCTTCTCGTGGCGCAGCCCAAGGGCGAGTTCGCGACACAGCTCGATACCGAGGGCTTCGGCGTTAACGTCGCGGGGCTTTTCCGTCTCGATCGGGAGGGACTGTTCAGCATCCGCGGAGACATCGGCGGAATGCAGTACGGAAGCGAGACGTTCAACATGCCGTACCTGCCGATCACCGGTCGTGTGTCGCTCGACGTTGAGACGACGAACAACGCGTACTGGGGCAGCATCGGACCGCAGATAACCGTTCCCGCCGGGCCGGTGCAGCCTTACCTCAACGCCGCCGTTGGAATCATGGGGCTCGTTACATCGACCTCGGTGCGCGGATCGCACAGCGATTACGAGTACGCCAGCACCAACAATTCCGACGACGTCACGTCCGCCTGGATATTCGGCGGCGGCATGTACGTTCCGTTCGGCAGGCAGAACACATGGAAGCTCCACCTTGGCGCCCGGTACTTTTACGGGGGCGAGGCGACGTACCTGAAGGAAGGTGACATCCAGGACAACCCGGATGGATCAATCACGCTCTTTCC
>JBBQZF010000090.1:0-10793 GCA_038208015.1 Gemmatimonadales bacterium
GACAAGGCGTGCCTGCCCTTCAGAGCGGGCTATTATTAGGTCGATGTCACGATGCCCACTACGGAATCGCCGTTCGACAATGCTCCAGCCTCGCTCCGACAAGATTGATTCGGCCAGTCGCTCGCCACTCTCTCCAAGCTCCTGACGGCTCATTACCATGCTGGATCATAGAGTAGCCGAGTCGCTGGGCGACATCGTCGCGTCCCATCCCACCTCAAGAAAACGCAACGACTGATGAAACCTCGATCTCACGCGTACGAACTGGATCCCTGGCTCGAGTCGCTCCTTGCATGCCCGCGCGATAAGAGTCTACTCACCCTGGAAGGGGATCGAAGTGACGGGACATTTTACTGCGAGGAGGGTCACGCTTTCCCCCTTGCCGCAGGGCTTCCAGTGATGCTCGATCCGGACGAGGTCGAGACACAGTGGAACACGACCGCTACTCTGAAAGCCGTCCACGAGTACCGCAACGGACAATCGGCCTCCCCGGTTCCCTCCTATGCAAGCGATAAGCATCGCAACCTTGATGAGGCAGAGGTGCATCCCCACGTCCAGGATATCATTACGGCAACCTGCGGAAATCTTTATCGCCAGATGCGCGGCAAGATGCGCCGCTATCCGATTCCGGATCTTCGGCTCGAACCCGGCCGAGGCCGGATCTTTCTCGACGTCGGGTCAAATTGGGGCAGGTGGTGCGTGGCGGCGGCCAGAATGGGTTACATGCCTGTTGGAATCGACCCGGCCATCGAAGCTGCGTTTGCGGCTCGCGAAGTGGCTCGCCAGCTTGGTATTAGAGCAGTTTTTCTCGTCGGTGACGGCCGGTATTTGCCGTTTCGGGCGAACACAGTCGATGTGGGATTCTCTTATAGCGTATTGCAGCACCTGTCAAAGTCAAACGCCTCTCGCGTGCTCCGGGAGCTGAGCCAGGTGGTAAGACCTGGAGGAGAGGTCGTCGTCCAGATGCCAAACGCTTTCGGACTGCGCTCCAGCTACCATCTGGCACGGCGTGCCTTCAGAGAGGGCGACGGATTCGAGGTTCGCTACTGGACCCCTCGGGAGCTCACGCGAGAGTTCACCCGGGCGATTGGTGAGTCGAATCTCGAGATCGATGGATTCTTCGGGCTAGGAGTTCAACCCAGCGACAAGGAACTCATGCCCGCACACTACCGTGCCGTCGTGACAGCGTCGGAACTATTGAGAAAAATGTCCCACGGACTTCCTGTGTTGAAGTACGTAGCTGACTCGCTCTACGTGCGCGCGCGGGTTGAGTAAGCCGGCCGGGGCTACGCCCTCGGTCCGCAGATCCGATCGAGATCATCAAGCCCGGCGAGAACATCCCGCGGACGCGAGCCGTCAGGCGGTCCGAGCACCCCCGCCACCTGCAGCTGGTCAATGATCCGGGCAGCACGCCCGTACCCCACCTTCAACCGACGCTGCAGCAGCGACGTCGACCCCTGCTGGTGCTGAATCACAACCTCGGCAGCTTCTCGAAACAGCTTGTCGCGATCGCCCTCGCCCTGCTCGTCGCCGTCGCCGCCGCCCTGCGCCGCCTCCGCCTCGCGCTTGCGGATCGTTTCGAGAATGTCCGCCTCGATCGTCTCCTCGAGGAAGAACCCCTTCGCTTCGGCTTCAGCGCGGCGGCGGGTCTTCCCGTCCTCATACCACTTCGTCAGGCGCTCGGTGTCCTCGCTCGAGATGAATGCGCCCTGAAGGCGGGACGGCTCGGACTTGCCCGGAGGCACGAACAGCATGTCCCCGTTCCCGAGGAGCGCCTCGGCGCCCATCGTGTCGAGAATTGTGCGGCTGTCGATCTGGGACGCGACGCGGAACGCGATACGGCTGGCAAAGTTCGCCTTTATCAAACCCGTCAGCACGTTCACGCTCGGCCGCTGGGTGGCGAGAATTATGTGAATGCCGATCGCGCGCGCCTTCTGCGCAAGCATCGCGAGCGGCGTCTCGACCTCCGCCTGAACAGTCATCATGAGATCCGCGAGCTCGTCGATGATCAGCACTATGTATGGAAGGATTCCCCCCGTGTACTCCGTGTTCTCGAACGCGACGTCGGGACGTTTCGGAACCTTGAGCGACGCACCTTCCTGGACCTTTCTATTGAAGTCCTGGATGTTGCGCGCGCCATTCGCCGCGAGGATCTCGTACCGCTCCTGCATCTCGAGCACCGCCCACTTGAGCACAGATGCCGCGTCGCGGTTGTCAGTGACGACCTTGTGACGGAGATGCGGAAGAACGTTGTAAACCGAGAGCTCGACCATCTTCGGGTCGACCATCAGGAACCTGAGAGTTTTCGGCGTGTGCCTGTAGATCAGGCTCGTGATGAGCGTGTTGACGCAGACAGACTTTCCCGAGCCTGTCGCACCGGCGATCAGGAGATGCGGCATCTTCGCCAGGTCGGCGATAACCGGCCGCCCCTCGAGGTCCTTCCCGAGGGCGATGGGAAGAGCAGCCCGAATGTCCCTGTACTCCGGCGACTCGAGCATCTCGCGAAAGGAGACCATCTCTGATTTCGGATTTGGAACCTCTACACCGACAGCGCCCTTCCCGGGAATCGGCGCAACTATGCGAATGCTCTGTGCCCGCATCGCGAGAGCAAGATCGTTCGCAAGAGTGGCGAATTGTCGCACTTTCACGCCAGCCGCTGGCTTTATCTCGAACTGTGTCACCACCGGCCCGGTGGTGCGGCCGACAAGCTCGCCCTCAACGCGAAACGTGCGGAGCGCTTCCATGAGCATCACTCCCATCGCATCGAGCTCACGCTTTCCGAGATCGACGTTGCGCGCCGGCGGCGGAGTGAGAAGATCCGGTGTCGGCAACTCCTCGTCGACGGCCGCGGACTCGCCCCCGGTGGCATCGATCGCCGCTGCTATCCTGTCGTCATGTTCCGAAGTCAGTGCCGATTTCGATTTCCGCTCGCGTTTCTTCCTTTCACCGCTCGCCACGCCATCGATCCCGTTGTCGCCATTCATGAGTGCGATGTCGATAGCCGGCATCTCCTCCGGAGTAGGCTCAGGCGGTACGAATCCCGCCCGGCGCCCCGCAGCCGAAGCCTCGACTCCCTCCTCTGCGTCTCTGCCTTCAACCTCTGTACCTCTTGTTCCCACGAGGGCGCGAACAGGATTCCACGACAGCGTGACAGCCATCAGCGCGCTGAGGGAGAGCACTACGATTATCCACGCGCCGGCGTTCCCCGCGAACTGAAGCAGGTAGAAGGCGGCGAGACTCCCCCACAGCCCCGAGATTGCCGTCGCTTCACGCAGCCCGCCTTCCCACAGCCCTAACGCTACGGGCAGTAGCGCGACGAGACCAAGGAGAAAGACCATCCACGACCTGTCTGTTCGTTCAGCGAGCCGGCCGAAGAGTCGCAGCGCGTGCGCAGCGAGTGCGACCGGCACGAGCGCCGCGGCAGGCCATCCGAGGAGCGTGACCATCGGGTAGGCGAGAAGGCTTCCCGCCCAGCCGAAGCTCTGCGTGATGTCGCCGCCGCGAAGGATCGCGACCGCCTGCATCGCGAGCGCGCCGCCGAGGAACAGCGCGAAAAGAATGAGGGCGATCCCCCACAGCTCGCGCTTCAGCGCCGAGCTGCGGGGCAGCGGCTCACCGCTCGCGGTCCGGTCCGAGCCGGGTGATCTGCTTGTCCTGGTAGATGGGGACAACAGGGTGCGAATCCACTTCAGCACAGGCGACGAGGTCGTCCCCGAACCCTGCTTCGGTGAGCGCTTGTCCGTGGGTCGAGTCTTTGAAGATCTTCGCGATGTTGTCGCCATACTTCCTGTCTATGAGCGAGCAGGCGAGCCCGGCGTCGTTTGTCGTGATCGACGCGTTCTGCCCCATGATTGTGCGGACGTATCTCCCGGCGCATGCCGCGTCCTCGAGACTAAAATGTCCCTCCTCGCCCGCGCATACAATCAGAATATCAGCTTCCCTCGACGCGGCCCGCAGCATTGCGGTCACGGCCGAGTGATTCACGTAGGACGCCACGACCACGTCGCGTGCGCCCTGGAGGCCCGTAAGAGCGCGGGTTCCGTTTGTCGTGCTGATGAAGATCGTCCGCCCGCCCACCTTCTCCGGGGTGAACTCGAGCGGCGAGTTCCCCATGTCGAAACCGGGAATCGCGACGTTCTTCTGCTCGCCCGCGAGAAGCACATCACCGCGCTCCAGCTGCCGGGAGCGAGTCATCGCGTCATCGGGAGTCGCAAACGGAACCAGCGTCCGCGCGCCATGCGACAGTGCGACAGCGATAGTGCTCGACGCCCTCAGAACATCAATCACTGCGACAACCTTCCCCTGCACATCGCTCGGCGCGGTGCGCGGGGACATGTAAACCTCGAGCTTCAAGCGACCGGCTCGCGCATGAGGTCAGTTTCGCGTTCGAGAAACTTCGTATCGACCTCGCCTGCCTGGAACCTCGGATTCGCCATCACGCGGGCGAGGAACGGTATCGTCGTCGTCACTCCCTCGATCACGAAGGACTCGAGCGACATCTGCATTCGCCTGAGCGCTTCCGGCCGGTCGCGGCCCTGGCAGATGAGCTTCGCGATGAGAGAATCGTAGTACGGCGGCACGACGTAGCCGGTGTATACGTGCGTGTCGAGGCGAACTCCCGGACCGCCGGGCGGATGAAACACATCGAGGCGCCCTGGTGACGGCTGAAAATTTCGCGCGGGATCCTCGGCGTTCACCCGGCACTCTATCACGTGGCCGCGAAACACCGGAGTCTCGCTGAACGAAAGCTTCTCGCCGGCGGCAACGCGAATCTGCTCCTTCACGAGATCGATTCCCGTAAGCATCTCCGTAACCGGATGTTCGACCTGGATCCGCGTATTCATCTCCATGAAGAAGAACTCGCCGTCCTCGAGAAGCATCTCGATCGTGCCGGCGCCGACATAGTCGATCGCCTTTGCGCCCTTCACTGCCGCCTCTCCCATCGCTGCCCGCAGCTCGGGGGTGAGCGCCGGGCTTGGGCTCTCCTCGATCAGTTTCTGGTGCCGCCGCTGGACCGAGCAGTCGCGCTCGCCGAGGTGGATGACGTTGCCGTGCCTGTCGCCCATTATCTGGAATTCGATGTGGCGCGGCCGGGCCAGGTATTTCTCGACATACACCTCGCCGTTGCCGAAAGCGGAGAGTGCCTCGGAGCGTGCGAGCTGGAACGCCCTTATGAAGTCGTCAGGTTCTGTCGCGACACGCATTCCCTTCCCGCCGCCGCCGGCAGCCGCCTTGATGATCACCGGGAATCCAATGCTGCGCGCGAACGTCAGCGCCTCTTCGGGATCCTCGACTCCGCCGGGAGTGCCTGGAATGATGGGAACTCCGACCGAGCTCATCGCGTTGCGGGCGGCTGCCTTGTCGCCCATCACGCGGATCTGCTCCGGGGTTGGCCCGATGAACGCAATATTGCTCGCCGCGCAAGTCTCGGCGAACTCCGCATTCTCGGCGAGGAATCCATAACCCGGGTGGATCGCGTCTGCGCCGGCGATTTCAGCGGCCGCGATGATGCGCGGAATCTTGAGATACGAGTCACGCGCGGGCGCCGGGCCGATGCAGACGTCGTCGTCCGCGAATCTCACATGGAGTGATTCACGGTCGGCCTCCGAGTACACGGCCACGGTCTGGACGCCGAGCTCGCGGCATGCACGGATGACGCGGAGAGCGATCTCTCCGCGGTTGGCGATCAAAATTTTCTTGAACACTGAGTCAGGCGCTCACTTCCTGCTGTACGTTGTCCCAGGTAGTGTCGCTGGCTCCTGCGACACCCTGAATCCTCAGCGCGAATTCGCTCGGCCGCGTCGCGTAATAAAGCGCGTTCTCGTACGAGATCACGCCTGACTTGTACCAGTTCATGAGTGACTGGTCGAAGCTCTGCATTCCGTACTGAATTGTGCCTTCGGCAATCAGCTCGGGAATGTTCAGCGACTTCGACATGTCGCGGATGTTGTCGCGGACCGCCGCGGTGTTGATCAGGACCTCCGCCGCCGGCACGCGGCCCGGCCGGTCGGCGCGGGGAACGAGTCGCAGGGAGATCACCGCCTCGAGCGAGCTCGCGAGCAGGAATCGCACTTCCGACTGCTGGTGCGGCGGATAGAACGAGAGGATGCGGTTGATCGTCTGCGTCGCGTCGGTCGTGTGAAGCGTCGAGAAAACGAGGTTCCCGGTATCCGCTGCCTTGAGCGCTGTGTCGAGCGTGTCGAGGTCGCGGATTTCTCCGACGAGGAGAATATCGGGGTCCTGTCGCAGCACGCGCCGCAGCGCCTGGGCAAAGCTCGCCGTGTCTGTCCCGACCTCGCGCTGGTTGATGTGCGACTTGTTGTCGCGGTGCAGGAACTCGATCGGATCCTCGATCGTGATGATGTTCGCGTTCCTGTTCTGGTTTATGTACTGGATCATCGCGGCCAGCGCCGTCGACTTGCCTGATCCCGTCACTCCGGTCACGAGAACCAGTCCGCGCGGCTTTATTGCGATCTGCTCGAGAATGGGCGGGAGGTTCAGCTCAGTTATCGTGTGCGCCTGGAACGGCACTATGCGGAACGCATATGCGATCGTTCCCCGCTGCTGGTACGCGTTGACGCGGAACCGCCCGATGCCGGGGACGCCAAGGGCGAAGTCGGCCTCCTTCATCTCGGCGAATTCCTTCTGCCGGCGGGGCGGCATTATCTGGTCGGCCAGCGCTTTCATGTCGTCAGAGCGCATCGGCGACATCGGCAGGTTGATGAGCTCGCCGTTTACGCGAAGTGTCGGCGCGCACCCTACCTTCAAGTGAAGGTCTGACGCGTTCTGCTCCAGCATCTGGCGCAGGACCGTGCGGTAGTCGAATGCCGGACCGAAGGCCGGAATTCCTTCCATCGGGGTGATCGGTGTGTCAGCCATTTGGGTCAATGCGGAAAAGCACCTGTCCGTACTCAACCGGGTGCGCGTTCTGGGCGAGCATCTCCTTCACGACGCCATCGAATTCCGACTCGATCTCGTTCATGATCTTCATCGCTTCGATTAGGCAGAGGATCTGTCCCTTGGAGATGCGATCCCCGACGCTCAGGTACGGCTTCGCGCCGGGCTCGGGTGCGGAATAGTATGTCCCCACCATCGGCGACTTTACCTCGAGGAGATTCGACCGCGCCGGCTCCGCCTTCGGGGCCTCCGCCGGCGGCGGCGCAGGAGCGGCGGCCGGTGGCGGTGAATACTCCGGCGCTGCGGCCTGTGCCGGCCCGCGCGGCGAGTTCTTCGACACGCGGATCCGCATCCCCTTGTCGGACGTGATCTCGATGGTGTTGACGGACGAAGCGTCTATCATCTCGAGGAGCTTCTTGACGTAGCGGAGGTCCATCATCTGGGTGCCTCGCGCTTTGTTCTCGATATATGTCTCATGCGACCTCGATTAGCTCCCGGGAAAAGTTCGTGAGAATCCGCGGACCGTTCTCAGAGAGGTGGACGTCGTCCTCTATACGGACGCCTCCCCACCCCGGTCGGTAAATGCCTGGCTCTATCGTGACGACTGCACCCTCGACAAGGGCCGCCTCCGCGGTTCGTGCAAGCCGGGGCGCCTCGTGGACTTCCAGCCCCAGCCCATGGCCCAGGCTGTGACCGAATGCGTCGCCGTGCCCGCAGCGCTCAATGTAGCTCCGGGCGAGCGCGTCGGCAGCCATTCCGGTCATCCCGGCCCTGACTGAGTGCGAGGCGATGTCGTTCGCCCCCCTGACGATCTCGTATATCTCCCTCTGCTCGGTGGCCGGCGGCCCGACGACGACAGTTCTGGTGACATCCGAGCAGTATCCCGCATGCTGCGCGCCGAAATCGAGCAGGAGCAGGTCGCCGCGCTCGACTATTCGCTTCGAGGCCCTCGCGTGCGGCAGGGCTGACCGCGGCCCCGATGCGACGATCGGCGGGAACGGAGCTTCCTCGCTTCCCTCGTCCCTCAGTGCTTTCTCGAGGATCCCGGCGATCTGGAGCTCGCTCATGCCAGCCGCGATCTGCGGCAGAGTTCGCGCGAGGGCCCCGGTCGCGATACGGCCCGCCTCAGTGATGAGGGCGACCTCGTCCTCATCCTTCGACTCACGGAGCGACTCGACGAGGTTCACGTGCGGTCGCCATTGCCACCTCGAGCCGTCGTTCAGCAGCCGCTCGAAGTCACGGTGGAAAATGTTCGCCGACTCGAACCCGATCACTTCGACCGACTGAATTTTCTGGAGAACGCTCCACAATCCTGCCCACAGACTCACCGGCTCGATCCTGATCCGCGCGACATCGCCAACCTCGTCGGCTGCCTGAACCTCGTACCTGAAATCCGTGATGAGCTGAATGTCCGACGGCGTGACGACGGCGATCGCGCTCGTGCCGGAGAAGCCGGTCAGGTACCTGATGTTGGGCAGGCTCGTGAGCACGATCGCGTCGATGTGCTGCGCGTCGAGAAGGCCGGTGAGGGCGGCGAAGCGCGCGCGGCGATTGTCAGGCATGCGGTGAGAGCTTCCGCGCGAGGCCTCGCAACGCGAGCTCGTAGCTGTCCGCGCCGAATCCGCACACCACTGCGACCGCGGCGTCAGCGAGAACCGAGTGACGCCGCGCCGGCTCGCGTGCGTAAATGTTGGTGAGGTGCACTTCGACGAACGGCAACGCGATTCCCGCCAGGGCGTCGCGAATTGCGAGACTCGAGTGCGAATATGCGCCCGCATTGACGAGCGCGCCGTCGCACGCGCCGCGGAGCGCGTGCACCGCCTCCACGATCTCACCTTCACCATTCAGCTGCGTGAACGTCAGCTCGACTCCGAGCTCCGGCGCGATTTCGCGAAGCCGCTCCTCGATGTCAGCAAGCGTCGCCGTTCCATATATATCGGGCTCGCGGGTGCCGAGCAGGTTGAGGTTCGGGCCGTTGACTACAGCGATCCTCACGAATCCGCCAGACCGTCCAGCCACTCCCTGAATCGGCGGATGTCCTCTTCGGATTCCAGTGTCTGGTTCTCTGTCGCGACAGGCTCCTGCGACTGCGTCGGAGTCTGGATCTTCTCCGGAACCGGGTTGTGCGCCGTGCCGCTCATCGCCCCGCTGAGGGCAAACGCGGCACGAGTGTCCTCCTCAGCTATCTCGTCTCCGGGAAAGAGATTGCTGAAAGCGTCAGTCGCGAGCGGGAGATCGTCGGCATGAGGTTGAAGGTGCCCGCCGACGTCAGGAAGTGCTGCGCGCGCGGTGAATGCCTCGGAGCCTTCCGCGGCGGGCGGTTTCCTCGATCCGAGAGTCGCGAAGAATTCGCGGACGGTCGGGACTTTCGGAGTGAAGTGAGGGAGATCCTCGTCCCTCGGCGGCTCGGGAGAATAGGCCACCACTCCTGCCTCCTCCTCTTCCTCGGCCTCTGGCGCTTCGCCTGCCGCCATTGCCGCAGCGGCCTCGTCTCCGCGGAAATCTGCGTCGACAGATTCTTCAGTCGTGACAGGCATCGACGGCGCCTGCTCGACTACCGGAGCGATCTCCAGCTCATGCGGCGAGGTGGCGGCCATTCCGGCCTCGTCGATGCTCGTCTGGAATTCGCCGAGCATTACGGGCATTTCGACGAACCTGGCGCCGTTCGCGACTCCGGTTCCCTCTTCTGCCTCCTCCGTCTCGTCCTCACGCTTTTCCAGATCGGCAACCGGCTCGGTCTCGGGCGCTTCAGGCTCGCTGGCGCCGAATCCAAATCCCGGATCGGTCCAGTCGAGCTCGGCGACCCGCTCACCGAATGCTTCTTCGGCGCCCGCCTCGCTCAGGTCGCCCCACACGTCCTCTCTTCTGATCTCCGAATCGGCCGTATCATCGAAAGAGAGTGTGTCGTCGAGATCGCCAAAAGCCGGCGTCTTTTCCTCTTCTGCGTCTCCCTCGATCTCTGCGTCTCTTATTTCGATTTCCGAGAAGTGCCGTCCCTCCTCGTCAACCGGGGCTCCCGCGCGTGCTTCGGCTGGCGATGAGAAATCGGTGTCGGGCATGTAGATGCTATCGGCCGGGGTGGGTTCGGCCAGTCCGGCTTCGGTCACCGGCGCCGGCTCGGTTGCCTGCTCGAGTTCCTTGGCGGCGGACGGCGAAAGCTCCTCGATCCTCTTCCGGATGACGGAATCGTGGGGGTGCTGAATAGCAAGCTGCCGGTAGACGTCGAGAGCGGCTGCGGTGAATCCCTGCTTCACGTAGAGTTCCGCCATTGTCCGGGTTACGAACGGCGATTCAACGGGGTGGGGAGTCTTGCGCCAGGGCGCCTCCGGCTCTGCAGCGTGGGCATCTTCCGCTTCTTCGGCGTCGGAAGGCTGGCTCTGCTCCGGCTCCGGTTCCTTGACGGGCTCGGGCTGCTGCTCCGGCTCAGGATCCTTGACAGGCTCGGGCTGCTGCTCCGGCTCCGGCATGCCGTCGTCAGACGCCTCTGCCTCCTGTGCTTCCGGAACTGTCTGCGCTCCAGGCCGGCTTTCGTCAGGACCATGTGACATCACAAATCTGCTCTTCAATTCTGGCTCTGTCCCAGCCCCGTCGCCCTGGCCCCCCGCAGGTGTCGCGTCGGCAACGCGTTCTTCGGCTTCCGGTGCACCCGCGCCGGCTTCACGGGTTTCTCCCGTCTCTCCGGACTCCCCGGCCTCGACCAGCGGCTCTTCCAGCTCAGCGAGGTATGCAGCCGCTTCTGAATCCTGCGGATCTACGTCGAGCGCCTTGCTGTACCAGTGCCTTGCCTCCGCTGTCTCGCCCTTCTCACGCGCAATGTCACCTAGCTCGCGGAGCACGATGGTGTTGTCCTGGTCAAGGGCGAGCGCCTTCTCGAAGACCGTCCGCGCCTCGTCTGTCCG
>JBBQZF010000091.1:0-10658 GCA_038208015.1 Gemmatimonadales bacterium
CAGTTCTCGACGCCATGTCGGTCGGTGTGCCGCCGGTCGCCTTCGCCGTCGGGGGGCTGTCGGAGGTCATAACCGACCGGGAAAGTGGTCTTCTGGTGCCTCCGGAAGACACCGTCGCCTTTGCGGCTTCGACCGCGCTGCTCGTGCTGGATCGGGACCTCAGGACGCGGTTGGGAGCCGCAGCCGGGGAGCGCGCGAAAGCCTTTGGGGCAGACCAGATGACCAATGGAGTGGAAGCGGTGTATTACCGCGTGTTGAGAGGGTAGCGACACCGCTCGACTGCCGCCTATCTTGCGGCGCACACAATCTCCGGAAACCAGGGCAAGCCTTGCTGTATATCTGTATCCCCGCGCACAACGAAGCATCGACAATCGGCGTACTGCTCTGGCGCATCCGCAAGGTGTTCCAGGGCTACTCGCGCGAGTATGAGATCGTCGTATACGACGATGCGAGCACCGATGGCACGTCGGATGTCCTCTCGCCGTATGCCGAAGTCGCGCCGCTGACGGTCATAAGGGGTGAGACAAGGATCGGGTACGGGAAAGCCCTCGAAATCCTCGTGCGCGAAGCATCCCGCCGCACGAGGTACCCCCGCCGGGACGCGATGATACTGATGCAGGGCGACTTCACCGACCAGCCCGACGGTCTTCCCGATCTCGTGAAGCGGTTCGAGGGCGGGGCCGATATCGTGCTCGCCACCCGGGGCGTCGCAGGGGAGCCCGCGGCGGTCCGCCGGCTGCGCCAGCTCGCGCCATGGGCGCTCCGTTTCTCTGTCAGTATCGACGGTATCGCCGACCCATATGCGTCGTTTCGACTCTTCCGGATCTCCCTGCTCCGCGACCTCATGAAGTCGATGGGCGAGAAGCCCCTGCTGTCGAGCGACGGGTGGTCCGCAAACGTCGAGCTGCTGATGAACACCTTGCCGCTTGCCCGGCGCGTGGAGACTGTCCCGCTCGAGAGCCGCTACGACCTGCGTGTGCGACCCTCGCGCATCAGGCCGTTCTCCGATGCCATGGCGATTTTCCGCTTCGGCCGCTCTCTCAAGGGGCGCCGGATCGCTCTGCCGGCTCCGGCGGCTCAATCCGCCACGCCGACGCCCGTCGGGCGGGAAGCCCCGCGAGAGCAGGCGACGTCATGACCCGCGTGTTTTCGAGAGCGGCGATCATGTCGCTGGTGGTTTTTTCGGCGGCGTACGTTTCAGCCTCCCGTCACCCGGCTCAGGCGCAATCGCCGGCAGCCGCCTTCACCGCGGTGGCGCCCGATATCGCGAACGTTCCATTCGGACCAGGCGAGAAGTCCATGTTCGAGGTGAGATTCGGAGCCGTACGCGTTGGCACGGGTTCGCTCGAGGTCAAGGGCATCCAGAGCGTCCGCGGACGCAGCGCATGGCACACAGCGTTCACGGTGCAGGGTGGCACGTTCTTCTATCGGGTCAACGACGTCTTCCAGAGCTGGATAGACCGGGAGAATCTCAACTCGCTGATGTTCATCAGGCAGATCGAAGAGGGAAATCGCCGCCGGACGCAGAGCTTCGAGATAATTCCCGAGCGCGGCATCTACATCGAGCGCACCAGACAGAAGACTGAAACCGAGAAGACAGTCGCAGCGCCACTCGACGAGGGAGCGTTCCTCTATTTCGTAAGGACGATTCCCCTGAGGGTCGGGGAGACGTACGACTTTCACCGGTACTTCATGCCCGACCGGAACCCGGTACGCCTGACTGTGCTTCGCAAGGAGCGTATCACCGTTCCTGCGGGGACGTTCGACGCGATAGTGATCCGTCCGGTCATCAAGACATCGGGAATCTTCTCGGAAAAAGGACAGGCCGAGATCTGGCTCTCCGACGATTCATCGCGCATGCTTCTACAGGTGAAATCAAGGCTGTCCTTCGGCTCCCTCAATCTCTTCCTGACATCGTACACTCCCCCCCAGGACCAGGCGACGACCCGGCGGTAACCGGAAACCCCCGTACGGCGCCGGACGAAGCCGATCTCTCGAAGGTCCGGACTGTGCCGATCGAGCGCCGTCCGAACAAGGTGAGAACGGAGGAATTTGCATCTCCGCCCCGCGACGACAGGTCTTTCGGCGCGTTCGTCAGGTCACTCCCCGACGTGCTCGTGTCAGCGGATTTCAGGTCCGTAGTCGGCGCAGTTGTCGACGCGCATCGCGCGAAGAAAGGCATCGTAGTCATGTTCGGCGGTCACATCGTGAAAACCGGAGTCGCACCGCTGCTCATCGACCTGATGGAGCGCGGTGTCGTGACCCACCTCGCAACCAACGGATCAGGCGCCATACACGATTACGAGATCGCCAGATTCGGCGCGACGTCGGAGGATGTCGCGAGAGGTCTCGCTGACGGGACGTTCGGGATGGCCGACGAAACAGGGCGCGGCATGAACGAGGCATTTGTCCGCGGAATGCAGCAGGGATGGGGGATGGGAGAGTCGCTCGCCCGCGCACTGGATGATGAGGGGGATCTCGCCCATCCCGAAATGTCACTGCTCCTCGCCGCAAACCGCCTCGACATCCCGTTCACGGTTCACGCCGCCCTTGGCGCCGAGATAATTCATCAGCACCCCTCCGCGAGCGGCGCTGCCATAGGAGACACGAGTCATCGCGACTTCCGGCGCCTCGCCGCGTCACTCCCTTCGCTTCACGGCGGCGGTGTAGTGCTCAACCTCGGCAGCGCCGTGATAATGCCCGAGGTATTCCTCAAGGCGCTCACGATCGCGCGTAATCTCAACGACAAGCGGCCCGCTGACTTCACGACCTGCGACCTCGACATGCAGCGTCACTATCGACCCAGGATGAATGTCGTGATCCGCCCGACCCTGGCCGGTGGAAAAGGGTACGAAATAACAGGGCACCATGAGATCATGGTGCCCCTGCTCGCCTGGGCGATCGTGGATCGCCTCGACGACCTTTCCTCGGATTCAGCCGCTGCCGGATAGGTATCCGGAGCTCGAGCTCAGTATCTGTCGACGCTCGAGCCTGACCATTTCTCGCGAAGACGTTTCGCGGTGTCGGGACTCGCGATGCGGATCGCCAGGTACGCGATGCCGCCGACAATCAATGCCTTGATTGCGAATCCGAGCAGCATGAACGTCAGCCCGATCAGACCGCCGAAAATCTTGAAGACGAAGCCAAGCGCGAAAACGCCGAGCATCACCATTATGCCTGTCATCAGTATCGTGCGAAGCATCGACCTTTCTCCGTTACGTGGATGATCACATTACGCCGGCAGGTCACCCCCGGTTTCAGGCAGTCGCTCAGCTGAATGCCGGCACCTGACCTCGTGGTTGCGGGCGCGGGCATCATCGGCCTCTGCTGCGCCACCGCGGCCGCCCGCCGGGGCCTGACCGTTGCGCTCGCAGGACAGCCCCGGAGCGGCGAGGCATCGGCAGCCGCGGCGGGCATGCTCGCACCGTCAGTCGAGAAGTCGGCCGGGCCGGCCCACCGATTCGCTCTTGCCGCGCGGGATTTCTACCCGTCATACCTCGAGGACCTGGCCGAGCTCACCGGCATCCGGGTTCCCCTCAACCGGCTCGGGGTCCTTCAGGTGGCGCTCACGGAGAAAGGCGTGACCGGGTTGCGTAAAGCTGCATCACCCGAGTCTCAATGGATCGACCGCACAGCGCTCGGGTCGCTCGAGCCGACGCTCGCTCACGCGCTCGGCGGAGTGTTCAACCCCGATGATGGCTCTGTGGACAACGTCATCCTCCTGGCGGCACTCGAGGAGCTCGTGACGCGAACCGAGGCTATTCGACGGGTGGCAAGTGCAGTCACAAGCGTGGCAGCCAACACGGGTTCGGCTACTGCGACTCTCGACACGGGGGAGGTGATCACCGCCGGACACATAGCGCTCGCTCCCGGCGCGTGGGGCAGTCAGGTGGCGGGTGCGCCGTATCTCGCGGCCGTCTCGCCGTCGCGCGGCCAGCTCGTCTCGTACGACGCAATCGGCCTTCGGCACGTGACTTACGGGCCGCGCGGCTACCTCGTCCCCCGAACGGCCGGCACTCTCATAGCCGGCAGCACAATGGAAAACGTCGGCTTCACGCCCGGGACGACTCCGGAAGGAATTGCCCGGGTTCGATCAGCCGCGGAAGAGATCGCGCCGGCTCTGGCGGTTTCCGGCGTCAATGCAACGTGGGCCGGCCTCCGCCCCGTAACACCGGACATGCTTCCCATCCTCGGCGCAGATCCGGAAAATCCCCAGATCGTTTATGCGTGTGGCCACTCCCGCAACGGCATCCTCCTGGCGCCCCTGACTGGCGAATCGGTGGCCGAACTTGTGACCGAAGAGCCCCTCTCTCACGACCTGAGTCAGTTTCACCCGGCCCGGTTTTCGGGTTAGATTAGCCCGGACACATGAGCGAAGTGTTATACCAGATAATGGGTCGCCACCGTGCCGATCCGCTTCCTGAGCGGAAGCCTTCGTGGCTGAAGGTGAAGGCGCCGGGCGGGCCTAACTACTTGCGGCTCAAGCAGATGATGCGCGAGCTGGACCTCCACTCAGTATGTGAAGAGGCCCACTGCCCCAACGTCGGCGAATGCTGGGAGCACGGGACGGCCACCTTCATGATCCTGGGGGACGTCTGCACGCGCAACTGCGCCTATTGCGCCGTGGCCCATGGAAGACCGCCCAAGTACGATATCTCGGAGCCCGACAGGGTGGCCGAGGCGATCGCCCAGATGCAGCTCCAGCATGCGGTCATAACGTCGGTGGACCGCGACGACCTGCCCGACTTCGGCGCTTACATATTTGCCGAGACAATCAGGCAGATTCACGCGCGGGTTCCCGGATGCTCGGTCGAAGTGCTGGTGCCCGACTTCCAGGGCAACGTCGGCAGCATTCGCACGGTGCTCGAAGCAAGGCCTGAGATCTACAACCACAACACCGAGACAGTGCCGCGCCTGTACAAGAAGGCACGTCCCGGCGGAAGGTACATGCGGGTGATGGAGATATTCCGCACTGCAAAAAGGCTCGCCCCGGACATTCCCACCAAGACCGGAATGATTCTTGGCATGGGCGAGACAGTCGAGGAAGTGATAACTGTCATGCGCGACCTGCGGGCCGTCGATGTGGACATTCTGACTCTTGGGCAGTATCTCCGTCCTTCCGACAATCACATCGCGCTCGACCGTTACTACACGCCGGACGAATTCCGCCGCCTTTACGAGGTGGGAATGGAGATGGGCTTCCGTCACGTCGAGTCGGGCCCGCTGGTCAGGTCGAGCTATCACGCGTGGGAGCAGGTTCAGGCGGCCGGAGTATGACCGACACTATGCGCGACGAGACCCGCAAATCCGGACAACGAATGGCGAAGAAAAAAAATGACAAATCTTCGGCCTCCGCGGACGTGCAGAAGAAAGCAACGATCGCGGGCGACGCCGACATAGACCTGCGCAAGGAGATGTTGCGCTCGATGCTTCTCCAGCGCCGCTTCGAGGAACGCTCAGCGGAGGCTTACGCGCTCGGAAAGATCGGCGGGTTCTGCCACCTCTATATCGGGCAGGAGGCGATCTCGACAGGCACGATGTCGCTGCTCAGGCCTGACGACTATGTAGTTACGTCATACCGGGATCATGGCCAGGCGCTCGCCCGGGGAATGAGTCCGCGCGCGGTGATGGCAGAGCTTTTCGGGCGCTCCGACGGATGCTCGGGCGGCAAGGGCGGATCGATGCACCTGTTCGACAAGGAGCTCAATTTCCTCGGCGGCCATGGCATCGTTGGCGCTCACATTCCGCTCGCGGCGGGAGTCGCATGGGCGATCAAGTATCGCAAGGGCGACCAGGTCTGCGTTTGTTTCTTCGGCGAGGCCGCGGTGAACATCGGCGCTTTTCACGAGGCGCTCAACATGGCCTCGTTATGGAGCTTGCCGGCGGTGTTCGTCATCGAGAACAATCGCTACGGCATGGGGACGGCTATCTCGCGCGCTACTGCGAACGAGGATGTGACCGTGCGCGCGGCAGGCTACCGCATGGTCGGGGAGTCAGTGGATGGGCAGGATGTTTTCGCTGTGCGCGACGCGATGGGGCGCGCGATTGAACTGGCTCGAAAGGAGGCACGGCCGACGCTGCTCGAGATGCGGACTTTCCGCTTCATGGGGCACTCGATGTCGGATGCTGCAAGCGGTACATATCGCTCGAAGGAAGAGCTCGAGGAGAGCATGAAGAAGGATCCGATCCTGCTGCTTCACGATCGCATGCGTGCTGACGGGCAGCTCTCCGAGGGCGAGTTCGCGAAGCTTGACGAGGAGCAGAAGGCCATAGTGCAGGATGCCTGGGATTTCGCCGATGCCAGCCCCGAGCCTTCGCTCGAGGAGCTGTACACCGACGTTCTCGTAGACACGACGAGCTGACGATGGCAGTGGTTACCTACCGTGAGGCGCTCACGCAGGCGCTCCGCGAAGAGCTGACTCGCGACGACAGGGTCTTCCTCATGGGCGAGGAGGTCGCGCAGTACAACGGCGCTTACAAGGTGTCGAAGGGACTGCTCGATGAGTTCGGGCCGATGCGAATAGTCGACACGCCGATCACGGAGCTTGGCTTCGCCGGCATCGGCGTAGGCTCGGCGATGGTGGGCCTGAGGCCGATAATCGAGTTCATGACGTGGAACTTTGCATTGCTTGCACTGGACCAGGTTGTGAACGCGGCAGCCAAGATGCTCTACATGTCTGGGGGCCAGTTTCCCATGCCGATGGTGTTTCGCGGCCCCAACGGTTCGGCGCTTCAACTTTCGGCGCAGCACTCGCAGGCCTGGGAAAGCTGGCTCGCTCACATTCCGGGACTTAAAGTCGTAACGCCGGGCACTCCCGCCGACGCGAAAGGGCTGCTCAAGTCGGCGATACGCGACGACAACCCGATAGTGTTTCTCGAAGGCGAGATGCTCTATAACACGAAGGGCGAGGTGCCCGATGGTGAGCATCTCGTTCCAATCGGGAAGGCTGACGTGAAGCGCGAAGGCAGCGACTGCTCGATCATCGCGCACGGGAAAATGGTGCTCGTGGCGCTGCAGGTGGCCGAAACACTCGCGAAAGAGAACATCTCGGTCGATATCGTCGATCTTCGCACGGTGAGGCCGATGGACGTGGAGGCGATCGCCGCCTCCGTCCAGAAGACGAACCGCGCTGTCGTGCTCGAGGAGGGCTGGGAGATATGCGGAGTCGGCGCGCAGGTCGTCGACTTCATTCAGCGCGAATGCTTCGACGATCTCGATGCACCGGTCATACGCGTTCACCAGGCCGATGTCCCGATGCCGTACGCCAAGAATCTGGAGAAAGCCGCGAAGGCCGACGCGCCGAAAGCGCTCGCAGCCATCAAGAAAGTCATGTACCTCGACTAGCGACTCATGGCCACAAAGGTTGTAATGGAGGCACTCTCTCCGACAATGGAGGAGGGACGCCTCGTTAAATGGCTGAAGAACGAAGGCGACGCCGTCAAATCCGGCGACGTTCTCGCGGAAGTTGAGACAGACAAGGCAGTGATGGAGCTCGTCGCCCGCGGCGACGGCGTGATTCGAAAGCTCCTTGCATCGGAAGGCGACTCGTCGGCGGTCGGCACTCTGCTCGCGGTCATCGCCACGCCGGACGAGGACATCGAAGCAATCGTCGGCGGCGCTGCCCCGGCTAAGCCTCCCGCGACGCCGGAGAAAACGGAAACGGCCGAGGAGCAAGCAGGGGAAGCGACACCGGTGCCGGACAAGCCGGACAAGCCGGACGACGAAGCTTCGGCGCCTCCGGAAGAAAAGGTCGAGAAGGCTCAACCGGCACCTGCCCAGCCTCCCCTACCGCCGCGAGGGTCCGGATTCGGCGTCGCGTCCGCAGCCGCCGCTCCGGTGGCAAAGGATGCCGCTCCCGAAGGCCGTCAGCGAAGCTCCCCACTCGCGCGCAGGCTCGCCAGCGAACAGGGAGTCGAGCTCTCGCAGGTTCGGGGATCGGGCCCTGGGGGAAGGATAATCCGCCGCGACATCGAGGAGGCAGCCAAGGCAGGCGCGAGGCCAGCCGCGGCAAAGGAAGCCGCAAAAGCTCCGCCGCGGTTCATCTCCCGCGAGGGCGATTTCCAGGATATCCAGCTCACCCAGATCCGGAAAACAATCGCACGCCGGCTCACCGAGTCGATCGGCCCGATTCCGACTTTTTATCTTACCGCCGAGTGGGATGCTGAGCGCGCTTCAGAGATGCGCGCGCAGCTGAAGGAGCTTGGCGACGACTACAAGATCAGCTTCAACGACATCGTCATTAAGGCAGTGGCCCAGGCGCTGTCAGATCATCCCGAAGTCAACGCGCACTGGATGGGCGATCGCATCCGCCACTTCAATCGCGTTCACGTTGCAATGGCTGTCGCGACAGACGCAGGGCTCATAACTCCGGTTATCTTTGACGCTGATCGCAAGCCGATCGGGCAGATCGCATCCGAAGCGAAACAGCTCGCGGGTCTCGCTCGCGCGCGAAAGCTCACGCCAGAACAGTACACGGGCTCGACGTTCTCTGTCTCGAACCTCGGGATGTTCGGCATCGAGCATTTCACGGCGATAATCAACCCGCCTGAGGCCGGCATTCTCGCAGTGGGCGGCGTGGAGCCGAAGGCAGTCGTTATCGACGGGCAGGTAGTCGTAAGGCAGAGAATGCGGGTCACCATGAGCTGCGATCACCGCGTGGTGGATGGCGCGGTGGGGGCGAAGTTCCTGCTCAGCGTCAAACGATACTTCGAGAACCCGCTGCTGCTCGTGATCTAACCACTAACTGAAATACAAATGGCATCATTCGACGTGATTTTCATCGGTGGCGGTCCGGCGGGCTACGTCGGCGCGATCCGCGCCGCCCAGCTCGGCATGTCAGTCGCCGTCATCGAGCGCGAGGGACTCGGCGGCACCTGCGTGCTGTGGGGGTGCATTCCGGCAAAGGCATTGCTCGAATCCGCGTCGATTGCCGAGAAAGTGAAGAAGGCCGCCGAGTTCGGCGTGAATGTCGGTGAGACGACTTACGACTATGGTGTCGCGATGAAGCGCTCCCGCGCTGTGAGCACACAGAACTCGAAGGGCGTGGAGTTTCTCTTCAAGAAACACAAGATCACGCACATCAAGGGCACGGCGAAGCTGGCCGGGAAGAATTCGGTTTCGGTGAAGAATGCAGATGGAAAGGAGGAGAAACACGACGCGAAGAAGGCGGTGGTCATCGCCACCGGATCGCGCGTGAAGGGTCTCCCCCAGGCAGGGCTCGAGCTCAACAAGACAACGGTCATCTCGTCTGACGAGGCGCTGCTTCTCGAGAAGGCTCCGAAGACCATGGCGATCGTCGGAGCGGGCGCAGTCGGATGCGAGTTTGCCGACGTGTTCAACGCTTTCGGGACTCACGTCACTCTCATCGACGTCGCGCCGACGATCCTTCCCCTCGAGGATGCTGACTGCTCAGCGGAGCTTGCCAAGGCGTTCAAGAAGCGGAAGATCGATGTTCTCGCCGGCGCGAAGATCAGCGATGTGAAGATCGGCAAGAGTTCGGTGACGATGTCGGTCGATGTCGGCGGGAACAAGCAGAGTCTCGAGGTCGAGCAGGTCCTCGTCGCCGCCGGCCGCGCGCCGAACGTTGACGACATCGGACTCAAGGAGAACGGCGTCAATCTCACGGAGTCCGGTTTCATAAAGATCAACGAGAAGATGGAGACTTCGGCGAAGGGCATCTACGCGATCGGTGACGTCGCAGGGCCGCCGATGCTCGCGCACAAGGGATCCCGCGAAGGTGTCGTGCTGGCCGAGCATCTTGCCGGCAAGGGTTCACATCCGGTCAATTACGGAAACATTCCGAACGCCACATACTGCCATCCCGAGGTCGCGTCGATCGGGCTCACTGAAGCGCAGTGCAAGGAGAAGAAGCTCGACTACAAGGTCGGGAAATTCCCATTCTCGGCTAATGGCCGCGCCCGGACGTCGGGCGAAACCGAGGGTTTCGTGAAGATCATCCGCGACACAAAGTACGGGGAGATTCTCGGAGCTCACATCGTCGGGGCTCATGCGACAGAGCTGCTTCATGAGATCGCTGTCGCGCGGGAGAACGAGTTTACGGTAGAGGAAATAGACCTCGCCATCCACGCTCACCCGACGCTCTCCGAGGCCGTGGCTGAAGCCTGCCTCGACTCGCTTGGAAGAGTCCTCCACACCTGATTCGCCCGCGCGTGAGCTCCTCGTCGCCCGCCTCGGCAGGATGGGTTACGCCGAGGCGCTGGAGCTCCAGCGATCGGTTGCGAGGGACCGGATAAGCGGGGCGATCCCGCAGGATGTCCTGCTCCTTGTGGAGCACCCTCCCGTTGTCACGCTCGGCAGGTCGTCGAAGCAGAAGAATCTCGTTGCGAGTCCCGAGTTTCTCGCATCACGTGGTGTAGAGCTTTTCGAGGTCGAGCGGGGCGGGGACGTGACGTTCCACGGTCCGGGCCAGCTCGTGGGTTATCCGGTGATCGACCTCAAGCGACACCGGCAAGACCTTCACTGGTTCCTGCGCCAGGTCGAGGAAGGGTTGATCAGGACTCTCAGTCGCTATGGGATAGTGGGCGAGAGGAGCACGGGCTACACCGGAGTGTGGACGAGCGGGCGGAAGATTGCGTCGATCGGCGTGCACGCCAGAGACTGGGTGACCTGGCACGGTTTTGCGCTCAACGTTCTCACC
>JBBQZF010000092.1:0-10622 GCA_038208015.1 Gemmatimonadales bacterium
CAAGATAGCTGATGGCGGCGCGGGAATGCCCGCTAGTGATAGAGCAGGTACGGCGCCCGCTTCGCCTCGAACGTCTTCACCTCCGCTTCCCACGCGTTGAAGATCTGGACCGGTGTATTGCCTGCGACGATCATTGATTTGAGCCGTGGCGTAGCAGCCAGCCGGTCGAGTGCCGCGTCGTTCCAGACGAGCCGGTCGGGGTGCAGCTTGTGCACCGCCCAGAGGATCGCTATACCGGCGCGGTACGGCTCGAATGCCTCGCGATCCGTTACGCGAACGTCGATCCCTTTGAGCGGGACTCCGGTGAGTTTTGGCGGCCGACCGTGAAACGACTTCTGTTCCGGCGTGAAACTGACTCGCTCGAATCTGACTCCGGGCAGGTTCAGGCCGTTCAGCAGCTTCGCTGCGCCGTCGTTGTCGAGCCATGCTGCGCCGATGTACTCGAACGGCTTGTCGCTGCCTCGCCCCTCCGAGAGGTTTGTCGCCTCGATGAGGCATGTGCCCACATATGCCAGCAACGACTGAAAGGTGAGCAGGTTTGGCGACGGCTTGCTCCACGCCAGGCCCGTCTGGTCGTACCACATCGATCGCGTCCAGCCCTTCATCGGGACGACGCTCAGCTTTGCGCGGACTCTCCCCAGCAGCTCTCCCTCATTGTTGTAGAATCGGGCGAGCTCGCCCATCGTCATGCCGTGCACTACCGGCACTCGTGCGTATGACCCGAACCTGAAGCGTGCGCTCTCATCCGTGATGAAGCCGTCGACCTTAACGCCGGTGATCGGATTCGGGCGGTCGAGTACGATAACCTCGATGCCGTTTTCCGCGGCGGCCTCCATGACGAAACCGAGAATGTTGATGTGCTCGTAGAATCGCGCGCCGACTTCCTGAATATCGAAGACGACCGCGTCGATTCCAGCCAGCATTTCCGGCGTTGGCTTGTGATGCTCGCCGTAGAGGTTGTGCTTCGTGAGCCCCGTTGCGGGATCCGTTGCTGATTCGGGGTCGCGCGCAACCGAATAATCGTTCGAGCGGATGTTGTACTCCATTCCAAACAGGACTCTGAGGTCCGCATCCGCGTATCCGTTGAGGGCGTCGGCGAGATGGGTACCGTCGGAGAGCCGCCCGCTGTGGTTCGAGACGAGCGCCAGTTTTTTCCCGCGGACCAGGTGCGCGTATTCGGGGAGGAGCCTGTCGGCTCCCACTGTGACAGTTCCCGCCGCAGGGTGTGGTGCAGGAACAACGGGGGCGGTCGTGCAGGCGCCTGCCAGCAGCGACAGCGAAATGATGCTGAGCGGAGATTTCATCGGCGGGAATCTACCGCTCTCAGCCGCGGGGCGAGGTAGCCGGCGGGCGCTTCAGGGGTGATGTTTCAACGTCAGATTCCTCAGCCCCGACATGCAAAAACTCCGCAACTCGCTCCTTCTGCTCCTCGCAGCTGCTGGATGCCGCCCGGCTGCGGCGCCGACGGCCCCGATTCCGCTACCCGCCGTTCAAGTGGCCTTGTCGCCCGCCGAAGCCCGCATCCGGGACGCGGTTGGCGCCCATTACGAATCGGCGGTCGACCTGCTTCGCCGATCGGTGAACATTCCCAGCGGCACGGGCAATCTCGCCGGCGTTCGCCGGGTGGGCGATCTCTTCAGTGCCGAGCTGACGGCCCTTGGCTTCGAGTCGCGCTGGGTTGCAATGCCGGCTGAGATGAGGCGCGCGGGCCACCTTGTGGCAGTGCATCGGGGGGGAACAGGGCCGATGATGCTTCTGATCGGCCACCTCGACACGGTCTATGAGGGCGCCGGGCAGGAATGGGTGCAGGAAGACACAGTGGCCCGCGGGGCCGGCACAAGCGACATGAAGGGCGGGAATGTCACGATAATCCTCGCGCTAAGGGCGCTTGCCGACGCGGGCCGGCTCAAGGACATGAACGTGACAGTGATAATGACCGGCGACGAGGAGTCGGCGGGATCTCCATTGTCGATATCACGGGAAGCGCTTTACGGCGCCGCGCGCGAAAGCGATGTCGCGCTTGCCTTCGAGGGCGGATCCGCCGGCCGCGTCGCGATCGGGCGGAGAGGGTCGAGCTCGTGGCAACTGGATGTGAAGGGCCGCCAGGCTCACTCCGCAGGGGTGTTCTCACCCGGTGTCGGCTACGGCGCCGCCTACGAGGGGGCCCGGATACTCGACGAGTTCCGCCGCACGCTGGCCGGACCGCGCGGACTGACTTTCAACATCGGCGTAATGGGCTCAGGAACCACACTCGACGTCGATACAGCCGGCGTCATGACAATCGCGGGGAAGTCGAACATCGTCGCGCCGGTGTTCCGCGCAACGGGCGACCTTCGATTTCTCACCGACGGCCAGAAGGACTCGGCACGGGCCCGCATGCGCTCGATTGTGTCGCAGTCGCTGAACGGCGCCGAGGCCGCGATCGAGTTCACCGACCGTTATCCTGCGATGCCGGTGACGGTTGAAGGCGAGAGACTTCTCGAGATGTACTCCGCCACCAGTCAGTCGCTCGGGTATCCGGCCGTGGGAACGAGCGCGCCCGAGTCCCGCGGCGCCGGCGACGTTTCCTTCATCGCACCGATAATTCCCGGAATCGACGGACTCGGCGTGGACGGTCGCGGTGCGCATTCGCCAAGTGAGCTCGTGTACCTCCCATCACTGCGGATGAGCGCGGAGCGCGCGGCGGTTTTCATGAGCCGGCTCGTCGATCAGTGGCCACGGAGGGATAGGTGACCTTCCTTTTCTGGCTGTCGCTCGTTGTCGGCGGCGGCCTGCTCGGTATCTCGCTTATCGGCGATGCCGCCGGTGAAGGTGATGGGCCGGACAGCGGCGGCGAAGGTGACTGGGGCCGGATATTCTCGCTCCGGAACGCCACATACTTTCTGTTTGCATTCGGTGCAACAGGGGTTCTTCTCCAGCTGCTGTGGGAAGGTCGCAACACGGCGCTGGCGTTCGGGATCGCAGGTGCAACCGGTGTGATGGCGTGGATGCTCAGCGCATTGGCGTTCAGCTATCTGCGGCGCACAGATTCGGGGCAGAACCGCGGCGACCGGTGGATCGTGGGCCGGACCGGCGACGTGACGATCCCGATTCGCGCAGGCACGACCGGCAAGATAGTGGTAACTCACAGCGGCCAGACCCAGGAGCTTCTCGCTCTGCCTCATGCGGAAGTCGGGACCGACCCTGAAACATGGCGCACCGTGATGGTGGTCGAGGTACGCGATGGCATTGCCCTCGTTACGCCGGCGCCTGAGCTCACCGATTCAACCACACAAGAGGAATAGATATGGAGTTATTTCAAAGCGCTGCCCTCGTGATGGGAGGAGTGATTGTCGGAGTCATCGCGATCGCGCTCTTCACGATCAAGAAGCTGCTCATCATCGCTCCGCCGAATTTCGCGGCGGTCATCACGGGCCGGCAACGCCTTCTCGACGATGGCACTCGAATCGGGTACCGAACGGTCAGCGGCGGAAGGTCGCTTCGCGTTCCACTGATCGAGCAGGTGCAGTGGGTTTCGCTGGGAACGATTCCGCTCGAGATAAGCGTCTCCGATGCGTACTCGAAGGGAAACATCCCGCTGGAGGTAAAGGCGGTTGCGAATCTCAAGATCGCATCCGCGCCTGACCATGTATTCAACAACGCGGTCGAGCGCCTGCTCGGGAAACCGCTGGCTGATGTCGAGGCACTGGCCCGGGAGACGCTGACTGGAAATCTCCGCGGAGTGCTGGCAAAGCTCACACCTGAAGAGGTGAACGAAGACCGGCTCGGCTTTGCAGCCCATCTCTCTGAAGAAGCGGATCACGACCTCAAGAAGCTGGGGCTCCAGCTCGACGTCCTGAAGATCCAGCATGTCAGCGACCGCGTCGGATACCTGAAGGCGATGGGAGAGAAAGCGACGTCGGAGGCAATCCGTGATGCGGAAATTGCGAAGGCAAACGCGAAGGCGGAAACCGCGCTCCGGCAGGCTGAGGCAACGCGGGTGTCCGAGGTCGCGAACGCGCAGGCCTCGACAGCGATCGCCGAGGCGCAGAATCTCCTGCGAGTGCGCCAGGCAGAGCTCGGTCGTGAGGCAGAGACTGCGGAACGCGTGGCGAGGGCGGATGCGGAGCGTGCCGAAGCGCAGGCGCGGACGCAGCTGGAGGTTCAGCGAGTCGAGCTCGAGCGCACGAGACTTCAGGCCGACGTAGTGCAGCCAGCGGAAGCCGAGCGAATGGCGGCCGAGTCGCGCGCCAAGGCTGACGCTGCGCCTATTCTCGAGAACGGTCGCGCGCAGGCGGAGGCACTGCGAATGCTCCTGCTGGAGATCGAGAAGGCAGGGGACACCGGTCTGCGGGTATTCATCGCCGAGAAGATGCCGGCTCTCCTCACCAGCGCTCTGGATTCAATGAAGAGCATCGACATCGACCGCGTGACTGTGATCGACAGCGGGAGCGGTCAGGGGGTCGCGAATGCGACGACGCAGAAGGTGAACGCATCGCTGGCGGCTGTGCAGCAGGTTGCTGGTGCGATGGGACTCGATCTCGAGGCGATGGTGAGAAATTTGTCGCGAACCCACCTGCCGTCCGGGTCGCATGTCGATGATCCTGACACTAAGCGGTAAACCGGTTCCGCGCGCTTGCGGATGGTGATCCGGTTCATCGCGGGGCATTGAGTTTTCGTCCACCAGCGACACCACCAGTCATTGGAGGACGAAATGCCCGATACCGCAGTTGCAGCAGAAATCACTCTCGATTCGATTCTCGAGCAGCTTGACCGCTTTCATCAGAGAGCGACGTACGGCGCGGTTGCCGCGGTCGTCGATACGTCGCCGCGGTCACTGATGGCCGGCAGGGATCGAAACCCGCGTTCCTCGTGGGTGGTCAGCCGGCAAACCGGCGTACCGACAGGATACGCGGAAGATCAGATACATCCTTTTCTGATTGAGCGCGAAACTGTGTTGAGCACTCCGGAATCGCTGCGGCACTGGCTGGAGAATCCCGCCTGAGGTGATGTCAGAAGGCGGGCCGGAGCGAATAGTGCCCGGCCCGCCTGTTGCACTCGTTGCTGCAGATGAAACTGAAATGCGCGGCATTCGCCTGCCTCGTCGGAGCGGGGAGCATCGGGGCACAGGTCGCGCCCGTTCCACAGGCCAATGTGTACTCGCCGCTGGACGCGCTTCTCGCCGAAGCTGCTCTCATCAATTCACAGATTCCTGACCGGCTTCGCGCGTACCGCGCGAGGGTCGAGTCGGAGATGTCGATAATCCTGCTTGACTCCGGCGCGAGGGAAAGAACCGCGCAGCTCGAGCAGATCGCCAGCGATGTCCGCTTCAGGACACCTGACAGGTACGATCAGCGGGTGATCGGCTACCGCAGCCAGTCAGTCGGTCCGACGTTCTCGCTGATGTCGATCTTTGGCGGGTGGACCACGCCGACGTTGTACGGGAACCGGCTCCAGCTTGGTGTGACTTCCGCGTCGGCATCGAACAGAACGCTCAACCCGAACAGCGCGAGCTTCGCCATTCATCCGCTGGCTGCCAATCGCGGCGCATACTACGTGTATGAGGGCGGCGATACAGCGGTGACGCTCTTCTCGACGAGTGGTCGCCGGATCCCGCTTGTGAGAGTGAGAGTTACGCCGAGGACGGATGCCCAGGGCGACGCGATTCTTTTCTTCGGTGACATGTACCTCGACAGCGACCGGAAGCAGATAGTGAGGATGCGCGGCCGGATGGTCGAGCTGCGTGACGGCGAAGTAACCCTGCGGTCCGGAAGCCGGCTCCCCGGCGTAAGCGGAGCATCGTTCGTCGAGCTGGTGAATGTCGAGGTGAACGGAGAGTACTGGCTCCCCGCGTACCAGCGCACCGAACTCCAGGCGCGTGTTGCGCTGTTCGGCGATTTCAGGAGCATCGTCAGGATCGTTTCGCGTTTCCATGACATTCGTGCAAATGACTCGTCGTGGACTGGTCCGGAAGCGCCCCCGGGAATCCGCCACCACCTGACATTCGCATCGTCATCGGATCAACAGCGGTTCAACAGCTGGCAGCAGCCGATAGGAGCGGCCAGCACGGATACGTATTTCGCCGAATTCGACGACCTCGCTCCGGACGCGTGGAGCACTGCCGGCAATGCGTCGCTCCGCTTCAGTCCAAGGTCGCTCGGCGAAGTGTTCAGGTTCAATCGCATAGAAGGTGTCTTTACCGGGATCGCGGCCGAGCATGATTTCCGTGACAAAGCTCCCGGCCTTTCAGCTCGTGGATCCATCGGCTACGCATGGGCGGAAAGGGTGCCGCGCGGAATGCTGGGTGTTCAACGAACGCTTGGCAGGACTACAACGGGGGTCCGCGCCGAGCGGGCTCTCGCGCACACGAACGATTTCCAGCCGCCGTTGTCGTATGGCGCGACGTTGTCAGCGCTTCTCGGGAGCGTCGATGATTACGATTATCTCGACCGGCGCACAATTGCGGGTTACGTGATGCGGACATACGGTCCGCAGCGTAGATCGCTCGTCCGCATCGAGGCAGGTCCCGGCTCTGACAACGCCGTGAAGCAGAATATCTCGAGGGGGCTGTACGTAGCGCGGGGCGAGGGCTTCCGCCCGAATCGCGGAATTCGCGAGGGTGGCTACATCAGAAGTGCGGCGACCATCGAAATAAATCCGCAGGTCAGCGGCCTGTTCGTCGATCGCGGGCTCGGTCTAACGATGCGATACGAGCGCGCCGACGGAGACTTGCGGTGGCAGCGGCTGGAAGTGCGGACTGCGATGAGGCGCGAAGTTGGTCCGTTCCAGGTTTACGCACGCGGCGACGCGGGAACGCTGCTTGGCAGTCCGGCGCCGCAGGTGATGTTCGAGCTTGGTGGTGATCTCGGATTGAGCGCTTACGAGTACAAGGAGTTTGCTGGAGATCGCGCGGCGCTCGTCAGGACCGTGGTCGGTTACACGTTTCCGTTTCTGCGAGCGCCGATCCGGCTGCCGAGTTCTTTGATTCTTCCCGGGCTTGCCCCGGGTGTTGCCGCGGGGGTGCACGGCGGATGGGCGGAGGTGTCAGGTGAAAGGGCGCGCCAAGCGCTGCTCGAGCTGGGGAGCATTCCTGACAGCGCCGGCGGTCCGGCGGTCCCGATATCACGACCGACCGACGGCATGCGCGCATCCGCGGAGTTTCTCGTCACTTTCTTCAGCGGCGCCCTCGCATTCGGAATCACGAGGGCGATCGACCAGAGCGATCCGTGGAAGTTCACCTGGCGGATCGGGCAGGGGTTCTGACATCGTAGATGCCTCGAAGGCATCTACGGCGTCAGAGTACTTTAGAAAACCCTTATCGGAACCCCCCCGGGCAGGTCGACGATGATCTTCTCCTTTCGGTTGGTTGCGGCATTCCGGTAGAACGCCGAATCGCGGGGCACGCCCGTAGCCTCCATCAGCTCGCGACCAAGCTTGGTTACGTTCGCATTCGATAGCCGTATCGAGCCATGCGACACCGCCTTGCCGATGGAAGACGCGTCATTCGTCCCGTGAATGGTGCGGGGCGGATCGTATATGAGCTGGGCACGGCCCAGCGGATTCTGCGGATCGCCCGGCTGCCTCGACTTCTTCTGCTCGGCCCACGACTCATCGGGTGGAATCCACTCCGGATTCCAGACCACCTGCGTGATCCTCCACTGTCCCGTCTGAGTCGGCCATTCCTGGGATCCGACCGCGACATCGTAGGTTGCCGACCTCTCGGACCCGTCGACCACATATAGCTTCCGCGCGCTGAGATCGACCTCTATGCGCATGTTCGCCGCGCGCGAGTTCGGATCGATCATTGCCGCCGAGTCGATCGTCATCGGCGGCATCATTGTCATCGTGTCCGCGGCGGAGGCAGCGAGAGCAGCGGCAGCCGAATCCGCGGCGGTGTCGCTTCTCTCCGAGACGGTGCATGCGGCCAGCGCCGGGAAAATCAGTAAAACAAGTGATTGCGAGATGCGTTTCATTCCCTGGTTCCAGTTGGAGTCGAAACGCTTATGGGCAAGAGGCGTGCAGGCAGGGCGGATTCTTGCCGCAAGGCGCGAGCTTCTGCAAGATTTGCCTGATGACAAGCAACCCCTGGACGCCGGAGACGGCGATTCTCCGCGATGCGCTGCGCTTCCTGCTTGCGAGAGACCTCAGGTCGCTCTATTCGCAGGTCGCCGCCTATCCCGATGACGGGTCACTGTGGCTGACGACCCCGGGGATCTCCAATTCGGCGGGCAATCTCGTGCTCCACATCGTGGGGAATCTTCGCCATTTCTTCGGTGCGACACTCGGCGGCACTGGCTATGTGAGGAACCGGGCCTCGGAATTCGAGAGTCGTGATCTGTCCCGCCAGGATCTGTGCCGGCAGATAGAAGCGACGATCGAAGAGCTCGAGACGACCCTTCAGAACCTCGACCCCGAACGGCTCGGCCAGCCATACCCGATGCCGATCGCCGACCGGCAGGTACGCACGGGGGAATTCCTGGCACATCTCGCCGTCCACCTGACGTACCACCTCGGCCAGGTCGACTATCACCGCCGCATCCTGACGGCGAATCCGTCAACTGTCGAAAACGTCGCGGTAAAGGAGCTTCCGCTCGCGCGCTGATCAGCCGTGGATCGGCGGTCTCCTGTGACTCCATGGCTGTGCCTGCTCGAGCTGGCCTGCCAGCCTGAACAGCGTCGCTTCATCTCCGTAGCGGCCGACGAAGTGGATACCGATCGGGAGACCTCCGGGACTCCAGTGGAGCGGGACGGACATCGCCGGCTGTCCCGTCACGTTGAACAGCGGTGTATAAGGAATCGCGTCGAATATCTTGTCGGCGGTCTGCTCCAGCGCTCCGAGCATTTTCAGGACGTTCCCCGCGCGCATTTTCCCGAGGAGCTTGAGCATCACCCGCTCGTGCGGCTTCGGCTGCAGCTCGCCGGTCGGATAGGGCGGCACTGCCATGGTCGGCGTGACGAGTACATCGAAATTCTCGAAGAACTCGCCGACTCGCCGCGCCGAGCTACGCAGGTAACGCTCCGCCTTGACGAACGCGCCGGCTGACAGAGATGCGCCGAGGAGGTTGAGCCCCCATGTCGTGTACTCGACGTCGGAGGGGCGCGGTGCGCGTCCAAGCCTCTCTCTGGCCTCGAGAATGTCTGAGCGCACCTCCCCGCAAACGACGGTGAGAAATGCGCGATTGAACATCTCGCGGTCGACTGCCGGTGCAGCTTCTGTCACGTCGTGACCGAGGGATTCCAGCAGCTTGACGGCTTTCTCGACCGCTTCGACGCAGTCGGGATGAACCGCATGACCGAGAAACGGAAACGTCGTCACCGCTATTCTGAGCTTTCCCGGCGAGTGTCCGACCTCATCGAGAAACGGCCGCTCGGTGGGCGGAGCCCAGTATGGAGCGCCAATGTCAGGTCCGGAGATCGCGTCGAGCATTGCCGCACTGTCGCGAACCGACCGCGTGATGCAGTGCTCGATCGCCGCCCCCTGCCACAGCTCGCCGATAATCGGCCCGGCCGGTGTGCGTCCGCGCGTCGGCTTGAGCCCGAACAGTCCGCAGCACGAGGCGGGGATGCGGATCGATCCACCGCCATCGCCACCCCCGGCCCACGGAACCATCCCGCTCGCAACGGCCGCAGCTGAACCGCCCGATGAGCCACCGGTGGTGCGGGACGTGTCCCACGGATTGAGCGCCGGCCCGAAAAGCTCGGGCTCTGTATACGGAGTCAATCCGAACTCGGGCGTGTTCGTCTTCGCCAGGATGATCACTCCCGAGCGCCGGTACCTCCGGACGATCTCGGTGTCGTGCGGAGGAATCCAGCCGGCGTAGAGCCGGCTGCCGCTCGACGTCGGCTCACCTGCGTACCATGAGAGGAGGTCCTTAAGGAGGAACGGAACTCCGCGAAATGGAGCGTCGCCCTCCGAAGCCTCGGCATCCCTCAGGGCCCGGTCGTAGAACTTGTGAACAACTGCGTTTAGACTCGGGTTGAGCTTTTCGATCCGGTCGATCGCGGCAGACACGAGTTCGTGCGGCGTCACCTGCCGCGTCCTGACAAGCTCAGCGAGCGCAATCGCATCGTACGACGAGTAATCGTTCATGAAAGAAGTCCCGGGTCAGGTCAGGCGGTTTCGGGAAAAGTCCTGTCGACGCGGCTCTCGAGCGCCGTAACCTCGGTGTCTGCCTCGCGAAGCTCGCCGAGTCCGGTATCGAGCCGCGCTCTTTCAGTCTCGAGAAACCGCTCGTAGGGGGCGATCACCTCGAGAAGCTGCTCCTCGTATCGTTTCAGCTGGTCCTCGAACTTCGCCCTGATCAGCGCAGCAAGATCCTCGTTCAGCTTCGCGATCTTCGTCTCGAATTCGTTGATGAGGCGCCGCCGCTTCGCCGGCACGATGAGCCAGCCCGCAATCGCGAATATCGTCGCGGTCAATATTCCGGTGACATCGAGCGCGGCGGTCGTGAAAGCCGTCACGAACAGCGCTCCAAGTCCGATCGCGAGAACGTTGACGCCAAATGCCTGCGCGACCGCCGCCTTCACTGACTCGGTGATCTCGCGCGCCTCCTTCTCGGTGTCGAACTCGCTCAGCCGCCGCTCCACGGGCTCGCGGAGCTTCGCAAAAAGCTCCTCCCTGTTGTACTGGAACTCCGTATCGC
>JBBQZF010000093.1:0-10615 GCA_038208015.1 Gemmatimonadales bacterium
GGCGAGTCGCATCATGCGCGATCGCTATCGCGTTCCGCATGAACTGCTCGTCGACGGCAAAGCGCGCCAGTTCCGGCGCGCCCGGGAACGGTGAAGTCAACCTTTACGACACCGCGCCGGCAGGCGCTCCGGAGCCGACTTCCGACGCCTCGCCCGACGAGCCGTTCCCGCCCCGCGGACGAGTCTCGAACTCGAGATGGCCGTCGGCGCCGACATCAACTTTCACGCGGTCTCCCTCCATGAACCGACCTTCAAGCACCGCGAGTGCCAGCGGATTCTGGAGAAGCCGCTGGATGGCTCTCTTGAGCGGCCGAGCGCCGAATGCCGGATCGTAGCCCTCGGTCGCCAGAACATGCTTCGCGGCCGGCGTCAGCTCGATTGACAGCTTCCTGTCGGCGAGCAACACATCGAGCCGTTTAAGCTGAAGCCCGATTATGTGTTCGATCTGCTCTTCGCCAAGCGGCCGGAAAATTATTATGTCGTCCACGCGGTTGAGGAACTCTGGACGGAAATGCTGCCGCAGCGAAGCCGTCACCTGAGTCTCGACAAGCGCCCAGTCCTCAGTCCCCTGCTCGAGAATGAAAGCGCTGCCGATATTCGACGTCATGATTATCACCGCGTTCCGGAAATCCACTGTGCGGCCCTGCGAATCAGTGAGACGGCCGTCGTCGAGAATCTGGAGCAGGATGTTGAATACATCAGAGTGCGCCTTTTCTATCTCGTCGAAGAGGATGACCGAGTACGGCCGCCGTCTCACCGCCTCGGTGAGCTGCCCGCCCTCCTCGTATCCGATGTAGCCCGGTGGCGCACCGATGAGCCGCGCGACGGCGTGCTTCTCCATGTACTCCGACATGTCGATGCGCACCATCGCATGCTCGTCGTCAAAAAGAAATTCCGCGAGTGCCCGCGCAGTCTCCGTCTTCCCGACTCCGGTGGGTCCGAGAAAAATGAATGACCCGATGGGGCGATTTGGATCCTGCAACCCGGCGCGTGAGCGACGCACCGCGTTCGCCACCGCGCGCACGGCCTCTCCCTGCCCCACAACCCGCTCGGCGAGCAATGCCTCGAGCCGCGTAAGGCGCTCGCGCTCGCCCTCCATCATCCGCGAGACAGGGATTCCTGTCCACTTTGCGACGATCTCCGCCACATCGTCAGCAGTAACTTCCTCCTTCAGGAACTGGCGGCCGCCGGACTGCTTGCTCGCGAGCTGAGTCTCGGTCTGCCGCAGCTCCTCCTCGAGCTGGGGAATCGTTCCGTAAGTGATCTCGGCAGCGCGGCCGAGGTCGCCCGAGCGGGTTGCCTGCTCGGCCTTGGTGCGCGCCTCCTCCATCTGCTGCTTGATCCTGCCGACGCTGCCGAGGGTTTCCTTTTCGTTCTGCCACTGGGTCTTCATCGCGTTCGACTTCTCGCGCAGCTCGGCGAGCTCACGCTCGAGTGCTTCACGCCGCTCGACCGACGCCTTGTCCTTCTCCTTCTGCAACGCCTGCCGCTCGATCTCCAGCTGCGTTATGCGGCGTTCGACCTCATCGATCTCCTGAGGCATCGAGTCGATTTCAATGCGGAGACGCGACGCTGCCTCGTCGATGAGGTCGATCGCCTTGTCCGGAAGGAACCGGTCGCCGATGTAGCGGTTCGAGAGGGTGGCCGCGGCGACGATCGCGCCATCGGTGATCCGCACTCCGTGATGAACCTCGTACCTCTCCTTGAGCCCGCGGAGAATCGCGATAGTGCTCTCGACGCTCGGCTCTCCAACATAGACCGGTTGGAACCTTCGCTCGAGCGCGGCATCCTTCTCGACGTGCTTGCGATATTCGTCGAGCGTCGTCGCGCCTACGACACGAAGCTCCCCGCGCGCCAGCAGCGGCTTCAGCATGTTGCCCGCATCCATCGACCCTTCAGCTTTTCCGGCACCTACGAGTGTGTGCATCTCGTCGATGAAGATCACGAATTTCCCTTCTGCCTCGGTTATCTCCTTAAGCACCGCCTTGAGCCGCTCCTCGAATTCACCGCGGAACTTCGCTCCCGCGATGAGCGCTCCGAGATCGAGTGAAAGCAGGCGCTTGTCGCGGAGACTCTCGGGAACGTCTCCGTTCGTGATCCGCTGGGCGAGCCCTTCCGCAATCGCTGTCTTTCCGACACCCGGCTCACCGATAAGCACCGGATTGTTTTTCGTGCGGCGTGAAAGAACCTGGATCACGCGCCGGATCTCTTCGTCGCGCCCGATCACAGGATCGAGCTTACCCTTGCGCGCCGCCTCAGTGAGATCGCGAGTGTAGCGCTGAAGCGCCTGATACTGGTTCTCGGGGCTCTGATCGGAGACGCGATGGCTGCCCCGGACCTGCTCGAGCGCCTGGAGAAGATCTTCCCTGTTCGCACCGGCATCGTTGAGCAGGCGCTTCGAGTCAGTACCCTTCACCTCCGCCAACGCGAGGAGCAGATGCTCTGTCGACACAAAATCGTCGCCGAGATCCTTCGCTTCCTTCTCGGCACGATCGAAAACCTGATTCAGCTCTCGCGAGAGATTCGGCTGGGCATCCGACTGCTTCGGGTAACGAGCGGCTTCACGCTCGGCCTGGTCCCTCAGCGATGCCACGCTCACGCCGAGTTTCTGGAGAACGGGGACGACAATTCCTTCGTCCTGACCGAGAAGGGCGAGGAGGAGATGGAGATCGTATATGACCGGGTTGCCGGCGCGGCGCGCGATAACAACCGCCTCGTTCAGCGCTTCGCCTGACTTTACTGTCAGCCTGTCGGGATTGATCATGTCATTCAGAGGTGCAACGACGGTGCCTCACTAAGCTGCCATTGTGGCTGACACGGAGACGGGCAGGCCCAAAGAAAAAGAGTGTGGCGACCTGCCACACTCTTTTACCTGGAAACCAGCATCTTCTTGACCAGCGGCTTGCCATCGACCTCGAGGCGGTAGAGATAAACTCCGGATGCGACTTCCTGCCGCGTTTTCGCATCCGTTCCGTCCCAGTACGCCGTATACCGACCACATGTCAGAAACAGCCGGTCGATCGGTTCCCCCCCAGCAACATTCCCGGTTCCGCCTTGCAATACGGGCACAGACACTGGCTGCGCCAACACATTGTAAATCCGCAAGCTTACGCGGTACACCCGGCCTGGATCACTGCACCCCGCGCCGTCTCCGACGCTGAACGGGATCCACGTTTGCGGATTGAAAGGATTCGGGTAATTCTGTCCGAGCTCCAATCCGGAGCCACGCGCGCTGCCGGATTGGGGTGAAACTCCCTGGGCCGACAGATCGCCTGGCATGAACGCGCTGAGGGCAAGCACTACAAGTGCCACCCACAGGTGTTTCATTTTTGCTCCACTGCTGACAAAGAAAGTTTAGAAGAAATACCCCTTGGAAAACTGGTTGTACAGATGTTCTCTCCGGGCCAACCTACGGTCACTCTGGCAGAGTGTCAAGCTGACTGTCACTCGCCAGTACTATTTAAACCCCGCAAGCCCGCCAAAGCTCGGGCACAGACAAGGTAGCCCAGTGCAAATCCCGTGCATCTCGACCTGTTTAAGGACGATCCACACGGCCGGGCTTCACACTGTCGGACACCCGATCCGGTCGGAAGGTTTCCCCATCAGGAGGAGGACCACCCCCCGTTCTCCCATACCTCGAACGCCTTGAGGTCGCGGCCCCCGCCCATGTGCTCCTGAAAGAACTCCCGGAGCAGCCGCTGATGCGCACGCGCGCCGGGTGCCCCCAGGGGGGGCGCGACGCCTGAACTGATCCACGACCTCAGCGCATCGCGCGCATCGGGGGGCAGTAGCCTGCAGGCGGTGGCAAGAGCCCCGCACCGCTCGCACAGGGCGCCCCCCGCCGTGTGCGAAAACCTCACCGTGCCCGATGCATCAAGAACCGCATGACAATTCGCGCATACGTCGAGCGCTGGCGTGAATCCAAGCGTAGCTATGATATGCCACGCTCCCGCGAGCGCAGCGTCAACAGACGATTCGGGCGGTGAGAGTGCGACCCCGTCGAGGGCCGCCTCGACGGAATCGAAAAGACCAGGAGCAGGCTCGTCGCTCGAGGTGCGCAGCGCGAGCTCGACTATCATCGAAGCCGCGGTGAACCTGCCGACGTCCGTCGCCAGTTGCGGCCGCGCCCGCCGCACGTCCATCGACCCAAGCGAATGAAGCTCCCGGTTGGGCCGCACATCGATCTCGGCGGTACCCTGGGCGAACAGGTCGAGAGCGCTGCCGAACCGCTTCCGCGAGCTGCGGGCCCCCCGCGCAAGCACCGACTGGACGCCCGCATCACGCGTCATCAGACGAATGATGCGGGAAGTCTCCAGATAATCGAACGCGTGAAGGACAATTGCTTCGGTGACCAGCGCCGTCATCCCCAGAATCTACAGGGCGCCAGAATACCGCGCCCCGATGAGAATCGTGCGACCGGGAACCGCAAAATTCAGGACATGCTCGTAACGCCGGTCCAACAGATTCTCGACCCGGCCCGTGATCGCGAGGGAAGACCGGCCGGAAGGAGCGACGAATACATCCTTGCTTCCCGCCACATCGAAGGTGACGTACGAAGGAAGAGTCACGCGCGGTGACGGGAACTGAGCGAAATCCATGTCGGGCCTCTCGCCCGCATAAGCAGCCGTTGCCGAGACCGACCCGATCCGCGGGCGCGACCAGGCCACTGAGGCACCGCCCGAATGTCCCGGCCGGCGCAGCAGCGCGTCGCCCGGGCTCAGGTCGCCCTCATACCGGCTCGATACCCGCTTCACGCGGGGACGCGAGTTCGAGTAATTCGCCCATCCCGACCAGCTACCGGAAGGAGCAATCCGCGCCTCGACCTCGAAACCGTTCGACTCTGCCTCTGTGAGATTTGCGAAGCCGCCGAGGAAATCGGGAGGCCCGCCGTTCACATATTGAATCATGTCCTCGAACCGCTGCCTGAAGTATCCGGCCGAAAGCGTGACCGCCCCGCGCGCAATTGACTGCTCCGCTCCGACTTCCCACGAGAATCCGCGCTCGGGATCGAGACCCGGACTCGCCTTCGTATACAGTGTTGGATGTATCTGGTTGAAAGCCGGTGCATTGAACGCAGTGCTGACGGAGGCGCGCAGGCGTGTCGATGGCGTGACCGGTGCGCTCGTTCCGAGCCGGTAGGTGGCGTGCGCGTCGTAATCGGAGTTGTCGTCGAGCCTTGTCGCAACGGTATATGAAACCCGCGAGGCCATCGTGCCTGTCAGCTCGGCGTACACAGCACGATTGTTCCGCCTGGCGGAGAACGAGGTGGTCGGCGCCGCAGCGCCTCCGACCGGCCCTTCCTCGTTTACGCTCCTCTCGTTTTCACTCATATACTCGGCACCCGCGCTCAACTTTCCGACGCGGGGAACGGCAGCCGACAAACCAAACTCGGCGCTGCGGCGCTTGTTGCGTGAAAGCAACGCCGCATTGACTGCATCCGTCGCACCGAACGGGACCGTGATGTCCTCGGTTAGATCCGAAACTTCGTTCGACCCAAGGCTCAGCCGCGCATCGATTGCAGGAGTCAGCCTCGTGGCGGCTGAAACTCCGGCGGTCAGCCGGTGCTGCACACGATATGAATTCGAGTCAACCGGCTGACCCGTATAGTCGGTCGGGTAATGAAACTCCGCCGCGGAGTATCGCGATGAGATCTGGATGTCGGTCCCGGATCGCGGCGAGAAGCCGGCCGATCCGCTGAGAGTGCCGTTGTAGTACTGATTGTTGAACGAATGCACACCATCGGTCCGCTGCGCCCCGCCGCCGAGCGAGTAGCGGCTCCGTCCCGACGTTCCGCCGAATTCGAGATTTGCTTCGCGCGCGCCACGGCTCCCCGCGCGGAGCTGCCCGGTGCCGGAGACTGGTCCGGTGCCCTGGCGGGTGAAGACCTGGATGATTCCCGACATCGCGTCCGCGCCATGAACGACTCCCGCCGGACCTCTGACGATCTCGATACGCTCGATGTTGTCCGTGGACAGATGGCTGAAATCGAAGAATCCTCCCGGCGCATTCACTGCAACGCCGTCGATCAGGACTTTTGTGTACCTGCTTTCCCCGCCACGGAGAAAAAGCGTGCTGACGGATCCCGTCGAGCCGCTTTGCGCGACAGTTGCGCCCGGCACAGTTCTGAGAGCATCTGACACGCGGGCTATCCCGCGATCCCGGAGCTCACTGCCAGTCAACACGGTGACCGGCTGCGTCAGCGACGCACGGTCTGCGGGCGCCTTTGTCGCCGAGACGATGACAGTTGTCAGCGTCGTGGTGTCGTTGGATTGGCCGTCCGCTATTGCAGGACCGAGCAGCAGGCTGAATCCGATGACGATGCGTGTTCTCATTTTCTGGTTTCCCTGTAAGTGTGTAAATGTCATCCGCGCGGCGTTCGCTTTCTCAGCGGCACAAGCGACAGCGATCCGACTGCGGGGTCGCGTGTCACGACGAGTGGCCAGTCGTAGACTTTCTCCAGCAGCGTCGCCTGCATTACGACCTCGGGCGGGCCCGACGCGACTACCCGCCCGTGATCGAGCAGCACGATCCCGCTCGCAAATCGCGCGACGAGATTGAGCTGATGGCTTACCAGAAGGACGGCCATCCCGTCCGCTGCAAGTGAGTGGATGAGCTCGAACAGGGACATCTCGTGCGCGAGATCGAGAAATGTCGTCGGCTCATCGAGCACCAGCGCCCGCGTCTCCTGAGAAAGTGCGCGCGCTATCCGCACGCGCTGCCACTCTCCGCCCGAGAGCTCGTCGGTCCGTCGATCAGCGAATTCGGCAACTCCAGCCCGCTCGAGCGCAGCCGATACGGCGACGGCGTCGGGCTGGGAAGCGCTCCTCCACAATCCGAGCGACGGATAGCGGCCGAGCGCGACATACTCCGCGACCCTCATCGGAAACGCCGGCTCCTCGCGCTGAACGGTGACCGCGACACGGCGGGCGACTTCCCTCGTGGAAATGGAAATGATGTCGTCTTCATTGACGCGAATCCGGCCTCCCTCGAGGGGCACGCGGCGCAGAAGCGCCCGCACCAGAGTCGACTTCCCGCTGCCGTTCGGGCCTGCAACAGCGGTCACCGTGCCGCTGCCTGCTTCGAGTGACACTCCATCGAGTGCGCGCGCCGGCAAGCCCGGATATCTCACCGAGACGTTCTCGAATCGAATCACCTCACGCGCCTCAGTTGCACGAGGAAGAACGGCACGCCGAGAATAGCAGTCACTGCGCCGAGCGGCAGCTCTCCTGGCGGTCTGACAGTGCGGGCAACGAGATCCGCGGCAATCACCAGCGTTGCGCCGATCAGCGCCGCCGCGACAAGAAGCGGGCGATGGTGGCGAATGCCGGCGGCGCGCGCGATGTGCGGCACAATGAGCCCGACGAATCCGATCAACCCCGCAGCAGCGACCGTCGACGCCGCGAGAAGGGCAGCGAGGAGATACATCCTTCGCGTTGCAGCCTCGACGTCGATACCGAGGCCCGCAGCCGCCTCGTCGCCAAGGGCGAGAATGTCGACCTCTCGCGCCCAGTAGAGAAGCGCTCCTCCGCCGAGACACACGTAGACTGAAAGCCAGGCGATCGCGCTCCACGACCCGTCTGCCACAGATCCCATCATCCACCAGAGAGCGCCGCGAATCGTGTTTGGCGGTGCGTTGGCGAGCGCGATCATTATCACGGCATTCGCAAAAGCGCCGATTACGACGCCGGCCATCAGCAATGTTCGAGGATCTCCCCGCCCGATTGCCCCGGCAGCCCGCGCGACAAGCAGGGCGAGGAGCACGGCAGTCGCCGCTCCGACGAACGCCGCGATCGCAACGATGCCGTTGCCGGTGGCGTTCAACGCCAGCGCGGTCACTGCGCCAACCGCTGCCCCCCCGGAGACTCCGAGCAGATACGGCTCCGCGAGGCCGTTCCTCAAGGTGCCCTGCAGCGCACCACCGCTCATTCCGAGTCCTGCGCCGACGAGCGCGGCGAGGAGAACACGGGGGAGACGCAGATGCCTCACTATCGAAACGGTTGCCGGATCGCCACTTCCCTGAATTCCGGCGATGATCTCCGAAGCAGGAATGCTTATCGCGCCCGTCCCCGTCGCGATTATCGCGAGAGTTACCAGGGCGCCCGCCATGACGAGCCAATGCCAGTTCCTGTGCTCGATCAAGGAATCGAACCGGGGTGAAGAAGCCTGGCGAGCGAAACAGCAGCTTCGCCCAACCTGACCGACGGCCGTCCGACTACGAGCGTGTCAGCGACAAGGATTTTCCCCTGCTTCACTGCCGGCGCCTCTGACCATCTCGGATCGCTGCGTATCTTCTCGGCTCCCTGCGGTCCGGTGATGATGTACTCGGGGTTGCGGATCAGCACATCCTCGATCGAAACCATCGGCGACGGCTCGCTCATGTGGCCGTAGATGTTCACCCCGCCGGCGATCTCGATCAGTTCGTTCATGTAGCTGCCACCGGCGATCGTGATGAGAGGCGCGTCCCAGATGTGCCAGAATACCCGCGGCTTTCCAAGCGACGCTGTCGCTTCGCGAACACGCTGGAGCGTGCGCTTTACCGAGTCCGACACGATGACTCCCCGCGTGCTGTCGCCGAGCAGCTTTGCGATCAAAACAGCCGCGCGATGGAACTCGGCGATCGAGTCGATCTTGAGCGAGAGGGTGTTGACCCCCGCGGCGCGAAGGCCGGATGCCGCGGCCCGGTTGTCGTTGCTGGCGTAGAGAAGCACGAGGTCGGGGCGCACGCCGAGCACTGCCTCGACATTTGGCCTTATCCCCGATCCGAGGTCGGTAATCGCTTCCGCCTCTTTGCTCTGCAGATCCCAGCGTGTCCGGCCGACCAGCCTGTCACCCGCGCCAAGGGCGAAGATGATGTCAGTCGTCGCCGGGGCGAGAGAGACTATCCGCTGCGGAGGAGAGCGGACGACGATGGGGTCGCCGAAATCGTCAGTCGCATGCGCGGGCGCGACATCGCGGCGTTCACAGCCGGCAAGCAGCAGAAAGGAAAGAAAAACTCCGTACCCAGCGCGCAAAAAAGGCATTCTCCTGGGAGAATGCCTGCAACGTCAACGCGCCCGGGTGGCCGCCTCGAACGCCACCAGCCCCTCCCCCGAGGTTCTGAAACGTGGCGCGAGCGTGGAGTCGTCTCCTGGCTCCGGGCCGCGGCGCTCACCTTCCCGGCCAACTGGCCAGTGGTGCAACGAGCGCGCGTTAGAATGCCCGATACAGTGGCGGGGCCGCACCGGCATTTCACCGGTTTCCGTGGCTCCGTCTCGCGAATCGATTATACCTTAAGGTTACTGCCGCCGAAGCGCGCGGGCAAGCACAAGAGCCATCGCGCCGGCAATCACAACCGTCAGGGCGACGAGAAAAGTCCGATTTGATGCGCGATCCACACCGGCGGCGGGCAGATCTATCAGCGATTCCTCGTTCGCCGGGACGTCTGCAGCGAGGAACCGCCTGAAGCTTCGCTGCTCGAGAGACACAGGATCAACTTCCTTGAGCAATGCGCCGGTGACACTTCCCCTCTCTTCCTCGATCAGCACCTCGAAGACCTGAGTGGGTCGCGTTATCGGAAAGCGGAGCGGGAATGCCGCGGCGGGAATCGAGTAGGTGAATGCGATCTGCTTCAGTCCGGGAGCGATCGGCGCCAGCACGTGAGCCTGCCCGCCCTCGAACCTGATTGCCCCGGCGGGCACGTCTCCCTGCGACACCTGAAAAGCTGTCGCCTTCGCCGGGAGTGCAGTGCTCCATACTGACGCCCCAGGCCCCGCCCCCACGACCCGGGTCACCGAGCTGTCGTTCGCGATCTCGAACACCTCCGTAACGCTTCGAGTCGCATTCGCACTCACGGCCGACACGATGAGGTGGTGGCCCCGTACGCTCATCGGCACCGGCGCGGAAGTCGTATCGAACACCGCAATCTCTGCTTCGTCGCCGACTGTCACCGAATGATGGAACGGCGGAGTGAAGTAGGCGATGCCGGAGTAACTCGCTGACACGAAGTAGATCGCGCCCTCTTCACCGGTCCGAACGAAGTCGAATGAATACTGTCCGCGAGCATCGGCGCGGGCAGAATCGAGCGGGCCTGAGGCGTCGGTCCCCACTCTATGAAGCGTGACCCACACTCCGGGAACAGGAATCATGTCCGCGGGCCCCGGCCTCACAACCGTGCCCTGGACTCTCTGAGGCCCGGTGAGGACCTCCGCAGACTGACCGGGAAAATCCTGCGCAGTCGCTACACTCGCGACAAGCAGCAGGGAGAGAGAGCTAAAGGTTGAACTTCCCAAAATCTTCGGGACGCAGGTTCTCCAGATACGCCTTGAGCTGTTCGGGGGTCATCACATCCGACGACGGTGCCTCAGCAGGGTTCGGCGAGGACCACGATTCCGGCTCTCCGGATGACTCCTCGGATGACTCCTCGGATGAATCCTCGGATGAATCCTCGAAGATCAACGAAGTAAGGAGTGAATCCTGCGCGAACATCGGCGCCGCAAACCTGAGAGCGATTGCGATGCTGTCGGACGGGCGGGCGTCGATGTTGATGACCTGCGCGTCCCTCGCGATCTGCAGCTCAGCGTAATATGTGCGGTTCTCGACCTTGGTTATCTGCACGCGGCGCAGCGTCCCGCCGAGG
>JBBQZF010000094.1:0-10446 GCA_038208015.1 Gemmatimonadales bacterium
TCGAGCAGCGTGTTGACGACGTTCTTCCGCAGGCACAGCGCAGCGGTGGTGCTCGAGTTACCTGTGAAGGGGGTTCCGAACAGCTCGAGAACCGAGATCACCATCGGCTCGAACGCGGCAATCCCGTCGATCCCCTCGCAAAGATTGAACGCGAGGTCGAAATTCGCGCGGCGCACGCGCTCCACCCAGCGGCCGTCGGGGTTCACCGGAACACGGACGTGCTCGTGACCCCAGTCCTCGATCGCATTTTCGATCGCTTCGACTGATTCGAGAATCAACCCATCCGGGTTGGTCCCCAAGGCGGACATCCCGTCGAACAACACTGCGATTTTCATGTCGCGCCCTCCCTGGCGCCTTTCGCTTTATGCGGCGCGCGCCCGTCTCAACGGCCTGCCGAGCGCGACGCCCTGTCGCGCGGCAGCCAGCTTCAAGCAGGACTGAATGAGCTCGTCGTAGCTCATTCCCGCCGCGCGAGCTGCTTTCGGGAAGCAGGAGTTGTCCGCGGGGTCGGGAAGAATTCCGGGGAGAGGATTAACCTCCACCACATTCGGCTTTCCGCCGGCGTCGAGCCGGACGTCGATCCGCGACCAGTCGCGGCAGCCGAGCACGCGATACGCTGCCAGCGTTACGCGCTCGATCTCCCTTCGAAGGGAGTCATCGATTCTGGCGGGGCAATCGAACATCTCGAGGGGTCGCTCGGGCCGGTCCCAGATCCACTTTGCCTCATACCCGTAGATCGGGAGCGCTCCATCAGGAAGGGAGGCGAAGTTGATTCCCACAATCGGGAGAACCATCGCTTCATCGCTGTTGCCAAGCACCGCGCAGGTGAACTCGGCGCCGGGCAGGTACTCCTCGACGATCACCGGCTGCCGGTATGTCTCGAGAAGAAATGCCGTCTGCGCAGCGAGCTCGTCGTGAGTGCGGCAGAAGTTCCGCTCAGTGATTCCCTTCGACGACCCTTCGTGAACCGGCTTGACAAAGACGGGCAGCGGGAGACCGCGGGCACGGGCGAGGTCGTCAAGCGAAGCGATAACCGCGAAGCGCGCAGTGCGGACGCCGTGGAAGGACAGCGTCTCCTTCGTGCGTGCCTTGTCGAGGCAGAGAGCGAGGGAGAGCGGGTCGCTCCCCGAGTACGGAATCCCGTAGAACTCGCAGATCGCCGGCACGTGCCCCTCGCGATTCACCCCGTGCCTGCCCTCGGCGATGTTGAAGACGATGTCGGGCCGGGCGCGGCGGAGCTTCTCGGGAAAACTCTCGTTGGCCTCGAGGCGGACGACCTTGCCGAGTGCGCCGAGAGCGTTGGCGACTGCATCGATGGTTTCGATGCTGTCCCACTCGGCGAACTCGTCACTTATAGGCGGAGGTTCTTCGTCGAGACGGGAAGATTCCCCGTCAGCCGTGGGAATTCGCGCGGCTTCAGTGGTGCTCGAGTCTTCGGGTTTCAGGTTGTAGGCGAAACCGATTCGAGTCATCCGGTCCCTACGAAAATGCGCGAGCGCGATTCATGGGACCGAGTATATAAACCACTACTATGGATTGCAACGCGGAAGTGTGAAGTCCGCGAAAACTTTTCTACACCTTGTGGTAGATGATCCGCGCTGCCTCGGCCCGGTCTCCCGCGACGTAGGTCTCGAAGTCGGAGAAAAATGCCGGCGCTTCGTCGGCCAGAATCCGGATTATCGCGATGGCGCAGCGACGAATCTCGAACTCGGCTCCCTCAGATGATCTCAGCTCGAGCATCGTTCTCCAGGCGCGAGCGTTGCCTGTCACGACAATCTTGGTCTCGGTGGAATTAGGGAGAACTCCCCGTGCTGCCTCGCGCGCCATCTTCCGCCGGTGGACCTTGTCCTGCACCCACGCGTACCGGGTCATCAGCTTCTCGACCAGCGCGACGTACGACGCCTGAGCCGCCTCGACCTGCTCGCGCCACGCGGACTCAAGCGCCTCGTCGCCGATTATGGCTGGAGGCATGACGAAGTTCGCCTCCGACTCGTCCACGTAACGCTGCGATAGCTGGGAATAGGCGAAGCCCGCCCTGTGCCGGACCAGCTCGTGAGTCAATGACCGGCTCACTCCCTCCAGCAGCAACGAGTAAGTCGCATGCTCGAGGACGCTGCCATGCCCCTGCTTCTTGATGTTCTCGAGATACTCTCGCGTGTTGCGGCTCGCCGGATTTTTCTGGCTCATGTAGCAGAGCCGGCCGGCGAACTCCGCGAGCTTCTCACCGTCCGTGCTCTCGCCAAGCCAGTTGACGGGGAGATGTGAGGGCTCGGCGAACGACGGGCGTGCGAGGACTGTGATTCTTGGCTCGAGAAAAATCATTCTGGCTGGTGAGGGTTGGCTGGAATTTACACCCGGCGGCAAGCCGCTGGCGCTAACCGCGACAGCAGCCGCAAATTGGCTCGTCGACAACGAGCGGAAACGATATCCACATACCCGATGGTCTCGCCACAGTTCTCTCAGGCCGCTACACTATCGAGCGCGAGCTCGGCAGGGGCGGGATGGCGACGGTGTATCTTGCCAGGGACCTCAAGCACCGGCGTGACGTCGCCATCAAGGTGCTCGACCCGGAAGTCGCAGCCGCGATAGCGCACGACCGTTTTCTGCGCGAGATAGACATCGCCGCGCACCTCAATCACCCGCACGTAGTGGCGCTGTTCGACTCGGGCGCCCAGGGTGACGTCCTGTACTACGTGATGCCGTGCATCGAGGGCGAATCGCTCCGCGCATTGCTCGACCGCCGAAAAGTGCTGCCACTCGATGAGGCACTGCGCCTCACACGCGAGATCGCCAGCGCTCTCGAACATGCGCATCGGCGCGGGATCGTTCACAGGGACATCAAGCCGGAGAATGTACTGCTCGCGGATGGCATCGCGGTCGTAACCGACTTCGGCATCGGCCGGGCGATGACGGCGGCGGCGGAATCCCGTGGCAGCACCCTCACACAAACCGGCCTCGTGATCGGAACGCCGCACTACATGAGTCCGGAGCAGGCCAGCGGGGACGCAGTGGATGGGCGGTCGGATATTTACTCTCTTGCCTGTGTGCTGTTCGAGATGCTCTCCGGCCGGCCGCCGTTCCACGGGTCAACCGCCATGTCCATCCTGGCCGCGCATATGGCGACGCCGCCGCCGGAGATCAGTGTTCTCTGCCCTTCGATACCACGGCCCGTTTCCGGCGAAATCGCAAAGGCGCTCGCCAAGCAGCCGGATGATCGTCATCCCACGGCGGTCCGATTCGCGGAAGCACTGTCGGCAGCGGCGAGCACGGGATATCCGACACCTTCTGCATCGAACACGACGCCGGCGGCAATCCCGAACAACCTTCCCCAGCAGCGGACGCGGTTCATCGGGAGGGAGAAGGAGGTGCGCGAATGCAGCGCGTTGCTCCGCGAGTCGCGCATGCTCACCCTCACCGGTATCGGCGGCTCCGGCAAGACCAGGCTCGCATTGGCGATTGCGCAGGAGGTGGGGAGCGAATTCGCCGACGGGATATGGTTTGTCGACCTGGCCTCGCTCACCGAGCCAGGACTTCTCGCGCGCACGGTCGCCTCGGCGATGCGGCTTGCGGAAGCCCCGGGCAGGGATGCACTCGACGTGGCCAGTGAGCATCTTGCGGATCGTCACGCGCTGCTCATCCTCGACAACTGCGAGCACCTCAGCGACGCGACGTCCATGGTTGCAGATGCACTGCTGGCACGGTCGAAGTCGCTGACCATTATCGCGACGAGCCGCGAGGGACTCGGCATCGACGGGGAGCGAATCGTTGCCGTGAAGCCGCTCCCGCTGCCGCCTGCCACAGATCCGGATCCCGCAAGCCTCACCGGCATCGATTCCGTGAGACTCTTCGTTGACAGGGCCCTCATCGCCGCGCCAGGGTTTGTTATCACCCCCGCGAACGCGCGTGCGGTGGCAGAGATTTGCAGGCGGCTCGACGGGATACCGCTTGCGATCGAGCTCGCCGCAGCCCGCATCAAAGTCCTGAGCCCGGAAGAGATACGCGCGCGGCTCGACGACCGCTTCCGACTTCTGTCGGGATCGAGTCGGGGGGTGATGCCGCGGCACCAGACGCTCACCGCGACTATCCAGTGGAGCTACGACCAGCTGCCCGAGGATGAACGGAAGCTGTTCCGAATGTTCTCGGTTTTCGCGGGCGGATGGACTCTGGCCGCCTCGAGAGAAATGCTCGGACCCGACGCCGACGATTTCGCGATTCTGGAAACCATCGGCCACCTGGTGGACAAGTCGCTGGTCCACGTCCAGCCCGATCTCTCACTCGACGAGACACGCTACGGAGCCCTCGAGACCGTGAGACAGTATGGGCGGGAGCGTTTGGTGGAGGCAGGAGAAGCGACCGCTGTCCGCTTGCGCCATCTCTCAATGTTCACCGCCATGGCCGAGGCCGCTTACGCCGAGCGGAACACGAGGGAGGAATTCTGGAATCCGAGGCTCGAAGCGGACCACGACAATCTGCGTTTGGCGCTCGAGACTGCCCGCGAGACGAGCCCGGAGGCTCACCTCAAGCTCGCCAGCGCACTCGGATGGTTCTGGCAGGCGCGCTCGCATTTCATCGAAGGACGCGAACATCTCACCACAGCCCTCGCAGCAAGCTCGTCACGGACGAACGACCGTGCACGCGGGCTGTGGGGGATGGGACTGCTCGTCGGCTGGCAGGGAGATGCAGCCGGATCGCTCCGGTACATGAGTGAGGCAGTCGAGGTCTGGCGCACTCTTGGAAATCTCGAGGAGGTGTTGCTCGGGCTGGAGGGGATTGGATGGGCGCAGACAATCGGCAATGATTACGCAGCGGGTGAAACAACGTTCCTCGAGTTCCTCCGTATTCAGGAGGGCCGCAACGATCCGGTCATGCTGAACCGGGCGAAAGTCGCCCTCGCCCAGGTCCAGGTGGCACTCTGGAAAGTAGCTGAGGCGCGCACGCTCGCCGACGAGATCATTGCCTTCTCGAGCGCACACGGGGATGTCCGCAACGAGCACTCCGGCTGGCATTTTCTTGCGGACTGCGCGCTGGTCGAGGGGAACTGTCGGGAGAGCTTGAAGCTGTACCAGAGAAGCCTGCGCCTTGCAAACCTGCTCGGAGATCGCCTCGAGACGAGCTTCGAGGTTCAGGGAGTCGGGATGTCACTGGCCGGGCTCGGCGCGGCTGGAGATGCGATCCGCCTGATCGCTGCAGCAAAGGAGGAGTGGAAGCGCATCGGCGTCGATCTCCAGATTGATTTCTGGAACGATCTTCTCGACCGTTACCTGGGGACGGCCGGGTCGAGCATCGATCCGGTAGTTGCAGACCTGGCCTGGACAGAAGGTTCGGCTATTGCCTTCGACGACGCGGTCGCAATGGCCCTCGCTGCCGAACTGCCTTCCTGATTATCCGGGGATCAGGTCGAGCCGGAGAGTCGCATATTGCCTCTCGGCGGCGACACGATCCAGCGCGGCGCGCGCCTCGGGAGGCAGCGGCGCAAGGGCAGTGTCGTACTTCACGTCGGCGACCGGCTTCTGGCCGGGTAGCGGTACCTTCACTCCGGGGTTGAGGATACCGAGCGGGTCGAACGCCCGCTTCACGAGCGAGAACAACTCGATTACCCGGTCGTCCCACACGCGGGGAAGCAGGGGAGTGCGAAGGCGGCCGTCGCCATGCTCGCCCGCGAGCGTTCCCCCGAGTCGGGCGGTGAGGTCGACGACATCCGACAGCAGTCCTTCGAGTTTCTCCCTCCAGTCGGGAGCGGTCACGTCAATCAGCGGATTGACGTGCACGTGCGCATCGCCGGCGTGGCCGAAGATCACTCCGCGAACGCTATGCGAGTCGAGGGCTGAGCGAACTCCGCGGATGTAGTCGGCGAGCTTGTCGGCAGGCACGGCACCGTCCTCGATGAACTGCATCGACTTCAGCGAAGGACCGAGTCGCGACAGGATCGGGCTCGCCGCGTGACGGAGCTCCCACAGCTCGTGCTGCTCACTTAATCCGATTGCAACGCGTGTGAGCGTCGCACCCGCGGCATCGAACGACCGCCCGAGCGAAACCGCCAGGTCCGAGCTCTCTTCGTCGTCAGCCGCCTCGACATTGGCGAGGAGGACTGCCTCCGTTCCGGCGGGAATTTCAGACAAGGCGCTCGCAGGCAAGGCCGCCGCGTCACCCAGCGTCGCCACATCCAGGAACGTCTTGTCGAGCAGCTCGCAAGCGACTGCGCCGGACTTCCGGGCCCCGATCGCTGCCGTAACTGCCGCTTCGAGCGAAGCAAACGCGCCGAGCACACTGCTGGTTGCGCGCGCAACAGGTGCAAGGGCAACCTGAATGCCGACGATTACCGCGAGCGTCCCCTCACTGCCTACCAGAAGGTCGACAAGTTTCCCACTGTGCCGGTATGCCGCCAGCCCGTAGCCCGACGAGTCCTTCGTGACGCCCTGATGACCGAGCTGCCCGCTGGAGAATTCGGAAATACGTGGAACAGCGTCCCTGAAGAACGCTTCAAGCGCAGGAACTCCATCGGGTGCCGGAGCGAGGCGCGAGATCACCGCCCGCGTTCCATCCGCAAAAACACAGTCGAGCGCAAGCACCCAGTCGCGTGTAGGCCCGAAGCGAAGGGAATGCGCGCCGGCCGCGTTTGTCGACACCATCCCGCCGATCGTACAGTACTCGCCGCTGGAAGGGTCAACAGGGAAGCGCAGCCCCCGGTCGTTAGCCGCGCGATTGACGGCCCCGCGCAATGCACCTGCGCCGACCCACATCCGGTGACCCGTTGGATCAACATCTCCGATACTGTCGATGCGGCTCAGGTCCACTATCACGCCAGGCCCGATGGCGCCACCTGCCATGCTGGTGCCTGATCCACGTGGAACGAGCGACAACGACCGCTCGCTCGCGTAGCGCACGAGTGTCACCACATCGTCGGCATCCACGGGCACAGCAACAGCTGCGGGGACTATCCGGCCGATTCCCGCCGCTTCCGAGTAAACTGCGCGAGCGAGGTCATCGTCCCGCCAGATGCCGCGAAACCCCGCGGGTGGTATGTGACAGGAAGCCACTACAAGCCCAGCTTACTTACCCGCGGCGGGTCCTGCGAATAGTCGTAGAACCCCTTGCCTGACTTCCGGCCGTACATACCGGCGATCACCATTCTCTTCAACAGCGGCGGCGGCGCATATCTCTTCTCGCGATACTCGTCAAACATTATCTCGGCGATCTTGTGCGTCGTATCGAGTCCCACGAAGTCGAGAAGCGTGAACGGGCCCATCGGGTGACCGGCTCCGAGCTGCATCGCCTTGTCGATGTCCTCGACGCTGGCGACGTTAGCCTCGAGCGCGTTTATCGCGTCGAGCATGTACGGGATGAGCAACAGGTTTACGACGAACCCTGAATTGTCCTTCGCGCGTATCGGCTCCTTGCCGAGCTTCTTCGCGAACGCGAACGCGGATTCCGCGGTTTCGTCGCTTGTCGTGATGGTCCGCACCACCTCAACGAGCTTCATCAGCGGCACGGGATTGAAGAAGTGGAGGCCGAGCATCCTTTCCGGCCTTCCGCATGCAGCCGCCATGGCCGCGATGGTGAGGCTTGACGTGTTCGACGCGAAGATCGTGTCCGGCGGGCATATCGCGTCGAGCTCCTTCCACATCGCGTTCTTCATCTCGAGATCTTCAACGACCGCCTCGATCACAATGTCGCACTCGGCGAGCGCCGCAAGGTCTGTCGTGAAAGTGAGCCTCGAGAGCGCAGCATCGCGCTCGTCGGCGGTCACCTTTCCGCGCTCGATTCCTTTTGACAGAACCTTCCCGATACTGTCCCTCGATTTGTCGGCCGCTGCGCCCGATATCTCCCGCACGATCGTGTGGAAGCCGGCCTGCGCCGAAACCTGCGCGATGCCGCTTCCCATGAGTCCACCGCCGAGCACTCCAACCTTTTTTATCTCTTTCACTTGATTCTCCGGGTGGTTCCGAACTCGAGGCGGTCGAGCGCCTGCTCCAGCGCTAGCTGCGCGCGCATCACTATCTGCCGGTGACCCTTGCCGATGCTGTAGCCGGCGCCCGCGCCGAGCAGCGTGGGGACTGCCGCTGCTCCGCCGAGAAGGAGAAACGCTTCCGGGACGAGCATGACGGATCCGAGAACCGCGACAACTCCGCTCGCGAGCATTCCCGCGATGAGGCTCCCCGTTCCAACCCTGACGCGAGCGCTCCGGCTCTCGGACAGGTCTGCATCGAGGCGAACGAGAACTCTCTCGGCGTCGACGGGGAGTATCGTGGCGGCGACCTGGTTGGCGCGCGTGAGATAAAAACCGCGTCCGCTGATGTTGAGCCCACGCTGAATCTGGCCGATGAACCCCGCGCGCGGCTCCCAGGTTATCCTGTCGGGGAACCGGCGCTGCACCTGGAGCGACTCCTCGCGCTGCATCCAGTTGTCGACAGCGTTGAGCACTTCTGCCGGCGTTCCGCGCACCGTACGCGACGCTGTCGCGATCGCCGGTCCGGTAACACTCGCGACAAAGCCCTCCTCCTCCCGAATCGCGATCCGCGATCTCTCTTCAGCGAGGGCCTGGGACACGACCGTCGGACTGATGCCGGCCTCTTTAGCGATCTCGACGAGCTGGGTCTCGGTCAGCAGCCCGCTCTGGTCCGCAGTGGAACTGGCGACCTGAAGCTCGGCCGCTCTCGCCAGGACGCGCTCTATCGCGGTCCTGTCGAGCTGGGATTTCGGAACGGGAAGGTTCGCTGGGTTGTCGGGCATCCCGTTAAAGATAAGGCCCCGGGGAGACTCCCTGCCCTAGATCCCCCCGAGCACCACCTCTATCTGCCGGGATATCGCGTCGCGGATGCCCACCGGGAGCGAGTAGACCTGCGTCATCGAGGTGACCGGATTCGTCCCGACAGGCCGGTTCGCCGCAGCCAGGTAGTAACGCGCGTAACCGTCGAGCAGCTCCGGCGCGACCTTCTGGATGAGCATCGCTCCCGCGCGCACGGCGCCAACCGCGACATACCGGTCGGCAAGTCCGAGCCGGGCGTCGTTCGGAGTGACGTTGTCGCGCACTGCCGTCGAAGTGATCTGGCCGACAATCTCATGGACGACGACATATATGGCTTCTCTCGCGTCGGCACTTCGGGCCGGGAAGCCCACGGCGACAGAGTTCTGCGTCCTGCCAGATGTCAGCGTACGGCCTTCGCCATTCAGCGGCAGCGACAGGAGAATCTCACCGCCCGATTGCTGCGTATTATTGAGGAACAGCTGGAATCGCGGCTTCCAGGTGCTCTGCCATTGTGATGTCACCTCGGTGACGACTGGCGCGCGCTCGCGCTGCTGCTGGTCCCAGTACGAGCGGTAGAACCGCGTGTTCTCGTCGCTTATCGACTGAAGGTAGAGCCGCACCCAGTCGCGGTCGGCGGGAAGCGGAAAATATCCGGTGAGCAGCGCGATAAGCTCGGCGGTTTCCCTGTCGCCGGCGGCCCTCGGGTTTCCGTCGGCCCGCTGGAAAATGTCGAGCGCCCTCGACATCTCGTCGAGGTTGTTGAAGTACTGGGCGACGAACTGCGCGTTAACGAGGTCGCTGCGCACCGCGAAGCGTTCGCGCAGCCGGGTCATGTTCGCGTCAAGTTGGGTCGAGACGTTCGCTCTCCGTCTCAGGTCGTTCATCTCCGCCTTGTAGCCGCGGCGGAAATACGGGACAAGCGTCGTGTCGTCGCTGATCATCGCGAAGCCATGCAGCCACAGGTCGACATGATGCTGCGTCCTGACCGGCCACTCGGCTGGCGGGACGGAAGCCTGACCGCTCGGGTCGATGTCAGTCGCGGGCCCGCCGGCGCTGGCGCACGCAGTGAGCACCGCGAGGATTCCCGCTGAAGTCGCAAACCGCGCAAGTCGTGACATTGTATTTCTCCGGGTAAGCGCCGCGATGGCGGCGGATTCAGCCCGGCTTTCGCGCGGGCCTAATTTATGGCTTCCACGATCAGCGCTATGCCCTGGCCGCCACCGATGCAGGCACTGCCGAGGCCGTAGCGCTTCCCTTCGGCACGTAGCGTATGCAGTAGATGGGCCGTGATTCTCGCTCCGGAGGCGGCGAGCGGGTGACTCAGGGCAACTGCGCCGCCCTGGCGATTCAGCTTATCCCTTTCGATTCCCAGCTCGCGCTCCACAGCGCATGCCTGAGCCGCAAACGCCTCATTCACCTCGACTATGTCCATGTCGGCAAGCGTGAGACCTGCTGCGGCGAGGGCCTTCCTTGCCGCTGGCACCGGTCCGATCCCCATGACTCGGGGATCAACGCCAGCGATTCCCCACGATACCAGCCGGCCGAGCGGCTTCAGCCCGCGCTCGGTCGCGAATGCCGAGCTCGAGATGACGAGTGTTCCCGCACCATCCCCGATCCCCGAGGCATTGCCCGCGGTGACGACGCCGGTTTCGCGGAAAACAGGCTTGAGTTTCGCAAGTCCCTCGATCGTGGTGTCAGGT
>JBBQZF010000095.1:0-10344 GCA_038208015.1 Gemmatimonadales bacterium
ACCGGGTGAACACTCTCCAGCGCATCGTCCGGAATCACGCGCCGGGCGAGACGGTTCAGCTCGAGGTGATGCGGTACGGGCAGAAGCGGTCTTTTGGCGTCCGCCTGACCGAGCTCGCCGAGCCCGTAAGAACCGCCGCTGCCGGAAATCGCCCGACCGAAAGGCCGACGGCGAATGCCGGCCCGGCCGCGATAAAGAGCGACGCGCTGGGAATCTCCATGGGGTCAGTCCCGGCGGAGCTGGCGACGCGCGCTAACCTTGCGGCGAACAAGCGCGGCGTGATGGTCACGGATGTCGTGCCACTCGGGCCGTCGTATAACAAGCTCGGGGAGCAGGACGTGATCTTCGAGGTGCTCTTTCCCGCGCCGCGCCGCCCGATCCGCTCGACTGCCGATCTTCAGGCTGTGCTGAACAGCCTGAAGGATGGAGATTATGTCAGCCTCAACGTTCACTCACTGGCCCAGGGTGGCGGCGGCGACCGGGTGGTGAATATCCGCCTCGGGAACTAGAGGGCGCAGAGGGGCGCTGCGCGGCCCAGGTCAGAGGGCGCAGAGGGGAACACGCAGAGGGCGCAGAGGGCCGTCTTGCAGGTGAGCGCGGGTTCTGCGCTTCTGCGTGGCGCCCAGCCCTCTGCGTCTCTAGTTAGCGAGAGTGGCGGAACTGGTAGACGCGCTGGACTTAGGATCCAGTGGAGCAATCCGTGGGGGTTCGAGTCCCCCCTTTCGCATGCAGGCCGTCGGGTTCCCGTTCAGCGTGCCGCGGGGGGAGCTGCGGGGGACCGGGCCGCGCTGTTCTTCCACAGGCGCCCGATCACGTATCTCGCGCCCCGCAGCAGCGCATAGCCGGCGAGCGCACCGGCGACGTTCAGCAGGACGTCGTCGATATCAGTCCATCTTGGCGTTCCAAGCCACCTGCCGGTGTACTGGAGAAGCTCGATGGCAATTGAGGTCGCCGTCGCCACCACGAGCAGCGCCCTGGCAGAGGAAACCTCTTCCGAAATAAGCGGAACCAGAAATCCGAGCGGGATGAACATTGCGAAGTTCCCCCCCATTGTCTGGAGGCAGAACGCAGTCGTCGAAGGTTGCCCGGGGTTTGGGACGAAGCACCCGATCGACTGGAGCACCGGAACGAGATTGATCCCGAAAGACCCGTTCGCCGTTGACATCGACGGCGGTGCGAGTGTAAGCACACCAAGGATCACCACGTACACGGAGAAGGCGGCGAAGGCCGCCGCATGGGAAACGCTCCCTTTCCCGGATGGCCGCTCGAGGCGCTCGGTCCCGCTCGGCCATATTGGCATCAGCTTTGCCCTTTGATGAGGCACCCCCCAGAGGAGACAAAACATGGAAATGGAAACCCTGAAGGACCTCTACGTCGAAGAGCTGAAGGACCTGTACAGCGCCGAGAAGATGATCATCAAGGGACTGGACAGAATGACCAAGGCGGCGTCTGATCCCGAGCTGAAAGATGCCTTCAAGCGTCATCAGGCGATGACCGAGAAGCATGTCCAGCGGCTCGAGACGATCTGCGCCGACCTGGATGTCAGCCCCCGTGGAAAGAAGTGCGTCGGCATGGAAGGACTGATTGAGGAAGCGAAGGAGCTGATCAGTGAGAAGCCTGATCCCGACGTGCTCGATGCCGGCCTCATCGCGGCCGCGCAGCACGTCGAGCACTACGAGATGGCCGGTTATGGCTGCGCGAGGACATACGCGCGGCAGCTTGGTTACGGGGAGCAGGCCGACCTCCTCCAGACGACGCTCGACGAAGAAGGAACGACGGACAAGCAACTGACCGTGCTCGCCGAAACGAAGATCAATATCGAGGCACAGCGCGCCGACTGACTCTGGCGCAGTCTCCTGATTCGAGGGCCGGCAATCGCCGGCCTTCGTCATATCAGACCAGGCGGGAAACCGGCTCAATGCACTCCGGTGAGTCGTTCGCCGGGCTGTTGACGAACCGGCTTACTTCGTGGCACTCGAGATCCGCGGATTCGAACGGTTTGAGCAGGGCAAGAGCGTCGGTCAGCGGCGTTGCGCCATCGACCCATCGCGCGCCTTCATCGAGTGTCAGCAATGCCGGCATGCGGTGGTGGTACCGGGCACCGAAGGAACTCGCATCAGTCGTGATTACGGTGCATGTCTCCACTGGCTCGTCGCCCCTTCCCCAGCGGTCCCACAGGGCGGCCATCACGAATGGGGCGTCGCCGCGCATGTGGAAGAAAAACGGCACGCGTGATTTCCCCGTGCCCGTCCACTCGTAATAACCGTCGGCAATGACGAGGCATCTTCGCTCCCTGACGGGATCCCTGAACGCCGGCTTGTCGGCGAGAGTGTCGGAGCGGGCGTTGATCATCCTGCTCCCGATCGCCGGGTCGTTTGCCCACCAAGGAATGAGACCCCAACGCCTTGCTGTAACGACGGGAACTCCCTGCGAGTCGAGTGCAATCGTCCACTGGTTCTGCGTGGGCGCGATGTTGTATCGGGGCTCGAATCCCGGGAGCACCGGCGGGAGTGAAAATCGCTCGAGCACGCTGACCGGAGCATCGTGGAGTGAAGACCTTCCGCACATGCGTTGAACCTAGGTCGACGCCGGGCGCGCGCAAAGCCGGGGGACGGCATGGGTCGAGAGCGCCCGGTGGCCCGAATCGCGCAGTCACACTTCGGGGATCACATCAAGAGGAAGCAATGGCGAAGTGCGACGTGTGCGGCAACGACTACGACAAAGCATTCACTGTGACGATGGGCGGCACCACCAGGACGTTCGACTCATTCGAGTGCGCCATCCATGCTCTTGCGCCGACCTGCGCCCACTGCGGCTGCCGGATCATCGGCCACGGGGTAGAGGCCTCGGGGACCTTCTACTGCTGCGCGCATTGTGCGTCGGAGTCGGGGGTCAAGGGGGTTGACGACCGGGTGTAACAGTCTGCCTTGACTGACTGCGGACTGCGGACGTACTGCGGACCTGGACTACGGACTACTGCGGACCCGGACTCGCGGTCGACCGAGGTCAGTTCAGTCCCCAGTCCGCAGTAGTGTCAGTCAGCGTCCGCAGTACGTCCGCAGTCCGTAGTCAGTCCCCGACCCGGCCCCCCAACCCCCATGCTTTCCTGCTTATATTTGAGGGATGCCCATCGAGATTACAAAGAACGAAGGCACTGGCGTTGACCGCCATGTGCAGGTCTCGGTTTCCCCCGAGACTGTAAAGCAGGCAGAGGACAAGGCCGCGCGCAGGTACGCGTCGAGCGTCAGGCTACCGGGCTTCCGGCCCGGAAAGGCCCCGCCGACAATGATCAGGAAGAAGTTCGCCGAGGCTATCCGGCAGGAGGCCCTCGAGTCCCTGGTTCGCGACGCTTACAAGGAAGTCATCGAAAAACAGGACCTCAAGGTGGCCTCCCAGCCCCACGTTCATGACGTGAAATTCGAGGACGGAAAGCCGCTCACGTTCGAGCTTCACTTCGAGCTCCGGCCAACGATCGAACTCGCCAGAACGTCGGGCTTCAAGGTCACGCGCCGCGATGTCACAATATCCGACGAGGATGTCCAGAACCAGGTCGAATCGATCCGCGACCAGCGCGCGACCTGGACCCCGGTCGAGGACAAGCCGCTGCCTGGCGACATGGTCAACATCGAGATATCGATGGGCGACGATGAGGTGGGCGGCGAAGCCCGGTCATACCCCCTCGTACTCGGCACCGGACAGGCGATTCCTGGCATCGAGGAGCTGATCATGGAGGCAGCGCCCGGCGAGACGGTCGAACGGCCGGTGAAATGGCCTGATGACTTTCCCGACGATTCACAGCGCGGGCAGTCCAAGACCGTGAAGGTCAGGCTTCAGGACGTGAAGCGGAAGTCGCCGCCCGATCTCGATGACGCCTTCGCCCGGGAGGTTGGCGACTTCGATTCGCTCGATGCGCTGAAGCAGGTCGTTCGTCAGGATCTTACGGAGCACGCGAAACGCGACGCCGACGCGGAAGTCAGGCAGAAGCTGGTCGACGAGATAATTGGCGCGAACCCGTTCGACGTCCCGCCAAGCTGGGTGAGGCAGTTCGCCGAGAATTATGCCGAGGCATACCAGATTCCGGCTGAAGACCGGGACAAGTTTGCGACGGAGTTCCGCTCGATGGCCGAGAGGCAGATCCGTCGCGACCTGGTGATCGAAACGCTTGCCGAGCGGGAGGGGCTGGCGGCGTCAGAAAAGGACATCGACGACAGGATAACCGAACAGTCTGAGAAGCGCGGGGTAAGTCCAGGACAGCTTTACGCGCAGCTCGAGAAAGGCGGACGCCTCAAGGAGATCGAGCGAAGCCTGACGGAAGACAAGGTTTTCCAGTGGCTGCTGGAAAAGAACGAAGTACAAACCGGGAACTGAGACAAAAATGCCGACCCTTTATACCCCTTATGTGATCGAGCGCTCGAGCCGCGGCGAGAGGACTTACGACGTCTTTTCACGGCTGCTCATGGACCGCATAATCTTCCTCGGAACGCCAATCAATGACGATGTCGCGAATGTCGTCATCGCCCAGCTGCTGTTCCTCGAGGCAGACAACCCCGAGCGCGACATCCACGTCTACATCAACTCGCCTGGCGGAAGCGTCTCAGCTGGCATGGCGATCTATGACACCATGCAGTTCCTCAAGTCGCCGGTGAACACCAACTGCATGGGTCTCGCTGCCAGCATGGGATCGTTCCTCCTGGCGGCCGGAAGGCCAGGCAAGCGGTCGGCCCTGCCCCATGCCCGCATCATGATCCACCAGCCGAGTGGCGGGACGCAGGGTACGGCATCGGACATCGAGATTCAGGCGCGTGAAATCCTTTTCCTTCGCTCGAAGATGAACGAACTGATGGCGAAGCATACCGGACGCCCCGTAGAGCAGATCGAGCGGGACATGGACCGTGACCGGTTCATGTCTGCCGAAGAGGCAAAGTCGTACGGAATCATCGACAATGTGATCTCCTACAGGGGCCAGATGGAGGAGGCAATTTCCAAGAAGTAGGCACTACCCGGATTAATGCTTGACCGCATCCGGAACCGCTGTTAGTTGTTCAGATAGCACTCGTTTGCGTCTCCCGCACCCTCAGGCCTATGTCGCAGGACAAGCACCTCCGCTGCTCCTTTTGCGGAAAATCGAAGGATTCAGTCCGGAAATTCATTTCCGGACCGTCTGTTTACATCTGCAACGAGTGCATCGCCCTCTGCAACGAGATCCTCGCTGAGGACGAAGAGCGCGAGGTATCCGAGGCGATTACGCAGGTCCCATCGCCTCAGGAGATAAAAGACGTCCTCGACCAGTACGTCATAGGCCAGGAGCAGGCGAAGAAGGCCCTTTCCGTATCGGTTTACAACCACTACAAGCGCATAAACTCCACGTCCCTGAAGGAAGACGACGTTGAGCTCGACAAGTCGAACATCCTGCTCATAGGCCCGACCGGCGTCGGAAAGACGCTTCTGGCCCGTACACTTGCCCGGATCCTCGATGTTCCCTTCACGATCGCTGACGCGACTACGCTGACCGAGGCGGGGTACGTCGGTGAGGATGTGGAAAACATCCTTGTACGGCTCCTGCAAGCCGGCGATTTCAATATCGCCGAGTGTGAGCGGGGGATTGTTTACATCGACGAGATCGACAAGATCGCGCGGAAGTCCGAGAATCCCAGCATCACCCGCGACGTTTCCGGCGAGGGCGTGCAGCAGGCGCTATTGAAGATCATCGAGGGCACGGTGGCATCGGTGCCGCCCCAGGGCGGCCGCAAGCACCCGCAGCAGGAGTACATCCAGCTCAACACCAAGGACATCCTCTTCATCTGCGGAGGAGCGTTCGACGGCCTCGAGAAGATCATCGAGGCACGGACGGGCCGGCGCCAGATCGGATTCAACAACCTGACGGGCAGGAAGGATGAGGTGAAGGGCGCGCCCACACAGATGTTTGCGGAAGTCGAACCCGACGACCTCCTCCGCTACGGGATGATTCCCGAGCTTGTCGGCCGCCTCCCGGTGACAGTGGCTCTCGAGTCGCTGGACGAGAAGTCACTCGTCAGGATCCTCAAGGAGCCGAAGAACGCGCTCACGAAGCAGTACACAAAGCTGTTCGGCCTCGAGGAAGTGAAGATCACCTTCGACGAAGGCGCCCTGGCGGCGATTGCGCAGAAGGCCCTTAAGAGAGGCACCGGCGCTCGAGGCCTGCGCGCGATCCTCGAGGAAGTGCTGATGGAAGTAATGTTCGACCTTCCCAGTCGCGAAGACGTCGTCGAGGTGAAGGTCACGGAATCATGCATCACCAACGGCACTCAGCCGCTGCTCGAGATCTCGCCGCTAAGGCGCAAGAAGGAAGCGTAGCAGCTTCCCTTCCAGGGCCCGGCGCCATCGCGCGGGCCCTCAATCAACCAGACTGATACGTGACCAACGAATTCACGCGTGACGGTGAGAAGTTGCAGGCGGAAGCCCGCATACCGGTCCTGCCGCTCCGCGACGTCGTAATTTTTCCGTATGTAGTGATACCCCTGCTCGTCGGCCGGCAGGCGTCGCTTGCCGCGATCGACGCCGCCGTCGAGACCGACAAGCTGATACTCCTCGTCGCACAGAAAGAGGGCGAGACCCAGGAGCCCGGTGCCGCCGACCTCCATCGCACCGGCGTGCTTGGCCGTGTCCTCCAGGTTGCACGGCTGCCGAACGGAAGCACTCGCGTGCTTGTCGAAGGCTTCGCCAGGGCGAGGGTCACCCGGTATGTCTCCGGCGGCCCGTACATGCGGGCTGTTGCCTCTCCCCTCGACTGGAAGGAACAGGGCGATGAATCGGAGATTCGCGCCCTCGCGAACCGCGCCGTGTCCCTGTTCGAGGAATACGTCGCCCTGCACCGCCGGATTCCCCCCGAGGTGGTCGGGCTCATCCAGAGCACCGAGTCCGAGGAGAGGCAGGCCTGGGGCGTCGCGGCGCACATGGGAATCAAGTTCGACGCTCGGCAGCGAATGCTCGAGTCGCGCGCGCTCAAGGAGCTTCTCGAGACGCTGTCGCGGACGATCGGGTCGGAAAGCGACCTGCTGCGGCTGGAGAGAAAGATCGACGACGACGTGCGCGGCGCGCTGTTCCAGAACCAGCGCGAGTTCTACCTGCAGGAACAGCTGCGCGCGATCCACAGGGAGCTCGGCGAAGACGATGGCGACGACTTCGCAGACCTGGAGGCACTGGTAAACAGCAAGGCGCTTCCGGAGATCGTCAAGGTTCGCGCGTTCCGCGAGCTCCGGAAGTTGCGCCGCATGTCGCCGATGTCTCCTGAGTTCACTGTCTCGCGCAATTTTGTCGACTGGATCGTTGCGCTGCCCTGGGAGGAGCGCACCGACGAGATCCTCGACGTGGCGCACGCCCGCCGCATTCTCGACGACGACCACTACGGTCTCGAGGAAGTGAAGGAGAGGATTCTCGATTTCATAGCAGTTCTCTCACTCGTCGGGCGCATCGAGGGACAGATTCTCTGTCTCGTCGGACCACCCGGCGTCGGCAAGACATCACTCGGCAGGTCAATCGCCAGGGCGATGGGAAGAGAGTTCATCCGCATGGCACTTGGCGGTGTACGCGACGAAGCCGAGATCCGCGGTCACAGGCGGACGTACATCGGCTCGATGCCGGGCAGGATAATCCAGGCAATGCGCCGGGCCGAGGTCGTGAACCCGGTGATTCTTCTCGACGAGGTTGACAAGCTCGGGCAGGATTATCGCGGGGATCCGGCGTCGGCGCTGCTCGAGGTTCTTGATCCGGAACAGAACACCGCGTTCAACGACAACTACCTGGAAGTCGACTACGACCTTTCCCAGGTCTTGTTCATCACCACGGCGAACTCGCTGAGCGGGATTCCCGAAGCGCTGCGCGACAGGATGGAGATAATCAGGCTTGCCGGTTATCTCGATCACGAGAAAATCGCGATAGCGCGGCAGTACCTCGTTCCACGCCAGCTCAAGTCGCACGGCATCGACCCTCTGAACGTCACCCTCGACGCCGACGTGCTTCCGGCGATAATGCGCGGCTACACCCGCGAGGCTGGAGTGCGTGAGCTCGAACGGAGAATTGCCAGGCTCTCGCGGAAGCTTGCACGGAAAGAGGCTGAGGCGCCGGCGGTCGAGTCGAAGCAGCATGTCGCATCGAGCGATCTCCAGGAGCTGCTCGGCACGCCTCCCTTCGATCCCGACGACACGTCGCTCGAGGACAAGGTAGGTGTTGCCTCGGGACTCGCTTACACGAGCGTCGGCGGGGAGGTGCTCGAGATCGAGGTGAGCGTAGTGAAGGGTCGCGGCAAGGTTCAGCTTACCGGGACGCTTGGCGACGTGATGAAGGAGTCTGCGAGTGCTGCGCTCAGCTACGCCCGCACCCGGGTGAAGGAGCTCGGGCTCGAGCCCGACTTCTACCGCACGCGCGACATCCACATCCACATGCCTGCCGGAGCTACGCCGAAGGACGGGCCATCGGCGGGAATCGCAATAGCGACCGGCGTCATAAGCGCGCTTACGGGTGTTCCGGTACGTGGTGACATCGCGATGACAGGTGAGATCACGCTTCGCGGCCGGGTGCTGCCGATCGGGGGCCTCAAGGAGAAGTCGGTGGCTGCCCATCGCAACAAGGTTTCGGACGTGATAATCCCCTACGGCAACGCCCGGGACATTGATGAGCTGCCTGAAGAGGTGCGGGCGGCGGTGAGATTCCATCCGGTGAAGACGATGGACGAAGTCCTGGCGATCGCAATGCGCGGCGACTCGCTCAAGATCGCGGCAGAGCGGCGGCAGGCGCGTATGCGGCGTGCGCAGGCGGCACCCGGTGCACAGGACAGCGCCACGGCTCACTGATGGCTGACGACTCCCATCCTGAGCCGATGGTCATACGCAAGCTCGAGTTCATGGGAGGCATGGCGTCAGCCGGCGGCTGGCGGCCGCCGACCGAGCTGCCCGAGGTCGCATTCGCCGGCCGCTCGAACGTCGGCAAGTCGTCGCTCCTTAACAAGCTCGTCCGGCGGAAGGCATTTGCCCGGGTGAGCCGCACGCCCGGCCGCACGCGCGAGATAAACTTCTTCCGGGTCAACGACTCATTCATCCTTTCCGACCTTCCCGGATACGGCTATGCCCGCATCTCGAAGGAGAAGAAGGCCGACTGGAAGCCGTTGATCGAAGGCTACCTCAAGCGCACGCCGACACTGGCGGGTGTGGTGCTGCTTCTGGACATCCGGCGCGAGCCGAGTGAAGATGATATCGCTATGCTCGACTTTCTCGCGGAGATCGGCGTGCCTGCAGTCATCGTCCTGACCAAGGTAGACAAAGTCTCGCGAGTCGCGGCTGCGGAAAGAGCGGAAGCGATCATGGCGGCGCTCGCGCTCAGTCGCGACCAGACGATTCCCTTCAGCGCGACAACCGGCGAGGGGCGTGACGAGCTCGCCGAAGCGCTGATGTCGATCGTGGGGTCGGGGGCGGCTTCATGATCGGCGCGGCGCGGGCGGTCGCAATAGCGACGCTCAGCGCAGTCGCCTGCCTTCCGCCCGCGGCGACAACCGAGCTTCCGGCGGTGCCGATCGTCGACGACACCGCGTCGGTGAAAGGTGTCCCCGTGGGATACGGGTCGCTCAGGCAGGACGACATCGCAATCCGGCTCGAACCCCAGGGACTGCTCGTGCGGGCCATTCCGCTCGACGAAGGGGTGATAAGGCTGCTGACACCGGATTCATACCGGGCGCTTCGCGACCTGCAGGACAGCAACCGGCGAATCATCGAAAGCATCACGCAGCGGTCAGGCGGCAGGGCTCCGGATCTCTGGTATGTCTCGTTCTATGGCCTCGAGGATAATGCGCGCTTCAGTCCGATGGAACTCGTCATAACGAGTGCTGGGCAGGATTTCAGGCCCGTCGACGTGATCCCGCTCACCACCGGGTTTGGCGAGCAACGCCTTCGCCAGCGCGAGACGCAGAGCGCGGTGTACGTCTACGCCGGCGACATCGAGGTAAATCAACCGCTGACCGTCAGGTTCCAGGGCGAGCAGAGCGTGATCTGGGAGCAGGTCCTCCAGCGCATAGAGCGCGAGCGGGCGCTCGTGCGCGCGCGTGTACCGGGCCCTCAGCAGTAGCAGCCCCGGGTAGTGCCGGGCCCTGCATTCCGGGCTAGCTTTTCATCTATACCCCGACCGACAAATGCCCTTGATACCACTCAGAAAACTGTCCGAGCGTCCAATCGACTCAATCGTCAAAGACTGGCTCGCTGAGATTGAGGCCGGGCTCGATGACAAGACGGTGAACTCCTCGGAGCTCTGCCGGCGGGTCCTTTGCGAGATCACGTTTCCCGGGTACGCATCGAACTGGGAGACGGCTGTCGCAGACGC
>JBBQZF010000096.1:0-10028 GCA_038208015.1 Gemmatimonadales bacterium
CGAGTAGAAGGGGTCGAATGAGTCGACAATCACGACGGTGTCGCCCCTCTCGACGAGGCGCTCGCACACATGACTGCCGATGAATCCTGCGCCGCCCGTCACAAGTACGCGCACGGCTCAGACGGCGCGGGCGAAGTGACCGCGGGTGAACCCCGAGCCGACAATTTCACGCGGAGAAGCGGATACCGGATCGCGTCCGGCGCGCAGGTCGTCGATAAGCGCACGATAACGTGACACCAGCAGCTCAACCGGGTCGCCATGCGTGTTGAACAGGAGCCGGTAGTTGCGAAGTCCGCCGCGCCAGAGCGCGGGCATGAACTCCGAGCCCTCGAGCGGCCGGGAATGAAGAAGCCGGTTACGGCATGCACTGTCGGTTGCGACGGCGAACGAATAGCCGGCAGGATCAGTCAACTCGACGTTCGGGTGGTCGCGCACGCACAGGTCGCGGCAAGTCGTCGGCTCCCGGTCGAATGCCGCCGAAAGCACGCAGTGCTCGATCGTCATTCCTTCAGGGCGCCCGTAGACGACGACATCGAATCCGCGACCTTCCCAGGGCGCAACCGTAGCGATCATCTCATCGCGCGTTAGCTCAACCGAAAGAACGATCCGCGACGCTCCCAGCGAGAACACCTCGGCCGCAGTGTGCTGATTGAAGCAGTTGACCGCGTAGTCCGCCACGACGTCGCGGCCCTGCCCCCCCAGCTCGGCTACAAGCCCAAGATGTCCGGTGGAAAGCGGAAGTCCGAGGTTCAACCACTTCTCGAGCGACCGCCGGTCCTCCGGTCTCACGATGCTCGGAAGCCGCAGGCGGAGAATCCTTCCCTGCTCGCGCATCTCGTCCGCGAGACGCATGACGCGTGTCACCGGCGGCATCGGATGGCGGATGAACGGGTCGAGGATTACCTCATCCGCGCCGCTTCGCGCTGCCGCCCGGGCATCATCTTCCGCGAATACTTCGACGATCAACGCTCCGATAGCCGGCGATGCATTGCTCGCAACAGGGTTTATCCCGGCCACTGCCGCACGCACTCTCGATGAGCGATCCTCCTGAGCCGCAGCGGACTTCCATGAGGCCCGTTGAGAAAGATCTTCGACGGCCTCCTGGCGCATCCGGTTGAGTTCACTCACCGGCAGGAACAGGCCCTGGCTCAACCCGGCAGCATCGAGGTCGCCAAGTGCGAACGACGTTTCGCCGAGTCGTCCGACTTGCTCACGGATCTGCGCTTCGTCGAGGGCGCGGTTTCTCGCCGGAACAAGGGCGGCATCACTTCGCGTTGTGACAGAGTCGCCGCCGGCCATGAAGATCAGCTTGAGCGCCGCACCTGCGGTTCCGAACGCGCGAACGTCGAGCCGTGTCCTGGCGCCTTCCGGAAGGTTCACGGCGGAATAGCTGCTCCGCGCCGATGTCATCATCGCGGCGGCATTGCTTCTTATCACGGTGGATCCCGAGGGAATGCGCCGGGTTGAGCGAATCGCCTGCCTGCCCGGATGATTCGGGAAGGTTCTGATGTCGGCGATGGTGAATCCGGTGGTCAGAGCACCGGAGCCGGGCGGGGACTCGAATCCTACACCATCTCCTGCCGCCAGGGGAATCGCAACGTCGACGAGAATCTCACCGTCGCGGTACCCCGCGACAACTCCGACCTCGAGGCCACGATTGTCCGGATGCGAGCGCGTTATGTAGTCGCGGCCGGCGCGACCTGTGTACATCCCCGGAGTGAAGCCCCGACTGAAAATCTGAACCAGCTCCTGTACGTTCTCAGGTGGCAGAATCGCCGGCTCCCCGGCGGCGACCTTGTCGAGAGTGTCCCGGTAGTTGCGGGTCACGACAGCGACATACTCAGGTTTTTTCTTCCGGCCTTCGATCTTGAGGCACCCGACGCCCGCTTCGGCCAGGTCCGGAACGCTCGCGTACGCCCCGAGATCCCGCGCGGAAATCAGATATCCAGTGTCCAGCACCTCGGTGGAGTCGGCATCGCGCAGTACGTAGTCCTTGCGGCATGACTGCGCACATGATCCGCGATTCGCGCTCCGCTCGGAGATCATTCCCGACATGTAGCACTGGCCGGAGTATGAGATGCAAAGCGCGCCGTGGATAAAAGTCTCGAGTCCGATGCCGGGAACGGCGGCTCTTATATCACGCACATCCTCGAGGGTGTTCTCCCGGGCAAGCACAACCCTGCCGATTCCAAGCCGTTGCATGACAGCAGCGCCGCTCGCGTCATGCACGGTCATCTGAGTGGATCCATGTATCTCGAACCCCGGATACACGGCCTGGACGAGCCGGACGATTCCTATGTCCTGGACGATCGCCGCGTCGACTCCCCGATCTATCGCTTCGCCGAGGAACATCAGCGCTTCCTCGAGCTCGGCGGGCTTGATGAGGGTGTTGAATGTCAGATAGACGCGAACGCCGCGCGAATGCGCGAGGCGGCAGGCAGTATCGAGCTGGTCGAGCGTAAGCTGCGCGCCTTCATCCCGGGCGTTGAAGCGCTCGGCACCCAGATACACTGCGTCAGCGCCGTTGGCGACTGCGGCCCTTACTGCGTCGAGCGAGCCCGCTGGTGCCAGGAGCTCGGGAATCCGCTTCTTTGTCTGCACCACTCAATTTAGCGAGCCACGAGCGGCTCGCGCCTACGCGATTCCTGCCGCGACCCGGTAGAGGTCGAGAATCCGGAGCGTCATCGGGCCGGGAGCACCAGAACCCACCGGCTTCCCGTCAAGCTTGACGATCGGAACCACCTCGGTCGTCGTGCCAGTCATGAACACCTCGTCGGCCCGGCTGAGGTCGTCGGCGTTCACGGCCTCCTCGACGAGCTCGATTCCATCGCGGAGCGCCGCTTCGATGACGATGTCCCTCGTCACGCCCGGCAGGATAAGATTCGAAAGCGGTGCTGTGCGCACTACGCCATCGATGACTGCAAACAGGCTGGTGTGAGTTCCCTCGAGGGCGATCCCGTCGCGGACCAGTATCGCCTCGTAAGCGCCAGCCTCCTTCGCGTCCTGATTCGCGAGGCAGTTCGCCATCAGGGAAATCACCTTGATGTCGCAGCGCGACCAGCGCAGGTCGGGGCGTGTTATGGCGCCGACTCCTCCTGCGAGATCATCCATTTCGGGGGCGAACGGCGCTGCGAAAGCGTAGACGGTGGGCCGGCACGGGGTCCGCGGGAATGCGTGGGTCCGCGGGGCGACTCCTCTCGTGACCTGAAGGTAGACCATGACTTTCCGCCGCCCGCCGAAGTCGTTGCGGTCCAGGAGCTCCTGAAAGACTGTCTCCAGCGGGTCGGCTATGGAGTCGTCGATCCGCGCCTCCACGAGGCTGCGGCGCAGGCGCTCCATATGCTTGTCGAGCGCGACGAACCTGCCGTCGTAAGCCGCGGCGACCTCGTAGATGCCGTCTCCGAGGAGGAACCCACGATCGTCCGGCGACACTTTCACCTCGCTCTTGGCCACGTACCGGCCGTCGAAATAGACGATGGCTTCGCCCGGAGGCGGCTCGGTGATCTGCGGGAGCGGAGCCGCTGCGGCCTCGGCCTGTGTCATCGCGACCCCCTGAACCTGTCGACGAACCTGAGCAGCACGGCCATCGTCAGGAAGGCGATCGCGGCCCACCTGAGTTCCTGAGACCCCTGTCTCATACCGAGGAGAAACAGGACTGCCGCAATGAGCGCGAGCGTAAGTTTTGCCATTGTCATCGGCGTCATTCGAGTGGCTCCAGGCCAAGTGTGCGTGCCTCGTCCTGCGAAATGTCGATGGTCATCCTGAGAAGTGCCGTCGAGAACACTTTTCCCTGCGCATCAGTCTTGAGCGAAAGCGTGCCGCCGCCATCGAGCGCGCCGTGCAGCAGGAAGTTGAGGGCGTTGAGATTTGGAAGCTCGAATCGCTCAACCGGACCATCGATCGCACCCTCGAAGTGCCCGGCAACAGCATCTGCCGTGACAAGCCGCTCGATCATCGGGTAATACTCGGGCTTGAGGGCGATCAAGCCGATATTCGCAGTGTCTCCCTTGTCGCCGGAGCGCGCGTGTGCAACATCCAGCAGGTGAAGGCGCATCAGACGATCTCCACTTTTGTCTGGACAACGCGTTTGTCGATCAGGGCTGGCCAGTAAGCGACAATCTCCTCGACTTTCGGGCGGCCACCGGCGAAGCCAGTCACGCTCGGCGGACCATTCAGGACGAGCGGGGCGATCTCACGCGTAAACCTCTCCACGCTTTTCCTGTCGCCACCGCGTACTCCAACCCTGAGCTGAACCTCCGGGTAATCCCGCGAGTCTCCCGCAGCGCGAACTGCAAGATCACCATGAGTTGCGGACACGCCGACAAACTCAGTGAGAACCTGATCGAAGCGAAGGCCGAGACGGTCAAGACGCTCCCTGAGAATCCGGTCAGCGAGCTCGGCCTTCTCGAGTGCGTCGGGCCATGAGTAGACGAGACTGCCTACGGCCTTGTACCCGGCGCGATATGCGATCGACACCTTGAGCTTGTCCGTCGCCGGTCTGCCCTCGATGCCCGATACACGCACCCTGTCAGGTCCCGCGTCCTCCAGCCGGATCGTGGTGAAATCCGCGATCACGTCAGGAGTTATGTACTCGTGCGGATCTCCCATCTCGTACACGAGCTGCTCGGTCACGGATGGAACGGAGACTCTTCCGCCGGTTCCCGGATGTTTTGTAATGATGAACGTGCCGTCGGGACTGGCCTCCGCGATGGGATACCCGACGTTTGCCAGATCGGGAATCGACCGCCAATCGTAGAGACAGTTGCCGCCGGAGCATTGAGCACCGCACTCGATTATGTGGCCTGCAACTATACCGGCGGCGAGCTTGTTCCAGTCTGAGGCACCCCAGCCGAACTCGTGGCGGAGCGGAGCCATCGTGAGCGCCGTGTCCGTCGAGCGCCCCGTGATGACCACATTCGCCCCGCGCGAAAGGCCCTCGACTATCGGCTCCGATCCTATGTATGCGTTTGCGGAGAGGACACTGTCGCGTACTGTCGAGAGCGGATCGCCGTTGTCCATGTTGGCAAGCGGGTGGCCGGCATCGATGAGCTCATCCAGCCGGCCGAGCAGGTCGTCACCTGTAACGACGGCGATGCGCAGCTTCTCTGCCGAGTTGCCTGAGGGAGCGAGGGCGCGGATTGCCGCCGCGCATGCCGGCGGATTCACTCCTCCGGCATTGGCGATGACGCTGACTCCACGCTCCATCACCCCCGTCATGACGCTCTCCATCGCACCCACAAAATCGCGGGCATACCCCATCGCCGGGTCGCGCTCCATCTGCTTCTGGAGAATCGACATCGTGACCTCGGCGAGGTAGTCGAGCATGAGGTAGTCGATCTCACCGCCCTCGACCTGCTGCCTTGGTGCGTCGAGAGAATCTCCCCAGAATCCCTGGCCACCTGCGACACGAACTGTCTGCTTCACGCTATTCTCCGAGGTGCGGAGGAAGGACGAACGGGCCCAGGTGAGGCCCCCTGTTGTGCAGTGATGTCCTGAATGCCATCGCGATCACCTCGCGCGTGTCCTCCGGGTAAACAATCGCGTCGATAAAGCCGCGCGCTCCCGCATACCGCGCGTCGAGCTGCCGCTCATAATCCTCGCGCATTGCGTCCATCGAGGCCGAGACGTCATCCGAAGGTGTCTCGCCTTTCTTTTTCGCGGCATCGATCGCCGGCCCGTGCACTGCGTGAACCGCCGACTCGCCTTCCATCACGGCCATCCTTCCAGTGGGCCAGCTGAAGATGAAATCAGGATCGAAGCCCTGGCCAGCCATGGCGTAGTATCCTGCGCCCGACGCATGGTTCACTGTCAGCACGATCTTCGGCACCAGCGTGGTGGCCATCGCCTCAACGAACCGCGCGCCCGCGCGAATGATTCCCTCATGCTCCGCCTCGGGTCCGACCATGAAGCCTGACACATCCTGCACGAACAGGAGAGGGATTCCCTGCTTGTCGCAGCGATCTATGAAGTAGGCAACTTTCTCGGCGCTTTCCGCGTAGAGAATTCCACCGAATCTAGGCTTCTCGCCTTTCCGGCCCTTGATCAGGCCGCGATGGTTGGCGATGACGCCGACCGGAATTCCCTCGATCGAGGCATCTCCGCAGATCATTTCCCTGGCGATGTCCTTCTGGAACTCGTCGATTGACCCGTTGTCGAGTATGGCGGACAGGAGCGAATGCATGTCGTACGACATCCGATGGTCGGAAGGCAGCAGGTCGTAAAGCGCGTCGGCCTGTGATGACGGTCCCTCCGCAACATTCCTCGAGCCCGGAGCGGTCCATTTGTCGCTCGTGAACCTGAATCTCGCTGCGTACGCGTCGCTCGCTTCCGGCTCCACGCTCCCGCCCTGAAGGCGCTCGACGAGATCTCGGAGCTTTGCCAGGCACTCGTCCTCGGTATCAGTAGCGTAGTGAGCGACGCCGCTGATCTCGGTGTGCGTGCTCGCGCCGCCGAGAGTCTCCGAGTCTATCGTTTCGCCCGTTGCACCCTTCACGAGATTGGGCCCACCGAGTCCCATGAACGACGATCCCTTCACCATCAGGATGACGTCGGAGAGCGCCGGAAGGTATGCGCCGCCGGCAACACACTGCCCCATCACCGCGGCAAGCTGCGGAATGCGAAGATACCGGCGCATTATCGAGTTGTAGTAGAAAATTCTTGCTGCGCCGTACTGTCCGGGGAAGACTCCCTCCTGGTACGGCAGGTTAACTCCCGCCGAGTCGACAAGGTAGATGATCGGCACGCGGCAGCGCATCGCGATCTCCTGCGCGCGGAGGATCTTCTTTATAGTCTCGGGCCACCAGGATCCCGCCTTTACCGTCGCATCATTGGCGACGATGACGACCTCGCGCCCGTGGACGATTCCGACGCCGGTCACAACTCCCGCGGAAGGCGCCTGTCCGTCGTACTGATCATGCGCGACGAGAAGGCCGATTTCCATGAAGCGCGACGACGGGTCAGTGAGGCGGCTGATGCGCTCCCGTGCCGAGAGTTTGCCCTGCTTGTGAAGCTTTGCGATTCGCGCCTGGCCGCCGCCTTCGCGCAGTGTTTCCTCGAGCCGGCGGACTTCATCGCTCAGCTCTCTCAGGCGCGAGGTCACCTTACGCGCCCGCTGCTGGGGCGTCCTGGGCCTCGCGTGTGGCAAACCAGTCCTTTATGTAGTCGATGAGCTCCGATGTCGGCGTGCCGGGCCCGAAAAGCTTCCCTATTCCCTGCTGACTGAGCTGATCCATGTCCTCCTTCGGGATGATTCCACCACCCGTGATGAGGATATCGTCCCGGCCCTGCGCCCTCACGAGCTGGGCTACCCGCGGAATCAGGGTCATGTGGGCACCGCTGAGGATTGACAGCCCAATGACATCCGCGTCTTCCTGGACGGCTGCGGCGGCAATCATCTCGGGCGTCTGGTGCAACCCCGTATAGATCACCTCCATGCCCGCATCCCGAAGCGCCGCGGCCACGACTTTCGCGCCGCGGTCGTGCCCATCGAGTCCCGGCTTGGCAACAACTACTCTAATTGGTCTCATACGCGGTCAAAATTAACCCGATTTGCGTGCAACTATCAGCATCTCACTCGACTTTCGGGAGAGAGGCCGCGAGGAAAAGTCGTCGAATGCCTCCTCGACTATCAGGCCATGGGACGCGCAGAGCTCGGCCAGCCGCGTTGCCGTGTAGAGCCTGATGCGGTGCGTGCGCCTGCCGAGACGCCTGGCCATCCCGCGCCATGTTGACTCGATCGTGAGTATGCCCGAGAGCGGATCGAAGCTGCGCTCGTGGGCGATCATCGTGCCGTCGTCAGTCTTCCACCAGTCGCGCGCCAGGAACCGCGCCATCACGCCGTCGCGGCTGCCACCGTGCCATATCAGCATTCCCCCCGGAGCCAGTACTCGCGCGAACTCAGCGATCACTGTTGCATCATCGGCAGGATTCTCGAAGAACCCGAACGATGTAAACAGGTTGAGGACGGCGTCGAACCGACCGGTCCACCTCGATGGGAGTTTTCGCATGTCGCCGCGCGTGTATCGCAGCTTCGGGCCGGTTCCGCGCTTTCTGGCGATTGCAAGAAGATGCTCCGAGTAGTCGAGGCCGTCGACGTTGAAGCCAGCTTCAGCCAGGAGATGCGCGTGCCTTCCCTGTCCGCACGGTACGTCGAGAACACGGGACCCGGCGGGAAGACCGAGCAGCTCGACCACCCGCGCGACTTCGGCACGATCCCGCTCGGCAGTGAAAAGCGGCTCATACTCGAGCAGGTAGTGGGAATCGAAGTAGGATTCCCACCATTCACCTCTGCCAACCGCCTTGCGCGTCAAGCCGGGTCTAGAAGAATACCGGCTCCCTGTATGCTCCAAAAACGTCTTCGAGCGCGGCGCGGATCTCGTACAGGGTGCAGTAGGCACGTGCCGCATCGAGAATGAACGGCATCGTATTGGCATCCGTCCGCGCAGCTTCGCGCAGCTCGCTCAGGCATTTCTCCGCGCGGGCGTTGTCGCGCTTTGCCCGAAGGTCTGCGAGACGCTCGCGCTGGGCCGCTTCGGTGTCGCCGATTTTAAGCAGCGGTATCGTGAGCTCGGGCTCGTCAGTGACAAACTCGTTGACTCCGACAATCACCCGCCTGTGCTGTTCGATCTCCCACTGCTGGCGTGCGGCAGACTCGGCGATCTTTCGCTGAAGCCAGCCGGTCTCGAGTCCGCGCACAACTCCGCCAAGTTCTTCAATCTGGGCAAAGAGCGACTCCGCCTCTTCCTCGAGCTGCGTGGTGAGCGCCTCGACGTAATACGATCCGCCGAGCGGGTCCATGACGTTCGGAACACCGGTTTCATACGCGAGCACCTGCTGGGTCCTCAGCGCGACCTGCACTGATTCCTCGGTGGGGAGGGCGAGCGTTTCGTCCATCGAGTTTGTATGCAGCGACTGAGTTCCGCCAAGCACCGCTGCCATCGCCTGGTACGCGACCCGGACGATGTTGTTCATCGGCTGCTGGGCGGTGAGGGTGACTCCGGCGGTCTGGGAGTGAAAGCGCATGACGAGAGAGCGCGGATCCTTCGCACCATAGCGGTCTCGCATGTGTCGGGCCCAGATCCGGCGAGCGGCGCGAAGCTTGGCGATCTCTTCGAAGAAGTCGTTGTGAATGTCCCAGAAGAAGGACAGCCGCGGGGCGAATGAATCGACGTCGAGCCCGCGGGCGATGCCGCGCTCGACATAGGTGAATCCGTCAGCCAGCGTGAACGCAAGCTCCTGCGCAGCCGTCGCTCCCGCCTCGCGGATGTGATACCCGGAAATCGAAATCGTATTCCACTGCGGCACATGATCGGCCGACCACTCGAAGCAGTCGACGATCAGTCTCAGCGCGGGCTCGATCGGGAAGCACCACGCGTGCTGGGCCATGTACTCTTTCAGGATGTCGTTCTGGATCGTGCCGCGAAGCTGGTCCAGTGACACCCCCTGTTTCTCGGCCGCAGCGAGGTAGAAGCAGTAGAGGATGACGGCGGGTCCGTTAATGGTCATCGACGTCGAGACCTTGTCGAGCGGGATGCCGTCGAACAGCACCTCCATGTCCGCGAGGCTCGATATGGCGACACCGCACTTGCCGACTTCTCCCTCTGAACGGGGATGATCGGAGTCATAACCCATCAGCGTCGGGAAGTCGAAAGCCACCGAAAGTCCTGTCTGGCCGTGGGCGAGAAGGAACTTGTACCTCTCATTCGTATCCGTCGCGCTTCCAAATCCGGCGAACTGCCGCATCGTCCAGAGCTTGCCGCGATATCCGGAAGGATGAATGCCGCGGGTATACGGGAACGAGCCCGGCATGCCGAGGTCGGATTCGCTGAGCCCGCCTACGTCGAGGCTCGTATAGAGCGGGCGCACCTCGCTCTCCGAATTCGTGAAGGCAATGTCCCGCTTCTTCGCGGCATCATACTTCTTCGTCCACTGCTCGATTTCGGCGCGAAGTCTCTCGTTCTCGCGCTGCCTCGCATCTGTGGGCGTTTCACCGAATGCCGGTTCCGATCCCGTCTTGATTGAAGTCACGT
>JBBQZF010000097.1:0-10027 GCA_038208015.1 Gemmatimonadales bacterium
CCCCGGCATCCCGCCGCGCGAGCGGATGCGGTCCACTTCTTCCTGCTGCCTCGCCTGCATCGCAGCGACGTTGAGAATTGCTACCGAGTCTCCGGGGCTGATTCCGGAAAGCACCTCGGACACATCGAAGTTGCTGACGCCGAGCCTTACCATCCGCGGCGAGTACTTGCCGTTGTTTACAACGAAGACGATTCCGCGCCGCCCACCTCCGCGCTGCTGCGGGGTCGCTGCTGACCCCGGCGTTCCCGAGCCGCCAGCCTGACTGACCGGCGTCACTCCCGCCCCCCTCTGCGCATTCTGCGTCGCGCCAGCGCTCTGCGTCTCTGGTTGACGCAGCTGTGCCCTCACCGAATCCGCGTTCAGCCCGAGCATCGTCGCAGCCGACGCAACCTCATTGGGGCTGCGCACCGCATCATTCGAAACGGCCAATGCGTTGTCACGCCGCTCGACCTCGATCGACACCTCGCCGTTCATGCCCGGCATGAGAAGCCCGGCGACGTTATCGATGCTGACCAGCACGGGAAACATCGTCACGCCCTGCTGGATTGTCGCCTGTGGCTCGATCTTCTCGACAGTTCCAGTGAACGGCCGGTCGGGAAATGCATCGACAGTCACTGTCGCCGGAAGGCCCGCGCGCACCTTGCCGATATCAGTCTCGTTCACGAGTGTCCGCACCCTGACCTTCGTCAGGTCCGCCATCATGAGAATCGTCGTGCCGCCACCGAAAGTGCCGGTGCCCGAAGCGATCACCTGCCCGATCGAAACCGGCTTGTTGATTACCGTGCCGGATACCGGAGCTCTCACAGTCGCCTCCTCGAGCGCCTGCGCGCGGAGGTCGAGCGCGGCCCGGTTGCGAATCACGGTTGCCTGTGCATTCGCATACTCGATCTCGGCAGACTCGTTCTCGGCCGAGGTGATTATCCGTTCCTTGAAGAGCTCAGCCGCGCGGTCGCGGGCTGTCTTCGAAACGCGCGCCCTGATGAGCGCCGCATCGAGGTCGGCCTTAGCCTGAGCGTAGGAGTTGCGCGTGTCGCGGGTATCGAGCTGAATGAGAAGGTCGCCAGTCTTCACGTAAGTGCCTGTCTCCACAGGCATCGCGATGATCTGCCCGGACGATTTCGCCTTCACCTCGATGACGTTTATCGGCTCTACCACCCCTGTCGCCTGCGCATCGACGACGATTGTCTGCCGGTCAACAGCGACGACAGGAATAGTCAGCTGGTTCTTGTTTTCCTTCGAGCATGCCGCAAGCGAAAATGCGGCGATCACGAAGGCAGTCTTTCTCTTCAAGTTCATCTCCTAAAGATCGCGGCCGATGAGCGCTTCGAGCTGCGCCCTTGCCACGCGGTAATCGTATCGGGCCCTGATGAGTGAGGTGCGCGCGTTGTCGAGCTGTGTCTGCGAGGTGAGAAGGTCGAGGAGGGTCGTCGCGCCGAGCTCGTAACGACGCTGCTGCACGCGAAGATCCTCCTCCGCCGCTCTCACCGACTGCACCTGGATGTCGACCTGCTCGCTGGCGATCCGCATCTGGCCAAGTGACTGCACCAGCGTCTGCCGCGCGAGATACCTCGCATCCCTCACTGACGCCTCGGCTACATCCTCGGCCACAATCGCGCGGGCTACCGCGACTTCGCGGTTGAGATTGTTGAACAGCGGAAAATTGAGGCTGAAGTTGAGACTCTGGCTGTAGGCGTACCGCTTGTCTCCCAGGCCGAAGCGCGGGTCGAGACCGCTGCCTCCACGGCTGAAGCTCATGTTGACAGTGGGGAGGAACGAGCTCTTGGCAGCACGAACCGATGCGTTTGCGACAGTAAGCTCTGCGTCCGCCCGCTCGATCACGGGGGCCTTCTCGATCAACGCCTCGAGCTCGGCGAGTGTAGGCAAAGCCGGGCGCTGGTCAATAGTGTCAGAGGCCACGGCAGTCACCGGAGTCGGCGATGCGACGAGCCGGGTGAGGGTCGCATTTGCAAGCTGGAGATTGTTCCGGGCTGTGAGGCGCGCGAGCCGGGCATTGCCCAGCAGGACGACTGACCGCAGCGAGTCAGAGACCGTTGCTGCGCCTGCCCTGAGCCGGAGCGAAGCAGCGCGAAGCTGCTGTTCTGTCTGCTGGATCTGCGCATCAGCCGCGCTCTCTGATTCGCGCGCGGCGAGGATGTTGTAGTACTGCTGCTTGACCTGAAGCGCGATGTCGTATCGCGACGATGTCTCATTCGCCGATGCCGCATCGACTTCTGCCTTTGTCCGCTTGAGGTCGAAGTAACGCCGCCCGCCGTCAAAGAGTTGAAGGCTGCTCGAGAGACCGGTTGAGTAGCTCGTCGGCTGACCGGTGAACGGAACCAGGTTGCCCTGCGTGTCGAAGCGCTCACCGCTCTGGTTGTTCCTGCCCGCCGAGAGTGAGAGGCTGGGGAGGAAGGCAGCGTATGACTGCTTCACCGCGGCTTCAGAGGTTGCGATTGAACCCCGTGCCTGGACGGCCGCTGGCGCGTTCTGCTGGGCGAGCCGAATGGCCTGGTCCAGGGGGATCGGCATGGCAACGGTGTCTGTAGCCTGGCCGACGGCTGTTGCCGGAGCCAGGAAAAAAGCGGCGATCGCCGCAGCATGTCTCATCATTTCACGTCTTTCTGTTTTTTCCTGTTGCTGTCGGAGTGCGCCCGTGCCTCGGCGCGCCGGCGTCCCTTCTCACGCATTTCGTCGAGCTTTGCGGCCTGCTCCGGTGTCAGCGCGCGCTTGAGCTGCTCGTGAGTGGTATCGCTGACGGCTCTGGCGAGCTTATGGATCGAGTCTATCTGCGGCCGGATCGGCGCCCACAGCTGGCGCATCTGAGTGCGCCTGCGCGTGGTTATCGAATCGAACGTCACCCTTTGCTCCGGGGTGAGGTTCAGCTCCTTTGCCATGCGGTCGAGCGAAGGCCGGCCACCCCTTTCGTGCTTTCCGCGCGACATGTAGCGGTCGGCGGTGAAGCCCAGTGCGCCCCCCGCGAGGAAGGCTACAGCCAGAAAAATCAAAGCGTAGCTTTTTGAGCGTTGCATTCAGTTGCTCACTTCAGTTGGAGAGGTAATAGCTGAGGGCGGCCGCATCGCCGTAAGTCGGGATGTACTGCCCGGCGATCGGTTCGTCAGAAGCCGTAATGAGATCCGGCTGATTCACTGCCTCGTATGCGACCTGGTCATCGGGTGCGGCGAGGCGATTGTTGACGACGCCAGCGAATGCGAAAATCGCCGCGGCTGCGACAAGTCCAACGCGAGCCCAGGGAACGAGCTCTGCCCACCAGCCTCTTTCGGCTTCCGCTGATATGCGCGCCATTATGCGACTTTCGAGACCCGACCAGTAGACGTCGGGCCAGGCGGCGGCATCCGGCGGCATATACGCCTCACGGATCAGCGAAACTACCGGCTCTCCAGGAGAGTCGGCTCGTTCGCCGGCATCGGGGAACTTCAGTTCGTCGGTCATCGTTAATCCCTCAGGTCCTGCAACAATCCGCGCAGCTTCCTGCGCGCGTGGTGGAGATCGGAACGCGCTGTTCCGCCCGGAACTCCGAGCATCTCGCCGATCTCCGCGTGCGTGAATCCTTCGACATCGTGCATCACTATCACCGCTCTGGCCCGCTCCGGCAGCTCCGCGAGCGCGGCCGCAAGCCGCTCCTTCAGCTCGGCGTCCTCTCCGGGATCCCTGAACGGGGATCTCAGGGCGTCGGTCAGCTCTTCAGTGCTTCGTACCTTGCGGCGCCTCGCGATGTCGAGCGCGGCGTTCGCAACTATGCGGTTCAGCCACGGCCCGAAGTTCTGGGTCGTATCGAACCGCTGAATCGCCTGGTACGCCCGGACAAATCCTTCCTGGACGGCATCTTCGGCGTCCTCATGGACCGTCACGATCGACCTGGCGACGAGGTAGGCGCGCCGCTGGTGCAAACGCACCAGACCCGCGAAGGCATCCTGATCGCCTGCGCGGGCCGCTTTGGCCAGCGCGCGTTCCTCATCTGGAGTACGCACTGGCCTGAAATTCTGTTGGAGGGGGCCCGGCTAGTTGCCGGCTGGTGCCGTCTGGACGGGCGCTGGGGCGGCGGTGGGGGCCGTCGCCGGACCTGTCGCGGGGGCACCGTGTGCAACCGGGGCCTCGTGTCCCGCAAACTTTGCGTTCGTCAGCCAGACGATAGCCAGCATCAGCAGGAACAGGACTGATCCACCCAGCACGAGGCCCGCCATGGCGGCTCCGAAGTCCGTGCTTTTCTGTTTTGCGACAGCCATGGAGGCGCTACTCCTTACGTGGTTGGAGGGGTGTCCGACACTCGCACCCTGGTCATCGTGTCGTTCTGCTCGATCGTCTCGATGAGGTCGGTTCCATCGGTGACTTTGCCGAATACGGTATGGACGCCGTTGAGGTGCTTCGTATTGCCTTCGCTGAGAACGATGAAGAACTGGCTGCCGCCCGTGTTCTTTCCGGCGTGCGCCATGGAGAGCGAGCCCAGCTGGTGTTTGTGGGGGTTCCCCTGGGTTTCACAGTCGATGTGGTAACCGGGTCCTCCGGTGCCGACCTTGGCGTTCCCGACGGGCAGGTCACGGGAAAGCGGGTCGCCACCCTGAACGACGAAATCCGGGATTACGCGATGGAACCTGATTCCGTCGTAGTATCCGTCGTTCGCGAGCCTCTCGAAGTTTTCGACGGTCTTCGGCGCTTCCTTCTCATAAAGCTCAGCGGTGAGGGTTCCGCGGTTCGTCTCGATGGTTGCGTATTTCGTCATGGGGGTTCCGGGTAGGACGGGAAAAATAACGTCAGACGCGTGCTGACGGGCAGACGTCATTGAGGACGCAAGACGCGCACTTGGGGGTCCGGGCGAGGCAGATCCGCCTTCCATGAAAGATCAGCAGGTGTGACAAGAGCGCCCAGTCATCGCGCGGGAAAAGCGGCATGAGGGCCCTCTCCGCCTTCACCGGATCCGTTTCTGACGTAAGGCCAAGGCGCACGCTCAGCCGGCCGACGTGGGTGTCCACCACCACGCCTTCATTGATGCCGAACGCATTTCCGAGGACCACGTTCGCGGTCTTGCGGCCGACTCCCGGCAGACTTACGAGCTCCTCCATCGTAGCCGGGACCTCTCCATCGTGGCGCTCTTCCACCGCGGCGGACATTCCGAGAAGGCTCTTCGTCTTGTTCCGGAAGAACCCGGTGCTGCGGATGAGATCCTCCAGCCTTTCAGGCTCGGCGGCGGCGAGTGAGCGGGCATCGGGAAAGGCCTTGAACAGCTCCGGCGTCACCATGTTCACCCGCTTGTCCGTGCACTGCGCGCTGAGGATCGTGGCAATGAGGAGCTGGAGCGGCGTCTCGTAATCGAGCTCGCAGTGTGCATCAGGATATTCGTTTTTCAGGCGTGCGAGGATGTCGAGCGCGTGGGACCTTAGCTCGGCGCCCCGTTTCTTCCTGCGTTTCGCATGACCGCGCGTTGCGGGAGCGCCTGCCGGCTTCTGCTTCAACCCGACATCTTCTTTTTCGCCTACCCTTCCATCCCGGCGTGTCCCGGCAGCTTCTCGATCATTTCGTAGAGCTGCTTCTGGATCAGCTCTATCTCCTGCTTCGCGCCTTCCTTGTCGAGGAGACCGTTCTTCATGTTAATCGAGACACGGTTCATGTACTTGATCTTCATGAGCATCTCGTCAGTCGCTTTGCGGAGAGACGTGTAGCGCCTCTTGTCGGCACGCGCGCGATGGTAGCGGCGGGTGAAGTCCTCGAGGTTGAGGCGGCGGGCGAACTCGATCGCTTCCTCGACTGTGCGGCCGGGAATCGCGCCATGATCGGGAATTCCCTCACCCGTCTCCGGATCAGCGAAAAAGAGTCTCCCTATGTACTCGATTCCATCGTAAGCGATCCGGACGGAAACCGCGCACGGCTTGCCGTCCATTTCGATGGTCGAGAGATGCTGCTGGATTACGCCGAAATCCGACATTGGGAGCCGTGAATTACCTGGGGTCAGTTGCGAGGAGAAACCGGTCGAGCGCCTCGAACAGCGCAGCCGGCTGTTCAACGTATGGAACATGCCCGCAATCGTCCAGAAGAACGAGCTCTGCTCCCATCGCTTTGGCGCCCTCAATTGAAGACTCGACTGGAATCGGATCGTCACGTCCGTGCACGAAAAGCACCGGAAAACCCATGGGCTTGAGATCCGTGAGAACGTCGAAGTCGGAGCCGAGGCTGTCCCAGACCTGCTGCTGCACCTTTCCGCTCACCCTGAAGGGTGTCAGGTCATGCGCCTTGCGAGGGTCTGCGAAGTACGCCGCGACGGCGAGCTCGAATGTCCGCTGCCGGTACGATTCGGGATCCGATTCCCGGAGCCCTGATGCCGCAAGCTCCTCCCTCATCCGCTTTATCTCCATCCCTTCCTGGCGCCGCGCGAACTCCGCCTCGAACTGGCGGCGGTATTCGATCGTCAGAGGCGCGGGATCTATGAGAGCGAGACGCGCTGGCATTTCGAGATCTACGCTGTCATCCGCTGCCAATGTGTACAGCAGCGCGAGCATGCCGCCGAACGAATAACCGATAATCGACAGCGGGGAAACATCGAGCTCCCGGATAACGGCTCCCATGTCCTCGACGTGGGTCTGCCAGGTTATTGCATCCGTCGAAGCTGACTTCGATCTCCCTCCGCCCCGCTGGTCGTAGAAGATCAGGTTGTACCGCTCGGCGAGATGGAGCATCTGCGGAAGCAGGTAGTCGTGATGCGCTCCGGGACCGCCGTGAAGAACGAGAAGGTCTGGCGCCGACTCAGGCCCCCACGCTGCCCAGTAGAGCGGAGTGGCTGTTGTTGTCGTAAAGCCGGAGACCCGCGGCGGGGGAATCGGGAGGGGCATCGTGTGGAGCGCTCAGCCTCCTCTTCTCCCGAGCACCACGGTTGTCTCGTTCCTCTTCCCATCGCGGAGGTAAACTATGCGCACGCTGTCACCCGGCTTCTTCGAGTACAGCGCATCGCTGTATGTGTAGAGATCCTTCACGACAGTATCGCCGAACTCGATGATTACGTCGCCCGGCTGGAGCCCGCCGATGTCTGCCGGACTGCCGGGCCGCACTGCCGTGAGCTTGAGCCCCGGAATCTCGCTCGCCGCCATGTCGGGCACCGAGCCCAGGTATGTCTGCGACCCCTGGCCTGACCCGATCGCACGCGACGGCGCAGTCGAGCGGACGTAAGTAAGGCGCGCGGGCCGGTCATCGATTCTCCTGGCAATCCGGTGCGCGAAGTCGACAACCCGGGCCTGGCCGCCAAGGTTGATCTTCTCGGTGTCGTCGGACGCCCGGTGGTAGTCCTCGTGGAGATCTGTAAAGAAGTGAAGAACGGGGATCTCCTTTGCGTAGAACGAGCTGTGATCTGACGAACCGAAGCCGTCGCCCGAGCTGGTGAGCTTGAGCGTCCCCGGGCTGGCGCTGTCGATCAGTGCCGCCATCTCCGTCGCAGTGGCTGTCCCGAAGACCATCAGGCCGTCGTTTTTCATCCGGCCGACCATGTCGAAGTTCAGCATCGCGACGATGTTCTGGAGCGGAACCGGCGAGTTGTCCACGAAGTACTGCGATCCCAGGAGTCCCTGCTCCTCGCCGCTGAAGTTCGCGAAGATGATCGAGCGCCGGGGCTTCTCGATCGAGAACATGCGGGCGAGCTCGAGCACCGCCGCAGTGCCTGACGCGTTGTCATCTGCCCCGTTGCGGATCGCGTCGCGGGCATCGGGGTCGAGGGCGGAAACCGTTGAGCGGCCAAGGTGATCGTAGTGGGCTCCGATGACGATGTACTGGTCCTTGAGGACCGGGTCAGTGCCCTCGATCATCGCCACGACATTCTGCGTCGCCTTGCCTGCGGTGTCTCCCGTATGCGCGGCGGCCGCTGATCTCGCGGCGAAATTCTGCATGTATCCGGGGTACGGCGCCTTCAGACGCAGGGCAGCGTACCGCCGCGCGATATATGCAGCCGCGGAGTCGTTGCCTGGTGTGCCGGTGAGGCGGCCTTCAAGTGCGTCGCTCGCCAGATATGAAATGTCGGTGAGCATCCTTGCCGAATCGGCCACTGCGACGCCAAGGGACGGCTGCGGCGCCCGGCCGGCGGTCGAGCAGGCCAGCGTCGCGAAGGCAGCGGTTACGAGGAGAATCCGTTTCATTCCTTGAATGTACCCTCGCTCACCTCGCGGTGAAGTCGGTATCGGCGGTCACCGCCCTGCACGTTTCCGCGAGCAGCTCCGCCGTCCTGTCGAGGTCTTCGAGCGACACGAGCTCGTTTGGCGAGTGCATGTAGCGGTTGGGCACCGAGACCAGTCCGGTGGCTATTCCCTCGCGGGCTATGTGAATTGCGTCGGCATCGGTGCTCGTATCTCGTCCGGCCGCCTGCACGACGAACGAAATATCGTTCTTCTCCGCTGTGGCTTTCAGGAGATTGAACACCACCGGCGAGATGATCGAGCCCCGGGTGAGAACCGGCCCGCCCCCGATCTTCGCTTCACCCAGCTCCTTCTTCTCCATGTCCGGATGGTCAGTGGCGAATGTGACGTCTACGACGAGAGCCATCTGCGGGCTGATGCAGCTTGCGCAGATCAGCGCGCCGCCGCCGCGGTAGGCGATCTCCTCCTGGGTCGTTGCAACTGCGACGACGTGGGCCGTGCCCGGGTCCGCGGCGTAGCGCTTAAGGGCCTCGAGGACAATGAACGCCCCGATCCTGTCATCGATCGAGCGTGATACGATGAGCCCGTTGGGAAACTCCATCGTACGCGAATCGATTACACCGGGATCCCCGATCGACAGCCGCTCCTCCGCCTCAGTCTTCGTTTTCGCGCCGATGTCCACCCAGAGATCCTTCACCTTCGATGCCTTCTCGCGGTCCTCCGTCTTTATGAGGTGAATCGGCTTCTTGCCGACGACGCCGAACACGTCGCCGTCCTTTGCGAGAAACCTTATTCGCTGGGCTACGAGCACCTGTGGATCCCAGCCGCCGATACTCGTGATGTAGACGTACCCTTCATCGTCGATGTAAGTGACGATTACGCCGATCTCGTCGATGTGGCCGGCGAGCATTATCGTCGGCGATCCTTCAGGATTCACCTCCGCTATGCTGTTTCCGGCGACGTCGGCTCTCACTTTCGCGAACTTGCCGGCTTCCTCGCGCCACACTTTCGCCGGCGCTGACTCGAAGCCGGAGGGGCCGGGAGTGTCAAGGAGTTTCTTGAGGAAGGCGGTGGCTTGTTCGTCGATCATTTCCTGAGGTCTGGTGAGGGGATTGTTTCGACGTCAGGCGTTTTGGCAAGGCATGCCAAAAGCCATTTACATTGCGCGGATTTGAGCGGATCAAGCGGATCAAGCGGAAAAGTCCGGGCGCCGGGCAAACCAGGGTGGACCGCAACAATGCGCTCGATCCGCCTGATCTGCTCGATCCGCCAAACGTAAAAAGCAGTTTCCGCCTTTCGTTCTTTGCAGCTGTCCTGCGACACTCAAAGTAGCACCGGAATTTGCACTGAAGTAACGTATGTCCGTGAAAAACATGACGACTATTGCGGCGATTGCCTTTGCGGGCCTCGCTTCCACCGCCTGTACGACCGGCCCGGTGGCGCCGCGGCCGGATCCCGTAACCGCGCCGGCTCCGCCTCCGGTCACCGGAATCTCATACCACGTGAGATTCGATACGGTGACTGCCGAGGCCCGGAAGATCGAAGTCGAGATGCGTTTTACTTCCGCGGCAGCGGGAGACGTTCTGCTCTCACTGCCGGCGTGGACACCGGGTTCATACGAGATCGCCAATTACGCCCGGTTCGTCGATGGCTTTGGCGCCAGGGCCGGCAACGCTGATCTTGACTGGGACAAGGCCGATCCCGACACATGGCGGGTCCGCGTATCCGCCCCCGGTGAGATAGCGGTCAGGTTCGACTATACCGCTGACTCGCTCGACAACGCGATGTCGTGGTCGAAGCCCGACTTCGCCTTCTTCAACGGGACGAATCTCTTTCTCTATCCGGAAGGGCAGGGGGCTGACTTCACGTCGACTGTCACGATCAGGACAACGCCCGGATGG
>JBBQZF010000098.1:0-9990 GCA_038208015.1 Gemmatimonadales bacterium
CGCTCGCATCACGCGAAACATCAACGCCAGTGACAAGGGTGTTCGCGGTCGTTGAATCGCCGATGTCGATCGTCGTCAAAGTTGCAGGCGCCGCCAGCCGCGGCAACTCCTGACCATCCCACCCAGTGCGCTGGAAGTCACTGATCAAAACGACATCACGCCGCGGCCGCTCCGCCCGTTCCATGAGCTGTTGCGCGACCGCGAGAGCTGGAGCGTATCGTGTGCTGCCGGCGCCCGGACGTGCATTTTTAACCGCAGCGCGGACCACTGCGAGGTCGCCGGTCGGCCCCGCGGTCGCGACCGCTTCATGATCGAAAAGAACAAGTGTCGCCCGATCCGCTGCTCCAATGCCGGCGATTGCCCGCTCTGCTGCTGCGGTAGCGCGCGACCAGCGATCGCCATATGCCATACTGTACGAACGGTCGAGCAGCACCACGAGTTCACGCGGACCGGCCCCAGCGGCGCTGGCGTTCCCTGATTCACGATCTACAAAAGGTCGCGCGAACGCCAGCGCCAGCAACGCGAGTGCGAGAATACGCAGCGCGAAGAGTGCCCGGTGACGAATGCGCTGGCGACTGACAGAACGAAATGGCACACGGCGCAGGAACATGAGCGACGGGAATGCGATCGCATTTCTCCGCTCGCGATTTACGAGATGAACGATCACCGGCACGGCGACCGCGGCAAGGCCGAGCAAAAAGAGCGGGGCCAGAAAGGTGAGACTCATCGGATGCGGCTCAACCGCTGGCGGTCAGCGAGATATGCGAACAGCGCATGATCGAGCGGTTGGGAAGTGTTGAACAGCGCATAGTCGATCCGCTCCTCGCGCATCATGCGCGCGAGGGTCGCTGTGTGTTCCTGCATCAGCGTGCGATACTGATCACGCAGAAGCTCGGGAACCACCGGGATCGATTCACCGGTCTCCATGTCCTCGAAATTAGACGCCTCGTCGAACGGAAGGTCGAGCTCCGCCGGGTCAAGCACCTGCAGCACGATGAGATCGTTTCCACGATTTCGAAGCCGGGCAACGGCGCGCACGATGCGCTCCGGCTCGTCATACAGATCCGAAATGATCACTATGATCTGTCTGCGACGCGCGAACTCCGCGATCTGGCGCAACGCTGTGTCAATGCTGCCCCGGCCACCGGCGGTGGCGCGCGCGATAGTCTGTAATACGATCCGCAAATGCTTCGCTGATGGCGGTACGTAGTCAACGATGCCGTCGACGAAGGTGACCAGCCCAAGACGATCGCGCTGCCGGCTCGAGAAATAGCCGAGACATGAAGCGAGATACTTGGCGTACTGGAGCTTCGTCACCTCAGCACCGCCGAAGTTCATGGATGCCGAAACATCCAGGAGAATCAGGAGATTGGTGTTGGTATCGGCTTCGAATTCCTTCACGAAGTACCGGTCGCTGCGGCCATACAGGCGCCAGTCGATGCGCCGCAAGTCATCACCAGGCATGTACGAACGGTGCTCCGCGAAGTCCATCGATGCGCCGAGGTTGGGTGAGCGATGCAGACCGTTGATGAATCCTTCCACCACGGTTCTCGCCAGCAACTCGAGGTTGTCGATCTTCGCCAGGACTCGTGGGTCAATGAAGCCTGCCCCCGCGCCCGCGTCGTGCCCTCGGCCGGTAAACATCGCGTTCCCTACATCCCTGACCGTGGAGTGGGAACGGTACGGATCAACTGCTCGATGATCTGATCCGTCGTCATTTTCTCCGACTGCGCATTGAAGTTCATGATGATGCGGTGACGCAGCACGGGTCCGGCTAGTGCGCGAATATCTTCGAAGCCTACGTGGTAACGCCCGTTCATGAGAGCGCGCGCCTTACCGCCAAGGATGAGATACTGTGCAGCGCGCACCGATGCGCCGTACTGCACCCATTTTTTGATGAAATCAGGCGCATCGTTCGATGACGGCCGGCTCATGCGCGCGAGAGTGACCGCATAACGCGCGACCGCGTCCGAGGCGGGGACTTTTCGGACGAGCTGCTGGAAGGCGACCAGCTCACTGGCTGTTATCGCCCGTCGCGGCAATTCACCGGCGATGGAAGTCGTCGTCTGCACTACCTCGACCTCCTGGTCTTCATCGAGGTAGTCGATCACGATCTCGAACATGAAGCGGTCGAGCTGTGCTTCGGGAAGCGGGTACGTTCCCTCGAGCTCTATCGGGTTCTGCGTCGCGAATACGAAAAAGGGTTCGTCGAGCGTGTAAGTGCGGCCCTGGATCGTGACGCGATGCTCCTGCATTGCCTCGAGCAGCGCGGACTGCGTCTTCGGCGGCGTGCGGTTGATCTCATCAGCGAGGACGACGTTGGCGAAGACCGGCCCCGGCATGAAGACGAGCTGCCGCCGCCCGGTCGCCGAGTCCTCCTGAATGATGTCGGTCCCGGTGATATCCGATGGCATCAGGTCGGGCGTGAACTGGATGCGCGAGAACTTGAGATCCAGCGCCTGCGCGATTGTATGGATGAGTAGCGTCTTCGCGAGGCCTGGAACGCCGACGATGAGACAATTGCCGCCAGCGAAAAGCGCGGTGAGCACCTGTTCGATCACCGCTTCCTGCCCGATGATCCGCCTGCGGAGCTCGGTGATGATGTGTTTGCGGCCCTCCTTCAGTCGAGCCGCGAGGTCGGTATCGGGGACTGTAGAGATGGGTGGAGATTCGAGCGATGTCATGCGGTTTCGGCTCCTAGTGCGTGAGTGCGTACATCAGGTAATTGACTCCCAGCTTGTATGCCTCGTTCGAAAGCTCGATCGGCACGAAGCCGCCGTCCGACCACTCCCAGTAATCGCCAATGTCATTGTTGTAATTCACAATCATCATCAATCGCTTCGAAGGGTCGTTGTCCTCGAAGACACCATGGAACTCAGACGCCATCCCGAAGTTGGGATGGGTATAGTCGAGGGAGGTAATGTGAAAGAACGAATCAAAGATCGGGTGCGACGCATCCAGCCGTACTATGCGTGAGTTCGGAAGCACCAACCGCATCTGCGCCTCGAAGTTGAACCAATGCCCGCCGAAGAAGTCGTCGACGATGAGAAATCCTCCCTTCTGCAGGTATGCACGCAGCCCGGCCGCCTCAGCATCCGACACGGTCCAGAATCCCGGCTCCGAGAGATACGCAATCGGGAAGCGATGCAGCGCCGGATCATCGGCGGTGAACACGTTCCCACCGTTCATGTACGGGCGGATAAAGCTGAGCTCCCTGACGATTTTCATCAGGTTCCGCTCCGCCCGAGGAAAATCATGGTCCCATTTGAGATCCCTGCGGAATCCACCTTCGCCGCCGAGCGGGTTGAACCTCAGCCGCGCGAAGGTGAGGCGGCCGTCGTACGGAACATTTCCGGCAAACGGGATCTCCTCACGATCTCGCCGCCCGCCGCCGCGGATATCCTGCGCGGCGACCATCGTGGCGAGCAGCGTCGTGACGATACTGAGCATAACGAGGCGCTTCATCGACGGGCCGCTCCTTCCGGCTGAAGCTGGAGGAGCAGGACCTGTGCACGCTCGAAGTTCGGCGCTTCCTCCAGTGCAGCCAGGACTTCGCGCCGCGAGCCGGTACGATCGCCCGCTTCCAGAAGCGCAAGCGCGAGTTGATAACGCGCTTCCGCCCGGTCGACCGGATCGAGCGCTACAATCGCGCGCCGCTCCCGAACCACTTTCGCCTTGTCGCCCGTCGCTGTGAGGTGCTCAGCAAGCCGCACGTGAATTGCCGGATCGTACGGTGATATCCAGATGGCCCGCTCGAGCGCTGCTGCAGCACCGCGACGATCACCAAGCTTCTCGAACATTTCCGCGAGCGCGAGATTCGCCGCGTAGTCGGATTCATTGCGCAGCGTATGTGCCTCCAGCTCCATTGCAGCACGGCGCATATCACCGCTGGCAGCGTAGGCAGTCGCAAGATGACGATACGGACTCTCGCTCTCCGCGTATTCAGGAAAGAGCGCCTTCGCCCGTTCGAGGACGCTGATTGCCTCCGAATTCTGGCCCCGTCCGAGCAGCGCTCGACCTTCCTCGATCAGCGCTACGAACTGCCCGCGAGGCGGTGCATTGGCTGCACCAACACCGGCGCCCGCCACCGCGGCGATCTGGCGTGCGAAACGTTCACGCACGTATGCATCGAACCGTTTGTCCAAATCCTCCGTAGAGATCTTGAGCACGCCTCTCATGACACGCTCGGTGCCGTCGCCCCCTCGATACGCTTTGAGTATGTCGACCATTGCTCGCGGCCCGAACTGGGCCTCGATCATCTCGCACACAAGCGATGCCTGGTAATAGGCAAGCACGGTCTGCTCCGGAAAAGCCGGCCGTGTGAAGGCGTCGTTCATCCGGCTCACCGGCGGCATCCGTCCGCCTGCGTATGCGATGAGAAATCCCATTGGGGTATCGGCCCCCCAACCTGGCCGCGCGCGTCTTTCTTCGAGCACAGAGATGCCCTCGGCAAGCCAGCGCGGCACACGATGATCGGTCATGCCGAGCGTGAACGCGTGCGCGAGCTCGTGCCACACGGTCGAGCCCCAGTTGTACTCCCCGACCTGCCGAGCCGATGGCGAATGCATCGCGAGCACACTGCCGAAGCTCACGCCTAACGCACCAAGTCCAGGTAAACCCACCGTGCGTACCGAGAAGTCGCCATGACTGCGATATACCTCGAGCCGAATGGGTGTTGGCGGCTCGTAGCCGTATCGCGCCGCCAGTTTCTGATATCCTTCGTCGAGCAGCTCCAGAAGATATGGCGAAAGCAGTGCCGACTCACGGCCGTGGATGATCAGGTGAAAGCGATTCGTTCGTGTTTCGCGATACTCGCCGAACGTGTCGAGCAGGTCGAGGGTGTTCTTGATCCACACGTGATATGGATCGCGCGTGAACGCGCGCTCGAGGTGGACGCGTGCAGTGTCGAACTGGCCGACACGCAACGCGTTCATACCGAGAGTACCTCGCGCCAGGGATGATGCCGAATCCTGCGCCACGGCGCGGCGAGCGAAGTCGACTGCCTCCTGATATCGCCGGTTGCGACCCGCTATCTCCGCCAGTGTAGTATGCAGGACGACAGACCGGGGATCGCGATCCAGCGAGCGGCGGCTTGCTTCTTCGAACCCTCTTCGATCATTCCGCATGTAGCGACTGGCTGCGATCAGCGCATGAGCAGCGGGGCTTCCCGGATCGGTCTCGAGCGCGCGCGCTGCCTCGCGCTCCGCATCGTCATAACTTTCGCCATCGAGCCTCATTCGTGCGAGCATCAGCCGGGCTTCCACCAGTCGCGCATTCACTGCCAGGCTTCGGTTGAGGAGTGAATCGGCTCCGGGTGTTCCATCGAAGTCGAGGACTCGCGCCATTCCAAGAAGTGCGCGCGGCTGCGACGGGTTCTCACGGAGAACGCCGGCGAACATCTGCCTCGCGTCGGGCCCGTTGTACTTCTCGAGGAACATCTCTCCGAGCTCGACGCGCGCGTCGACGTTTCCGGAGTCGGCCGCAATCGCCGCATCGTACACGCGGAGCGCATCCTTGAAGAGCTGCGGATCGTCGGCACCGAGGTAACGAAAGGCATTAGCAACCGCGAGCAGCTCTCCCGAGGAGAGGCGAGTGCCGCGTGAGGTGTAGATGTCGATGAAGCGGCCAAAGATGCGCGCTGCCCCGACGCGGTCGCCACGGTCGAGCAGAAGCTCGCCGAGTCGCAGCGTTGCTGTCAGACTGTCACTTGAGCGTTGTGTAGCGGCGAGAACGTAGACGCTTTCCGCCTGTGCGAGTCGTCCGCGTGTGCGGAGCAGATCGCCAAGCGGAACGAGAAGTTCCGTTCCCCCGTACCTGCGGGCCATCGCCTCAGCATCATCGTAGCGGCCGCGCTCGGAAAGCGCGCGCACGTGATGTCTGCGTGCGGATACTGCAATCGTGCTGTCAGGCGAAGACGCGAGTTCCGCAAATGCTGTGGCGGCACTGTCGTAGGCGCCGCGAAGAAGCAAAATGTGCGCGCGCTCCAGCCGCGCGTCGTCATTCCGCTCGCCGCCGGCCGCGCACGCTACCAGTGCGATCAACAACACCAGACTTCCGCGCACTCGCGGCATCATTGCGACCTGCCCGCGCGCAGCGCCTGATTCACGCGAGCAAGATCGACCAGCAGGCGCTCGAGTTCACGATCGTACGCCTCCGCGGTCATTGATTCCTTACGGCGGCGCAGCGAATCCACTTGAGCCTCGAGGACTTCCTTTCTGTTCACAAGCGCGACATCGGCGCCACTTCCCGCTGCCACCGCAGTTGCGGTCTGCGCGCCGATGATGAAACGACGCGCAGCCGCACCGTCACCGGTCCGAGGGTCAGGCTCGGCTGAGCCGCGGCGATCTCCATCATCATCGAGTATCGCGTGCTCCGTAGGCAGTCTGGAGTCAGACTCATACGCTCGCGCTACTTCGCGCTTGGCGTAAGTGAATGCTTCGAGCAGTGAGACCCGTTCATCCTTGTCGGTATCTGCGCCAGTCGTCGCAAACGCAGCGACGAAATGTTGTGGAAACAGCGTCTCATTCCGCTCGGTTGACGATTTGGTCGCCGTGATGACTATGCGATTTTTCGCTGACAGCACCGACACGAAGTCACCGCTTGCGCTGGCAGTGTTGACGACGGCGACTTGCTTCGTCCTCAATGGGTCGAGCATGACACCCAGCTCAGCCGCGGTGAGATCCGGGCCCGGCAGGTTGAATCGCGAATCGCTCCCGGCGTGACTGCCATGACCGATCAGTATGATGAGCACGCGGTCACCGTTGCGCGCGGCTATCCGGGCAATGGCCTGCGTCAACTCCTGCTTGCTCGATTTCCCATCTATTCGCCTGGTATCGCGAGCGGGATCTTCCGCGAGATACGTGATGTCGTCAGGCTTGAGGCCATTCTTCGAGACGAGCGCATCGAAGAGCGAAGAAGCAGCGGCATGAAACGAAGCTGCGTATTTCGGCTCTCCACTCGCCCCAGTGACGATGATGACCTGCGACTGTGCGTGGAGCCGTTCGCCGCCCAGCGCTCCGGCCACAACGAACAAGACCCGCGTCAGCATTCGAAGTCTCACGCCAGACCTCGTTGGCGCCGCAGCAACCATTCAGTCGCGATCAACGCGAGGAGTGCGATGAACATCGCTGGTGTATCCCAGAGGTCCAGCTGTTCGGTAACAGTTGTACCGGTGCTCGTGTACACCATGTCCCGCGCGAGTCCTTCGGCATTGTCCGGCGTGTAGTAGCGGCCCCCAGTCTCACTCGCGACCCGCTCGAGCAACGACCGGCGCTGCGCCGCGCCAAACATCTCCTGCTGTATGTCGCGCGCCACGACATATTCCTCGCCACCGGTGATGACACTGTCACCGACCCGCGCACTCACACGCACGCGGTACAGGCCGGCCTCGTTTGCCGTGAAGCTGCCGCGATATTCGCCATCCTTGTCGACGATCCACTCGAACGGAATGTCGAGCGGCTCACCATCGGGGCCGATTACATTCGCGCGAACCGCTGCGCCGTTGACGGCGAGGAAGCTCTCGTCGTTCAGCTGCACTCGTACCGGGACGACCTCTCCGGGTGCAACGTGATCAGGCGCAGTCATTGTGACGCGCTCGGGTACATCGCTCACGAGCCATCGCAGCATCTGACGCCAGAACGTCTCGTGTGTAGCATCTTCAACAGTCATCGTCGCGTGCATCTGCCACACCCATGAATCCTGGACCGGGAAAGCGATAACCTTTCCGCGCCCATAACGCTGGTGTGCGAGCACGACTTGTCGCTCTCCGCCGCTGGAGGTGTCCTGGCCGACAAGAAGCGCCGTCGCCCCCGGCTTCGCGCGCCCGACGCGATTCACTGTCGTCAGCGATGGCATCGTCTTCCATCGATCCAGCGATGCCTGCTCGCTCCCGCCGATCTGCGTGGCCGGATGCATCGCGCCAGCGGGCGTCGGTGACACCTGCAGCTCGACAAAATACTCCTCGCTGTTTTCAGCGGCACGCGCGACCTCCACCGGCATCACATCGGCCAATGGAGTTTCGGCATACCCGCCTTCGGCGAACGAGCGGCGTCCGCCGAGCAGCAATAGACCGCCTCCCCGCTCGCCCACGAAATCGGCGAGCATGCGCAGCTGATCAACTGTAAAGAACGCGGCTTCGACGCTTCCAAGTACTATGGCGCGGTAGGCGAACAGCTCTTCGCGCGTTTTCGGGAAGCCGGCGATCAGCTCGAGGCTGTCCGCAACACCAAGTCGCAGGAACTTGTTCTCGGCGGTGCGCTGCAGCGCGACAAGCCGGAGGTTCTTATCTTCGCGCACTGCCTGCCGCATGAACTTGAGCTCGAAGCGCGGCTCTCCTTCCACATAGAGGATCTTCTCGGCGCCATCCGTCACTGTCACTAGCGCGTCTCGCGCGTTGTTGTCGCCGATGAGCTCGCCAGCCTCGCGTGCGATGCGGAAGCGAAGCTGTCGCGGACCTGTTTCCGAGGTCACCACCCGCATCCGTACCGGCGACTCTTCACCGTCTCCTTTAAGAGTTACTTCCTGTGAAGCGACGATTCGCCCACCGTCTTCGGCGAGCAGCTGCACCTTGCGACCGCCGAATCCGCGCTGCGATACCACGACATTCGCTACGAGTGCAGTGCCGCGGAGAGCTGTGTGGGGCACCTCGACCCTGGTGATCTCGATGTCGCGTTCGAAGCGTGGAGCGCCGACGCCGATCGTGTATACCGGAAGGTTGCGTGCCTTGAGCGCAAGCAGTGGCTCGGCGAGCGCGCTCGCGGAGTTGTCTGCGCCGTCGGTGATCACGACGAGGCCCGCGAGTGGAACCGTCGAGAGATCTTGCCGGGCGCGATCGAGCGCAGCGCCGAGATGGGTGCGTCCGCCCGCGAATGTCATCCCGCGTCCGTCCTGCATGGGTTCCGCAGATGACGAGAAGCGGTAGTAGCGAAGCTGAAATCGCTCACCCAGTGCGCGCGTGATGGCGCTGTCGCGCGTGCCGAGCAGGCGCTGCGCTACTTCCGCGCGGGTGCGGCCATCCGCGTCGGCGATGCGCATGCTGCGCGAATCGTCAATGAGAATTGCCACCGCGTTTTTTTGCGGGACGGCAGTCGAGATGAGGAGCGTCGGCCGTAAGAGTGCAAATCCCGCAAGCCCGAGGATGGCGACGCGTACTCCCGTGAGCAGGAGTCGATCGCGCGGCGTGCTCTTGCCGCGGGCGCGACGATACGCCCAGGCGAGCACGAGGCCGACCGCGCCCACTACGACGATGATGAGCATCGGCCATGGTGCGGCGAGCGCGAAGTCACCGCGCTCGAACACGATCGGGCGGTACTTGAAGAGCGCCTCGACAAATGCGTCCATGGTCGTGCTTGAACTCCCGGGGAGAACCTGCCGAATCATACCCCGGGGACCGATGTAGCGCACCCGACTTCCGGGCCGTCGGCAGAGGACGGCCCACGTTCCTACAACACTTTTACATCTGCGCGGCTATTTCCGCGCACAGCCTACTTCAGTGTGACCGGAATTCGAACTCGCGTGAGGTCCCACTGCACGATGAGATCGGCGGACTTGTCGCCCCGCTTCTCGAAGGAAATGCGCATCTGATCCTCGGAGCTCGATGCCGACCCGGCAGAAACTGCCCCGTTGCCGACGTCCTTTTCGCGCACGGCTGCGTTGATCGGAATGCCCCACCGCTCTGTGACGGAGTTGACGACGATCTGCCATTCCTTCTCGGAAGGAATCGCGTAAAGCGAATACGGGCCCGCCTTAACGGCGACGCCGGCAATCGATCCATCAGAAGGCATGTGGATCACCGTCGCTTCATTGGCGCCCATTCGCCACGGCTCGCCGTAAGGGACAAGTCCCCCCATGATCTGGCGATCGTTCTTGCGCGGCCGGCCGTAGCAGACTTTCACCGTGCTGGTACCAATCAGAACTGATGCCGAGTCGAGGATGCTCGGTCTCGCAGCGATACGTTCGGGTGTGCCGCGAGCAAAGCATGCCTGCGTGGCA
>JBBQZF010000099.1:0-9942 GCA_038208015.1 Gemmatimonadales bacterium
CGGTTCGGCATAAGCTCCAGCGACTTTCGGAAGGCGGCGATTGCATCAGTATGCCGCCCTGCGTCAATCAAGGCATTCCCCAGCAGCTCGTGGGCAGGCGCAAGTCCCGGAGGACCGAAGTGAAGCACCTTCGCATCGGCCTCGGCAGCCTCGTTCAGCTTCGCCAGGTACTGCTCCTGATCCCCCCGTGCCTTCGCCAGAAGCGCATCGATCTGCGCCCGGGCAATGGCGCCGCGCAATCCACCGGGCGTCAGAGTCTCGAGAATCGACCGTGCCCTCACCGTATCCCCCAGCATTATCGCCGCGAAAGTTGAACCGTAGTTCGTAACGAAGGCGAAGCTCTGCGCACGCGACGATGCGTTCGCCGCGGGAATCGCCGACGGCAGCGAGTCATAGACGGTCCAGTCACCCGTCTCCTGTGCATAGCCGAAGCTGAACTCGTTGATCGCGTAACGGGCGTCTATCGCATCTGACGCATCGAAGTCGACTCCAGAGAGAACCGATTTCACTGTATCGATCGTCGCCTTCGCTGCCGCGTATCTGCCCTGCTGGAGATATCCGTACTGGAGCCACCACAGCGCGTGGAAGCTGAGCGACGTGTTCGGCGCACCACGCGCCTTCACCCAGGCGCGCGACGCGGCCCACGACCGCTCATTCGACTCGACCACATCATCCCAGGCGCCGATCTGTACGAAGATGTGCGACGGCATGTGAAGAGCGTGGTCAGCGTCGGGAGCGATCTTCGCGTACGCACGCGCAGCGGCAAGGCCGAGCGGCGCGAACTCGGGGTTGTCAGTCGCGTGGATCAGGTAGTGCGCCCCGCCCGGATGATCCGGCCGCACCTCGAAGATGCTCTGCGCGAGGGTTATCGCCTCCTTCCTCAGTGCCTGCTGGGCAAGCGCGTCGTAACCACCTCCGCCCATCTGAAGAGATATGGCGAGCAGTGCACGCGCCTCGAGGTCATCGGGATACCGCTCATTCAACGTCCGCAGCGCCGCAACGTACGCACGCACGCGCTCCGCGAGAGTTCCATCGTGATAGAGCGCTTCGACTGCGCGGCCGAAAAGCTTTTCGCGGTCGGTCGGCGCGCGGGCAATTCGCGCTTCGGCCGAGGGACCGAGCCGTGCGAGAGCGGCCCGCCCGGAAACAGGATCGTCGAGTCCCCAGAGAAGACGCGCATAGGTGAGGGCCTCGGCCCAATAGGCGACAGCAAGCGTCGAATCGGCCTTTTGCGCCTCGCGGAAAGCGTCACCGGCGTCCTCGTACTCGAAGCTGTGAAGGAACGCGAGACCGCGCAGAAACGGTTCCTGTGCCGCGCTCGATCCGGAATTCGGGAAACTCACGGTTCCCAGTTGCGGAGCCGGATGCGCACCAGGACCGTGGTCGTGCGCGGGCCCTCGAGCCTCGACCCCGCCGATGACCTTCCAGGTACCGTCGCGCCGCGGATCTGCGCCGAACTCGAGTTCGCCGGGGCCGCGAAGGATCACGCCATGAAGTCCCGAGTCCTCTCCTGCACCGGGCGTGACGGCAACACCTTTCCCCGCCAGGCCGGCCATGATCGCCGGTGAAATCTTCGACATCTCGCCGTTATACGTTCTTCCGCTAGCGATGAGGTTGGGCAGATCAATCGCCTGCTGAACCGGAAGATTCCAGGCGAGCAGTCCCACTATCGCTTTTGCGTTGTATGCGAGGATCGACGCGCCGCCCGGCGACCCGACAGCAGCCCGGAATTTTCCATCCCTGTCGAGGATGATGGCCGGCAGCATCGCCGAGCGCGGCCGCTTCCCCGGTGCAACCGAGTTAAGCACCGGCACTCCATCGATGACAGGCTGGAACGAGAAGTCTGTCATCTCGTTGTTGAGGACGAATCCGCCGACAACTCTCCCGGATCCGAACACCGACTCTACTGTCGCGGTCATCGAGACAACGTTGCCTTCCTTGTCGACGATCACGAAATGGGTTGTGCCCGATCCCTCATCAGTCGCATCGGCGGTTCTCACCGCGCCCGGCGGCGTGCCTGCGAGAGGAGGTTCACCTGCTCGCGCGCCGATCAGCTTCGCGCGAGCCGCGATATACGACGAATCGATAAGACCCTGCACCGGAATCTTTGCGAAGCCGGGATCCGCGATGTACTTGTCGCGGTCGGCGTACATGATGCGGCTTGCCTCGGCGAACAGGTACCATGACTGGGCATCGGCCGGGCCGCGCCGCGCGATATCAGTGTGCTCGAGAATGCCGAGCATCTGCAGCACCGAGACGCCGCTCGACGGCGGGGGTGGAACGCAGACTACGAATTCGCGATAAGGCCTGCACAACGGCTGGCGTTCGACGGTTTTGTAGCCGGCGAGGTCAGCAAGCGTCATCGAGCCGGGTATCGGCGCGCTCCGTACGCGGTTTACGATTGCCTGGGCAATGCGCCCCTCATGCAGCGCGCGGGGTCCACGGGATGCCAGCGCGCGGAGAGTCTCGGCATAGGCCGGGTTTCTGAAGACTTCTCCTTCCCTTACGACAGCGCCGTCCGGATGTGAGAAGAGCGCTACGACATCGGGCCGTGACGCTTTCAGCCCGGGATCGTTGACGAACCTGCCGAGCCGGGGGGGAATCGCGAATCCGGAATCAGCCGCAACGATCGCCGGTCGGAACAATCTGCTCCACGGAAGTTTGCCGAACCTGCCGTGAGCCTCGCCCAGCATCGGCATCACGCCCGGAACTCCCGTGGCGCGCCCGCTCGTTATTGCGGCAAGACGCTCCATGGGCCTTCCGTCTTTACCGATGAACATCGTGGGTGTCGCGCCCGCGGGCGCTGTCTCGCGTCCGTCGAGCATCGTGATCTTTCCGGTCGCGGCCTCGTAGTGCATGAGGAATCCGCCGCCGCCTATCCCTGAGCTCTGCGGCTCTACCAGGCCCAGCATCGCCATCACGCCTACCGCTGCATCCACCGCGCTTCCGCCGGCGTTCAGAATGTCCATACCCGCGTCAACAGCGAGCGGGCTGGCGGCGGCGACTCCGGCGGCACCCGACTGCTGCTGCGCCGTTAAAGTTGACGGCAGGATACTGAACACGGCGGCAGCGAACAGACGCAACATTCTCAACTCCGGATCGACTGGTTCCCGGGCAAAATTACCCGGCATGAAGATGCACAAAGTCTGCACCGCCGGTAGCTTGACCCACATGACCGCACCTGCACTCGCTCCTCGCAGCTTGTTGTTTCCGGCCGCGCTTGCGTCGCTGGCGATGGCTGTTTTCCCTGCCCACTCGACGGCCCAGGACGCTCTCGCAAATCCGCGTATGCGCGCTGCAATTGATGTGATAGGCCGCGACAACAACTGGACGCTCGACCAGCAGGTTTCAATCTGCGAGATTCCCGCCCCCCCTTTCAAGGAAGCAGAGCGGGCAGCCGAGCTCGAGCGGCGACTCGGCGCCCTCGGCTTGCGAAACGTGCGTATCGATGCCGAAGGAAACGTGATCGCTGAAAGACCAGGAAGCGGCACGGGGCCGACTGTGATGATCTCGGGACACCTCGATACGGTGTTTCCCGAGGGCACGGACGTCACCGTGAAGCGTGAAGGATTGCGGCTCACGGCACCGGGAATCTCTGACGACTGCCGGGGACTTGCAGTCCTGCTTGCGGTGGCGCGTGCGTACCAGCAGGCCAACCTCGAGACGATGGGCACTGTGTACTTCGTCGGTACCGTCGGCGAGGAAGGTCCCGGAAATCTTCGCGGCGTGCGGCACCTCTTCACGAAAGAGTTTCCCAAGGGGTCGATCGACTATTTCATCACGATCGACGGAGCCGGACGCGGAGTGACGAGCGCAGCCGTGGGAAGCATTCGATATCGCGTGAGCTTCCTCGGACCAGGCGGGCACAGTTATGGCGCGTTCGGAATGCCGAATCCCATCCACGCACTTGGCCGCGCCATATCGAAGATCGCCGACGTAAAGGTGCCGGAGAGTCCGCGGACGACGTTCAATGTCGGCGTCATATCAGGTGGCACGTCAGTCAACTCGATCCCCGCGTCGGGCATCCTCGAGGTCGACATGCGCTCGCCTTCGCTCGTCGAGCTGGCAAAGGTGGATGTCCAGGTCAGGGCTGCTCTTCAGTCGGCACTGGACGAGGAGAACGCGCGCTGGCCTTCATCAGATATCAGGCTGGAACTTAAGGTCGACACCATTGGCATCCGCCCCGCCGCGTCTCAACCCGACAGCGCGCCGATAGTCCAGGCCGCGCTTGCTACTGCTCGAGCCCTCGGCTTCACGTCAACGACGAGCGCGTCGAGCACTGACGCGAATTTTCCGATGAGCCTTGGAATCCCGTCAATAAGAATCCAGGGCGGGGGCAGCGATCGCGGGGCTCACTCGCTTGGTGAGTGGTACGACGACGGGGCCGAGGGCTACAAGGGGCCGCAATGGGCGGCGCTACTCGTAGCCACTCTTGCGGGGATTCGCTAGTCCCACACCAGCCGCGTACGACTGGGCGATTCAGCCGGGCGGGGTGAACGGATCCGCAGTAGCGATGAACTCGACTGGAACCTCACCGATGAAGGTCCTGAGCCATCGCGCAACGAGCTCCATCCCTGCCTGCTCTGACGGAACATGTCCAAGGACGATGATTCCCTTGAGCAGTCCGGCGGTGATTGCATCGGCGCCGTACGCGATCGTTTCCCACTCATGATCCTCGCCCATCACCAGGACATCGACGCCGGACACCCGGAGCGCGGTTCTGTTGGCGGCGAATCCGGGAAATCCCTGCGTCATCGCGGCTCGCGAGACGCGGGCTGACGAATCTCCGACGATACGGAGGCTTCGGGCGCCGAGCTTGTCGCGGATCTGCGCTGCGAGCCCGGCGATAGTCATCGGGGGGAGCTCGAAGAGCGTGGCGCTGTCACCCTGTTGATGAATCCCCCAGCCGAGAGCCTCGATCATTCCGGCGCGAATCATGTCGGGCTTCATCGCGTGAGGACGGTCGTGAAATCGCCATATCACCAGGGCGTTGTCGGCGATGAACTTCTGCTTCGCGTCATACACCGGGTCGGCATCCTTTTCCAGGGTTTCAGTCGCATCACGGTGCGAATAGAAAACCGGCTCGTGCGTAATGACGAGATTGAGCCCCCTGGCCGCCGCGCGGTGAAGGACATCCAGGGTCGCCATCATCGTGACCGCGATGCCGGTCACCCTGGTGTCGGGGCTGCCTGACTTGAAAGTGTCGACAGTGTTCGCCTGAACGGTGACGCCGCTGTGGTGCTCAATCCTGGCGGCAAGCTCGGCTGCTGTCTGGCCGGAGACCGCGACGGGAGGCAGCAGCAGCGCCGCAGCAGTGACAAGTCGCATCATGCGCTCCATACACGCTCGGCCTGTTGAAGGTGGCGCTCCGCCAGGGCATGATCGAGCGCCTCCATGATTTTCGAGAGCTGCTTCTTCATTTACCTTCTCCCTGTCATGTTACGCCGCCGCTTCGTCGAGATGATGGCAGCATATGCGGCAGTGCCGCTATTGCGCGATGAACAGTCGCACTCACTCGTCACGCGCGCCATTCCCTCTACCGGAGAGCGAGTACCGCATGCAGGGGCCGGATGCCTGACGCTGACATGCGCCGGAGGATGGCCGCACATTTCGACCGGTCCTGAAAGCACAGCAATCTCTCAAACGAAATGATCTTCCTGTTCGGATTTGCCGCGCTCACCAGCGCGTTTCTCATATTCTGGGTCGAGCCGCTGTTCGCCAAGCTCGTGCTGCCACTGCTTGGCGGCTCACCCGCGGTATGGAACACGTGCCTGATGTTCTTTCAGGCGCTGCTGCTGCTTGGATACCTCTATGCTCATGCGAGCGCACGATATCTGGCGCCGCGCCGGCAGATAGTTCTTCATGCCGCTCTTGTTGCAGTGTGCTTCATCCAGCTGCCTCTGGCGCTCCCCGAGGGGTGGGTGCCACCGAGCTCGGGCAACGTGATCCCGTGGCTTGTCGGTGTTCTCACGGTTTCTCTCGGAGCGCCGTTTTTCGTTCTCTCGGCGACTGCGCCGCTGCTGCAAAGGTGGCTCGCGTCGGCCAGGGATCCCGTGAAGAACCCGTACGTGCTTTACGCGGCAAGCAATGCGGGAAGTTTTCTCGGGCTTCTGGCGTTTCCGCTCCTTCTCGAGCCGGCGCTCCGCCTGAGCGAGCAGACACGCCTCTGGACCTGGGGTTATGTGCTGGCATTCGTCCTCATCGCGTCAAGCGGCGCCGCGATATGGCGACGGCTGGCTGACGGAACCTCGGGCGCTGCTGCTCCCGCTCATGTCGATGCGCCGAAGCCGGCCTGGCGCGAGCGCGGAATGTGGGTCCTCCTCGCATATGTGCCTTCGAGCCTGCTGCTCGGCGTCACGACATACCTCAGCACCGACATCGCGGCTACACCTCTCCTGTGGGTGATCCCGCTGGCGCTGTACCTCCTGACATTCGTCATTGTCTTCAGCAACACCGGCCAGGTTCTCACAGGCGCGGCTGCCAGCGTTCACGCGATTCTCGTCACCGCCCTGGCGCTCATCTTCTTCTGGCAGGTCAGCATCGGCTTCCAGCGGGGTTACGCGCTTCATCTCGGAGTCTTCGCGTTCACGACGCTCGTGCTTCACGGACGGCTTGCCGCTTCGAGGCCGCATCCGGCGCACCTCACCGAGTTCTACCTGTGGATGGCGTTCGGCGGCGCGCTCGGTGGTGCGTTCACGGCTCTCGTCGTGCCGCTGATCTTCGATTCGACGCGCGACTACCTGATGATGGTCGTGATCGCCTGCTTCCTCCGCCCGACGTTCAAGCTGATGCGCCCGCGCCGCAGGCTCGAGCTGCGGAACATCGCGATAGTGATTCTTCCGGCGATGTTTCTCCTGGTAGCATCGAAGTACGACCTCGAGACTCACAATCTGCTCGGTGTGTCGTCGCTCTGGATCCTCTGCTTCGTGGCTGGAGTCGTCACCGTCTCGTTGATGACTGATGCCCTGCGGTTCGGGCTTGCCATCGCCGCGATCGCAGTAGTCGGGCACTTCCTCCAGTCGACTCGGGCAGTGATCTACGCCGACAGGTCGTTCTACGGCATCTACCGCGTCGCGCGCGGGTCGGGACCGACAACGATGCTTTATCACGGCACGACAATTCATGGTGCACAGTTTACAGACAGGGCGAGGCGGCTCACGCCGATCACCTACTACCATCCCGCAGGACCGGTTGGCGACGTGTTCAGGGAACTCGCACCGTCGCTCGAAGGCGCCGACATCGGCGTCGTGGGGCTCGGCACGGGATCGATTCTCTGCTACTCGCGACCCGGCGAGCGCTGGACGTTCTTCGAGATAGATCCGAAGGTCGAGGAGATAGCGCGCGACAAACGCTTCTTCACGTACCTCTCCGACTGCGAAGTGGATCCGGCTATCGTATTCGGCGATGCGCGCCTCACGATCGCGAGCGAACCCCAGGGCAAGTATTCGCTTCTCGTGCTCGATGCGTTCAGCTCGGATGCAATCCCCGTCCACCTTCTCACCCGCGAGGCAATCCAGACGTACTTCCGCGCGCTCGTCGACCACGGAGTGCTGATGGTGCACATCAGCAACCGCCGCCTCGATCTCGAGCCGGTTGTCGCCGACCTCGCTCTCGATGCCGGTCTCGAGGCACGCGTGAGGAACCACTCGGTCTCCGAAGCGCGCCAGGACACCGAGTACGACTACGAGAGCGACTGGGTGATCATGGCGCGGCGGCTCGAGGACTTCGGGCCGCTTGCGTCAGACACGATGTGGGTCGAGCTCGAGCCGTCACTCAAAAAGCGAGCATGGACTGACGACTACTCGAACATACTCAGCGTAATCAGGCGCTAGTGATCTAGATCGGGCGCGGCGGCGGCAATGTATCAGCCCACTTCCACGGCGCGGCGCCACTCCGCGTCAGGGGATGACCGCCGAGCCGCGCCCGTACCATCTTGATGGGCATCGGGCCGCCTTCGAGCACGGCGTCGTGGAACTGCCTGTTCGTCATCTTCCCCGTTGCCACGAGCTCGCTGTGCAACGCGCGCAGCTGAAGCCCGCCGATCATGTATGCGATCTGGTAGAGTGGACCGTAGTCACCGCTGAACGAGCGCCGCACTTCACCTTCGGCATTCGCCCGCTCGAAGTTGACGGTGTCGACGAGGAAGTCTATCGCCTGCTCGGGCGTCATCTTCCCCGTATGGAAGCTGAGCGAGAAAATGATCCTCGCGCTCCTGTGCATTCTCCAGAACAGCGCGCCGACGCGGTCTTCGGGCTTCTGCTGGAATCCATGATCCCAGAGGAACATCTCCCAGTAGAGCGCCTGCCCCTCGTTCCAGAAGGGCGTGCCGAACAGCCGGCGGTGCGGGTTGTAGCGCGCGGCCATGAAGCCCTGGAGATGGTGGCCCGGATTCAGCTCGTGAAACACGACTGCGCGGGAGAAGTGCGGATTGTTCCCCCGCAGGCTCATCAGCTTCTCCTCCTCGGTCATTCCCGATGTCGGGTATGACACGATAATCGACTCGCCGCCGAGGAAGAATGGAGCGATGCGCTGGCGTTCGGGGCTCATCATCTCCATGCGCCAGTCCTCGCGCGCAAGCGCCGGAATCGTCACCCAGTCGTTTTTCGCGAAGACTTCCTCCGCCTCCCAGGCGAGATCGCGGATGAGGTCGGGCTGCTTGCCTGGCTCGACGTAGGTGTCCTTCACCTTTTCCATCGCCGCTTTCCAGTTGTCGCCGAAACCCATCTCCCGCGATGCCTTTTTCATCTCGCTCAGGCTGAACGCATACTCACGCTCGGCAATCCTTATCAGCTCGGCGGGCGTGTAGTCGATCATCTCGTACCTGAGCTCCTCGGCGAGGCCTGCCGCGCCGATCGGGTCGCCGATGATCGGGCCTTCGTTTGCCCCTGCCGCCCCGCTGCCCGGCTTGAATCCGACGACGCGTTCCCTGAGTGTACGGGCGTAGCGCGTGAGTGCCGTATCGAAGCGCGCGTACGGATCCTTCATCCACCAGCTGAAGACCGGGTCGTAGCCGTCGTAGTAGCGGTACCAGCTGAGGGTCGCCCCGCGAATCTCGTCGAGATCGCGCGCGGCGCGGTTGGCGACCGTGCGCGATACCTGTGGCGCTGACTGCCGCGAGCCTGAAGGCTGCTCGAAGGAGGCGCGCAGGCTGTCGGCCTGCCGCGTGACTTCTGCGAGAGTTGTCGCAGCTGCACGCGGGTCGACAGTGACGAGGTTTCGGCGAAGGTCCTGGAGAGCGAGCAGCCTGTCGGCGAACGGCAGCAGCGGCTGCGTCTCGATCCCCTGCTTCCCGCGCCGGTTCAGCAGGTCGCGCTGATGACCGATGTAGTTGCGGAGCAGGACGTAGTCGACCTTGCCATCATGCGTCAGCTTGTCGAAGTCGATCTGCCGTAGCCTCGCGTCCCAGCCGGCGAAGAATTCATTCAGCCTCGTGCGTTGATCAGGTGAGTTGGGGGCGTCGTATCGCCGGCTGATCGCTGTATAATCGCTGGCCAGCCGTGACACCACGTTCGCGAACTCGCTGTCAGTTCTGCCGACGAGCCCGGTCAGGTCGGGAACGAGGCCGATCGAGTCCGGGCGCGGAGGGGGCGCCTGAACCTGCGCATCGACGGTGGCGCCGGGTATCAGCAGCACGACTGCGCATGCAATGAGGCGTTTCATTTCGCGTGGCCCGTGTCGGGGTTAATCGAGATACGGATAATCAGGATCAGAGAGTCTTTCGGCTCTGCTCGTTGCTTCGGGTCCCGCGATCTCGCTGGCGAGCTTGAGCAGTCCCGCGCTCAGGTGCTGGCCATACCGCAGAACGCTTGCGGCCCGCGCTTTCCGGGCGAGCAGAAATGCAAGGAACGGCTTGTCGGCCTTGTCGATGTTGCACGCGGGGCAGGCAAGCACGAGGTTGTCGCGACGGTCGTACGCGGTCTTTCCCTTGCGCGGAGTCACGTG
>JBBQZF010000100.1:0-9886 GCA_038208015.1 Gemmatimonadales bacterium
GGGCCACCTGGTCCACCGAAAAACTGCTTCAGCTCCGCATTAAGGACCTTGGCCTTTCTATAGAAGGGACCTGGCTCGAGCCGCGCGTCGATGCGCTGTACGACACGCTGGAGCGCCGGGGCTTCCGTCTTCGCCCGCACATCTGGCTTTCCGAAGAGTGGTTCTCGCCGCAGGGCGTTCCCGGTTTCGCCATCCCGTTCTACCTGGCACATCCCCGTCTCATCCGGCTCGAGCGAAGTCAGATGCTCGATGTCGAAGGCGGCACCCGTGGCGAGTTCACGCGCATAATGCGGCACGAGGCCGGACACGCGATTCAGCACGGCTACCAGCTCCAGCGCCGCCGCGAGTGGCAACGTCTCTTCGGCAAGTCATCAGCGCGTTACCCTGACTACTACCGGCCGAATCCTGCGAGCAAGCGCTACGTGCAGCATCTGCGGCGATGGTACGCACAGAGCCATCCGGATGAGGATTTCGCCGAGACGTTCGCTGTCTGGCTCCGGCCGCGTGGCGAATGGCGTAGGCGTTATGCCGGCTGGCCCGCTCTCCGGAAACTCGAGTACGTTGACGAGCTGATGGGTGAGATTGCCCACAAGCCCCCGCTCATCTCCACCCGGAAGCGCGTCGAGCCACTCAGCACGCTTACGAATACCCTCGCGCAGCACTACGAGGAGCGCAAGGCGAAGTACACCGAAGTGCTCCCCGATATCTACGACCGCGACCTGCGGCGCATCTTCTCCGACTCACCGGGACATCGCAACCAGCCGCTCGCGTCGAGTTTTCTGCGGCGACATCGAAGGGAGATCCGGCAAATGGTCGCAAAGTGGACAGGGGAATACGAGTTCACGCTCGACGTCGTGCTCGGGCAGATGCTTCGCCGCTCGCGCGAGCTCCGACTGCGCGCGGTTGGCGGCGATCGTCAGCTCAGGATTGATTTCGCCGTTCTTCTCACAGTGAAGACAATGCACTTCCTCTACACCGAAGCCCGCCGGGACTGGATCGCGCTGTGAAGAAGCTGCGCGTTCTTGTGCTGATGCACCCCGACCATGTTCCGCCGGATTCGCTGGATGGGCTCGATCCTCAGGATGCGCTCGCCCTCAAGGCCGAATTTGACATCGTGCAATGTCTCCGCAAACTCGGGCACGAAGCGCGACCCCTCGGCGTACAGGACGAGTTCCTTCCCATTCGCGACGCCGTCGAGGAGTTCAAGCCGCACGTCGTGTTCAATCTCCTCGAGGAATTTCACAACAACGTACTGTTCGATCAGAACGTGGTCAGCCTGCTCGAGCTCCTGCGCGTTCCGTACACCGGTTGTAATCCGCGCGGGCTGATTCTCGCGCGCAGCAAGTCGCTTTCCAAGAAGCTCCTCGCGTACCATCGCATTCCTAGCCCCGATTTCCTCGTCATTCCGCGGGGCCACCGGACGCGCCGTCCAAAGAAGCTCGAGTTTCCGCTGTTCGTGAAGAGTCTCATGGAGCACGCGTCGTACGGCATCGCGCAGGCGTCACTTGTCGAGGACGACGAACGACTGGCGGAACGCGTTGCCTTCGTGCACGAGAGTATCGGTACTGATGCAATCGCTGAGCGTTTCATCAAAGGGCGGGAGATCTACGTTGGCGTACTTGGAAACGCCCGGCTGGTCGCGCTTCCTCCGCTCGAGCTGGTGTTCGAGAACATGCCGGCCAACGCGCCGCTTATCGCCACCGCGAAGGCCAAGCACGACCTCGACTATCAAGCGAAGCGCGGAATCGTGCTGCAGGAAGCCGAGGGGCTCGAGCCGGAGGTGGCGGAGCGGATTGCGCGGCTTGCCAAGCGCATCTACCGGACGCTCGAGCTTGACGGGTATGCGCGGATCGACTTCAGGTTGAGCTCCGACAACGTGCCGTACTTTCTCGATGCTAACCCCAACCCTGATATCTCCGATGGTGAGGAATTCGCGTCGGCGGCGGAATTCGTTGGGATGACGTATGGCGACCTTGTATCGAGGATCCTGAACCTCGGGATAAGGCGAGGGGCGGGACAGGAAAGCGGTAGTCGTTAGCTGCTAGCGTTAGCTGCTAGCGTTAGCTATTCGCGTTTCGCTGTTAGCATAGGGAGCTTCCCTCCGCGATGTTGGCCTGAATCGAGAACGTAGCACGAAGCAGTTGAGTGCGCAGAATGGTCGCCGACACGCTGCCCCGAATGGTCTCAGCTACCTCAGCAGTTGCAACTGAAAGCCTGTTCGCCTTCTGCCAGACATGAAGGTTCCTGAAGTCAGCCATAAGGGTTGGAACAAGGGTAACGACAACCTTCGTGACCCTGCGACATCCCATCTGCGACCATCGAAGCTTTCCGCTGCGCGGTGAGAAGTGTTCCGTCGTTTACCCTAATGCTAAGAGCAAATAGCGAATGGCTACCGCTAGCTGCTAACGTCCAGGGGCATAGGCATCGTCGCCATCAAACCAGGGGCGAACAACGAAGTCGTTAGCTGGTAGCTTTTCGCGGTAGCTATTCGCTATTTGCTGTTAGCATCTGATTCGTTCAGATCTTGCGATGCATCAGTGTCCGTGCTCTCGGTGGTCCATTCTCTGGAACTCAAGGAATTGATGGATCGCGGCTAACGCGGAGGAGTCGCTTGTCGTAATGCGTAATTGACCTCCATGAGGCAGAGTATCCGACAAGTACCGGATATGCTCAGCGCGGGCGGTCATGACCCGTGTTCCGGGAACCTCGCGTGCGTGGACCGCACCCGGAATCGAGAAGTCTCCTACCGCGAATCGCGTCGCTATGTCTGCCATGTGCGCGCGGATGACCGATGTGCCGGCGCTGTCGGCGGAATCGCGCTGAAGCACGATTCTCCCACCGTCCGGAAGCGATTCGAAGATGTGTGATGACGTGTACTGGTCGACTCCCATCGCAACCGCGCCTCGCTCCTGGAGCGCGGCGAATGCAGTATCGGATGACGGCGCCGAATCCTGCGAGGCCGGCGAGCATCCGGCGACAAAGGCGCAGGCAATCAATGTGAGGCGCATTCTGGATTTACTCGCTTGCGAGGTGTTTGTCCTGACTCCCCCGGCGGCCTGACTACCTGTGCGCACGAAGAAGTCGATCGCCGGATCGTAATCCGGGACAACAAGGGCGACCAGCTCCAGGTGCGCCATCAGTCGGAACGCCGGAGGCTTTGCCTGCTGTTAGCTGTTGGCAGCATCAGCGCCTGGCTGTTAACTGTTTTTTGAGCGTTACTGCTCTGCACACCATCCCCGCAAATCCAATCATCCGCCCGTAAGGCTTCCATAGCTAACAGCCAGGCGCTAAAGCTGCCAACTGCTAACAGCCTCACGCCGTTTTTGGGCTGGCGGCGGCCTTTCTCGCAATTCCGCGCAGCATCGCGGCGAATACCGCCTCGTGCAGCGGATACAATCCATACCAGTAGGCAAGGCCGCGCCATCCCACCGGGTCGAAGACAGCAGTCTGCCGGATCGTGCTCGACGAGCCCTCTCCCCTCACCTCGAACTCGAGCCACGCGCGTCCGGGCAGCTTCATTTCCGCAATCAGCCGGAGACGATGGTCACGCTCGATCGATTCGACACGCCAGAAATCAACCGCATCTCCGACCGCGAGCCTGCGAGGATGTGGCCTGCCGCGTCGCAAGCCGACACCACCGACGATAAGGTCGAGGTAGCCACGAACTCGCCACAGGGAATTCAATCCGTACCATCCGGTATTCCCGCCGATGGCTTCGATCGAGGCGAACGCAGTCGCGGCCGGCGCGCTCACGGTCACCGTACGCGAATCGACGAGTCGGGTGCCGAACGTAACTCCGCCCCAGGATGGAACGGGTCCGGCTGACGACAACGCATCCGACCAGCGTGTTTCGCCAAATTCCCGATCCTCTCGCGCAAGAGCCCGCCGCACAGCGTCCTCAATGCCAACCGGCCTGATATCGAACGTCGCCAGCGCAGCGGGATTCCGCACGACAGTCGGGTGAATCATGCTTTCAACGAGCTTGCGGCCGACCCGCGCATACAACGGTGTCACGAGGCCGAGCCAGAGGCTCGAGAGACGCGGAGTGAGCAAGGGAACCGGAACCATGGCGCGCGTGAGCCCGCGCTGCCGCGCATACGTGCGCATGATGTCCGCATAGCTCACGCGATCCGCTCCGCCAATCTCATAAATGCCGTATTGCGCAACCGGAATTCGCAGTGCCGCAAGGAGGTACTTCAGGAGATCCTCGATGGCGATCGGCTGCGCCATCACGCTCACCCACCTCGGCGTGATCATGAGCGGGAGGCGCTCTACCAGGGCGCGGATCATCTCGAACGACAGGCTCCCGGAACCGATCACGATCGACGCGCGAAACTCGAGCACCGGCACATCGCACTCTCGCAGTATCCGCCCAACTTCCTGGCGGCTCCGCAGATGAGGCGAGAGCGTTTCCTCCTCGTTGCCAAGACCGCCGAGGTAGATGATCCGCTTGACTCCGGCCGACTGCGCCGCCTGGCCAAAGTTCCGCGCGGCCGTGACATCGGCTTCTTCGAAAGACTCAGATCCCATCGAGTGAACGAGATAGTAGGCAGCATCGACGCCAGCCATCGCGACATCGAGAGTGGATCTATCAAGGACGTCGCCTTCAACTACTTCCGTCGCGGGCCCAACCTTGTGCCGCAACGCTTCCGGGCGTCTGGCCAGGCAGCGAACGAGGCAGCCTTCCGCTTCGAGGAGAGCCAGCAGGCGCCCACCTATGTATCCGGTGGCGCCCGTGAGAAGTACGCGTCTGGCCGCAACCGTCGAGCCGCCGTCGTTGGTCATCGAACCCTTTGCCCTGGAAGGCTCAAATGTAGCCGGACGACCGTTCCAGGCGTACATGAAATCGAACGAACGTTGACTTGAGGCATCCGCCAATTAGGTTGTATACAACATGCCAACGATCCGCACTCAGCACACGCACCTCCATCACCATGGCCGCCCGGGCCCTGGGGAGGCGTGCGTGTTGGCGTAGCGGACATCCGCTGGCAAACAGGTACGTTGCACTCATGGGCCCGTCATTATCGACGGGCCTTTTTCATTTTCGGGTACAAGATGCGTATTGCGATTCCAAACAAGGGCCGGCTGGCCGACGACACACGGGAGCTCCTCGACGATGCGGGGCTCACCGTCAACGTCCGTGGCGAGCGCGCGCTGTCAGCATCACTGGGCGGTCTCTTCGAAGCGATCTTCGTGAGGGCCGAGGATATTCCGGAGTTCGTCGCCGACGGCGCGGCGGATCTCGGGGTGACCGGGTGGGATCTCGTCGCGGAGTCTGGAAGGTCCGTGTTCGATCTCCTCGACCTCGGCTTCGGCCGCTGCCGGCTCTCAGTCGCAGTCCGGGATGACAGCGACATCCGTACGATCGCCGACGTGCAGTCGGGATCCCGCGTCGCAACCGCGTTCCCGCGCTCCGCCGCCCGCTACTTCAAGGACAACGATATAATCGTCGACATCGTTCCGGTTTCGGGCGCCGCCGAAATTGCACCCCACCTCGGCATTGCTGACATAATCGTCGATCTCGTTTCAACAGGATCCACGCTTCGCGTCAATGGCCTGCGCGAGCTCTGCACGGTGAGCGACTCGACCGCACGGCTGATCGGTCGAACGGGACTCACGAACGGCAGATCGGCGGACCCCATTGTCGGAGACTTCATAGCGGCTCTTGAATCGGTCGTGCGCGCGAAAGGCCAGCGATATCTCATGGCGAACGTGCCGCGCGCTCTCCTGCCACAGATCCGTACCATCTTGCCCGGCCTCAACGGGCCGACGGTCATCGACATCCTGAATGGGGGAGAGCACGTCGCGGTACACGCTGTCGTCAGGGCTTCCGATGTCTATCGCACGATAAGCGATCTCCGGGCCTGCGGTGCGACGGGGATACTCGTTACGCGAATCGAGAGACTGGTACCATGAGCGCGCCTGTACCGATGCGCTTTCTGGGACCATGGGCAACGCTGTCCGCTGCCGATCGCGCGGCGCTCGTTGACAGGTCGTCCAAAGCGAATTCCACTGTGGTTCGTGACGCGGCATCGCTAGTCGCAGATGTGCGCGCCCGCGGCGACGTTGCGCTGCGCGAACAGGTTCGGAGGTTCGATGGAGTCGAGCTTGAATCGCTGGAGGTTCCGCGGCCGGCAATGCGGCGGGCGCTCGACAGCACACCTCGCGACTTGCGCCGCGCGCTCGACCGCGCCATCCGCAACCTCGATTCGGTTCACTCGGCGTTCAAGCCGGTGCCTCAGCGCGTGCAGCCCGAGCCCGGAATAACGATCGGCCGGCGTCCCGATCCACTCGATCGCGTCGGTATCTACGCCCCCGGCGGACGCGCTGCCTATCCGAGCAGCGTCCTCATGGCGGCCGTTCCCGCACGTATCGCAGGTGTGAGAGAGGTGATTCTCGCTTCGCCTCCGGGACCCAACGCGCTTCCCTCCGATACAGTCCTTGCGGCGGCTCAGCTTGCCGGAGTCCATCGCGTTTTTTCCATCGGAGGCTCTGGTGCAATTGCTGCAATGGCGTTCGGAACCGAGTCCGTGCCGCGTGTTGACCGGATCGTCGGTCCGGGCAATGCATACGTTGCCGCGGCAAAGATCCTGGTCGTAGGTGATACAGCCATCGATGCCCCGGCCGGTCCGAGCGAGCTGATGGTTGTGTGTGACGCGACCGCCGATCCGGACATTGTTGCAGGCGAGATGCTGGCGCAGGCAGAGCACGACCCTCTCGCCTGTGTCGTGGCGGTCGCGGTGGGAGTGAGCGTTGCCGCCGGTATTCTCCGCGCGATCAATAGCGCAGTCACTGGTGCGGCGCGCCGGGACACGGTGCTCGAAGCGTTTGCGGGACAGGGCGGTGTCATCACCGTCTCCACGATCGACGAGGCAACCGACCTGGTGCGGAACTACGCGCCGGAACACCTCCTTCTCTCGGTGGACGATCCCGGCGCCGTGTTGCCCGCGATTCGCAACGCCGGAACGGTTTTCGTCGGACACTCCTCATCGGTTGCATTCGGCGACTACATGACGGGCGCCAACCACGTACTGCCAACGGGAGGCGCCGCGCGCTCCTATTCAGGCCTTTCAACCGCGGACTTTGTCCGCTGGACGACTTGGCAGGCAATAGAGCCAGCAGCCGCGCGCTCACTCGCCGATGACGTCGCAATCTTTGCGAGCTCGGAGTCGCTTCCGGGACACGCTGCCGCGGCTGCGCGTTGGAGCGCCAGTCGATGACTTCGCTCATGCGCGTCGCGTACGCCGCCCTCGAGCTCTATTCACCTGAACGTGACCCGGCCGAAATAGATCTCAGCGACAACACCAGCCGATTCGGGATTCCGCCCGCGGCGGCGGCGGCGTTGCGGTCACTTCCCGCCGATTCGCTCACCCGCTATCCCGAGACATACGCGGCATCGCTGAAGCAGGCGCTCTCCGGCTACGCGGGCGTCCCGGTTGAATGCATTGCCACTGGCTGCGGGTCCGACGACGTCATCGACTCGACAATACGCGCCTTCGGTGAGCCGGGCGACTCGATCGCGATTCCGGATCCATCGTTTGCGATGATCCCGAGCTTTGCCCGAATGAACGGAATGAATCCGGTGCTGGTGCCGCTGGATTCAGACTATGGCGTCAACGTGGAGTCAACGAATGCAGTTCAGGCGGCAATCACCTACATCTGCACACCTAACAATCCGACGGGTACTACAATCGCGGCCGAGGCGATCGATCGGATCGCACGCGCATCGCGCGGCATCGTAATCGTTGATGAGGCGTACGTCGAGTTCGCCACACGAAGCAGCGCCGATCTCATCGGCAGGCACCCCAACATCATCGTAATGCGCACGCTCTCGAAGGCGTTCGGCCTTGCAGGATTGCGTGTCGGATATGCGATCGGAGACCCTCAACTGATCGCGGAGGTAGAGAAATCGAGAGGCCCATACAAGGTCAGCGGTGTCGCGACCGCGGCAGCGACCGCCGCACTTCGTGAAGATGCTGACTGGGTGCGCATGCGCGTTCGCGACACCGTGGCGAATCGCGACCGGCTGACAAGGGAGCTGCTCGCGCGTGAGATCGAAGTAGCTCCCTCAGAGGCGAATTTCGTTTTCGCGCCACTCCGCGATGCGCGGCGGATTGCCGCAGCAATGCGGACGCGCGGAGTCGCAGTCCGTCCCTTCGACAACCTCCCAGCTGTGTCACCGGCATTGCAACGAAGTTGCGGGGCTGCACTCCGGATATCTGTCGGCCCGTGGGATCAGGTCGAGCGCGCACTCGATGCTCTCGATGAGGCGAGAAGCGAATGCGCCTGACGATCTTCGATTATGGAGCCGGCAATCTCCACTCGCTCATCAAGGCCGTCGCCGCGCCCGGGACGAACGTGACAATCGAATCCGACCCGCGGCAGGCCCTCAACACCGACCTCCTGCTCCTGCCAGGCGTCGGCGCCTTCCCTCAGGCCGCTTCGAGTTTTGGATCTGCGCGAAACGAGCTTCGCTCAGCACTGCTCGATGGCCTCCCGGCCATCGGCATCTGCCTCGGCATGCAGCTGCTGTTCGATGGCAGCGAAGAGGGAGCGGGAGAAGGTATCGGGCTCATTCCCGGCAAGGTGACCGCCCTCAGAGCCGCGCGCCTTCCCCACATCGGCTGGAACTCTCTCGAAGGGTTTGGCGAGCCACTCACCGGGACGCTGCGAGCGAAGGATGTGTATTTCGCAAACAGTTACGCCGCGAGGCCGGCCGATACCCGCTGCGTGACCGCGTGGACGCGCCACGAGGATGACTTGTTTGCGGCGGTGGTGCGGTCTCACGCCACGATCGGCATTCAGTTTCACCCCGAGAAGAGCTCCTTCGACGGAGTGCAATTCCTGCGCGCCGCTATCGCGGACCTTCTCGGTACGCCGTCATGATGGCGATTCCCGCGATCGACTTGCGCGAAGGCGCGTGCGTGCAGCTCGTCGGAGGCTCCTATGACGAAGAGCGGATACGCATAGCCGATCCCGTTGCAGTCGCCGAGCGCTGGCTCGCGGCCGGCTTCAGCCACCTTCACGTAATCGACCTCGACGCGGCCCTCGGCATCGGCTCGAACCGCGCCGTCATTGTCGACATTCTTTCCGCCGGAGGGGCGACAGTTCAGGTAGGCGGAGGAGTGCGCACTGAGGATGATGTCGAGTTCTTCCTGAGTGCAGGCGCGGACCGGGTAGTTGCGGGAACGCGCGCAATCGAGGATCCCGGCTGGGTCGCGGCGCTGAGTGAGCGTTTCCCGGGGCGCATCATCGTCGCCGCCGACGTGCGCGATGGCCGGCCCCTTGTCAGGGGCTGGTCAGGCAATGCACGCGGCACCTTCGAGGAGACACTCGGCAGGCTCGACGGATTGCAGCTCGCCGGAGTGCTCGTGACCTCCGTGGACGTCGAAGGCAGGATGCTCGGGCCTGATCTCCCGCTGATCGATCGCACCCTGAAGCTGACATCGCACCCCGTGATGGCAGCCGGAGGAATCTCGAGCATCAGCGATCTCAGGATCCTTTCCGATCGCAATGTCAGCTCGGCGATCCTTGGAATGGCCCTCTATCAGGGATCTCTCGATCCCGTAACTGTTTCAATGGAGTTTAGACGATGACCGTACTGGAACGCGAAACACGTGAGACGTATGTCCTCATGGGCAGCACTGGCGAGCCGACTTCTATCGCGACCACGAATCCGTTCCTCGATCACATGCTCGCGACGTTCGCGCGCTACTCGGGGATCAATCTTCAGGTGGAGGCCCGCGGCGACCTCACCCATCATCTCGTGGAGGATGTGGCGATCACGCTCGGCAAGCTGATCGCGGCAATAGCGCCCCCTGATGCAGCGCGCTACGGCGATCGTACAATCCCGATGGATGAGGCACTCGTTCACTGCTCGCTCGAC
>JBBQZF010000101.1:0-9815 GCA_038208015.1 Gemmatimonadales bacterium
CAGTGCTCGCACTTCATGTTGCAGATGGAGTTGATGAACAGCACGAGAAACGGCGGCGTATCGGCGCCGCGGTATGGTACCGTCGACAATCTGATGTGGCGGGTGACCCGCTCGACTGCGTTCACGACCAGTTTCTCATGCTATCTTCGGGGGGACAGTGGGCAGGGCCAGACGCCGTGTTCATGGCGCCGGCACAGAGTCTCAGTTTACCTGAGGCAATCACAACGAACAAGGGAGCATTTCCACTGCGTGAAGATCGTCCGCTCCCCCGCTGGCTTAGGGATATCCTCGCGTGCCCGGTATGCCGGGGCGATCTCGACGACTCTGCGAACGGTTTTCGCTGCAGCCGCTGCGACTCGGAATTTCCGAATCGTCACGGGATTCCTGATTTCAGGCTCGCGCCGGATCCCTACATCTCGGTCCAGGACGAGCTCGTCAAGATCGGGAAACTTCTGGACACCCCCGGGAAGAGCTTCCGGCGGCTCCTCGCCGACTACTATGAGCTCTCCCCGGAAAATCCACCCGAGCTTCACCAGCACTACATAGCCGCGATGGAGGGGAGTGTTGGACGTGGCGAAGCTCTCCTGCGCAGGCTCGAAGCATCGGCTCCCGATATTTTGATCGGCCGGCTTCTCGATCTCGGTTGCGGCACGGGCGGCCTCACCGTGGCTGCGGCAAAAGCCTGTCCCGAAGTGGTCGGCGTCGACGTTGCCCTGCGTTGGCTTCTCATCGGACGCCAGCGTCTGGCTGAAGCGTTTGTCGACGCGCCGCTCATTTGCGCCAACGCGGAAGCACTACCGTTTCGGGAATCTGCCTTTCAAGCCGTTGTCGGCGACGCCGTAATCGAGCACGTGCGCGACAGCCGGAAGCTGCGCGACGAGACTCTGCGCGTCCTGAAACCGCGGGGTGCGTTCTTCTTCACGACCAACAATCGCTACAGCATTCTTCCCGAGCCGCACGTGAGGATCTGGGGCTTCGGTCTGCTGCCGCGCCGGGTGATGGAGCGCGCCTCCTGGGCTGTGCGTCGTACGCCCTACAAGGCGAGGCTGCACTCTCGCTCCGAGCTGAGGCGTCTTTTCGATGCGAATGGAGAAGTGATGCTGCCGTGGTACCACGCGGGCGAGCTTGGGCCTCGGAACGAGCGCATCAGGATGGCGTGGGAGCGGCTCCGCTCGATTCCGATTTTCCGGAAAGTCGTCGGCGCGGTAGTTCCTCAGTACTTCATCGCGGGGAGCCGGTCTGCTGCTCGACAAGCCGCCCGCGCGCGATCCTCGCGGCCCTGATCCGAAATCCCGCCAGGACAGCCGAAATGGCTGCTATCATCCCGATCAGGAGTCGGGGTCGACCCTCGAGAATCTGGTACAGCAGCCCGTGAACGATGGCCGCGGCCACCGCGACGTACGCGGTTCGCTGCGCTTTTTTCCATAGCCCAAGCCCAAACGCACGGATCGAAGAATTGTTCGAGATCGCAACGAGCCCGGCCAGCACCACCGCCGAGATCAGTCCCAGATAATTGCTCACGACGAACACCGTCGATCCGGCGCTCTTAACCGGCGGAAGCAGAAAGTAGCGAGAAAGGTCTCCGCCCATGTGCACCTGCAGGCCGAGCGCAGTGTGGACGAGGGCGGTAATTCCTGCGGCGATTCCGACGTCACGCCTGAGAGCGCTGTGCGCGGGATTCGCTCGCCGCAGCATGACCTTGAGCGGGCCGAGCGCGATCGAAACAGACAGGAGAAAAAAAGCGGAGTACGCGGTTCCAAGACTCCATGCTTCGACGCTGGAGCCCGCACCTGACCAGTGCGCGACGATCGCCGCAACGCCCGCCGAAGCCCCCGCCAGCGCGACCAGGCGAGCGCGGCCCTTCAATTATTCTACGCGGGCCAGCGCGTTGTACACGCTGCCGATGATCCGGCCGATCGCATACCCTATCACGAACAGGTATCCGAAGCCAATGAAAGCCCCGCCCACGCTGACCCTGTAGCCCGGGAGCAGCACACCCAGAAGGCCGAGGTGCGCGCCGACCTGGAGACCGCCCTTAAGCACAAGGAATATCGTAGCAATGAAAAGTCCCATCCCGAGCAGCAGTCCCACGGCGATGCCCCACGCTCGCGCATTGAGGCGCAACAGCGTGCGCCGGAATGCCTCTCTCGTCACATCGGTTGTACGCGGGTCGGTCATATGTGATCCAGGAAGTCGCTTGTCTCGTCCAGCTCCGAACGGCTGCGGAGCAGGAACAGTGACAGGGCGAGAGTGAGATTGCGCACGAAAGCGAGAAGCCACCCTGCAAAAAAAGCTACAGCGAAGCCCCAGGCCCCGCCGATGAGGGCGCCAGGCCACGAGACGGAGTAGCCGGCGAAATACTGGCTGAGAAGCCCGAGCCCTCTCCACGGCTCGGCAAGCAGCAGATCGAGAATCGTCACGGCTGCCACGGAAAGCGCCCCGGTAACGCCGAACGCCACACCGAACGCGCGCTTGTCAAGCGGCGCGAAAAGAAATGAAGCTGTCCGTGGAATTTCCCGCCCGACGTCGTCCCTGATCATCTTCTCGAGATTGTGCATTTGGCTCATTTCACGCTCCAGTCGTTGCCGGCGCGGCCACTGTCGGCTCAATGCGCTGCTCTTCGTGATACTCCAGATCCGTGTTGACGCTCCAGATGTCATGATGCGCACCCAGCATGTTCTCCACTGTCAGCATTGCCGTGTACATGGAGTGATCCTGGTTGTTGTACTTGTGCATCCCGTTGCGTCCCACCGTGTGCAGGTTCGGAATCGAATCGACGTAGCCGCTGATCAGGTCGACGTTTCCCCGGTATTCCGCGTCGTAAATCGGATAGGCCTTCGGCATCCTGACCACCGCGCCATCGATGACCTTTCCACCGGGGCAAAGCCCCAGCTTCTCCAGTTCCGAAGACGCGAGCTCGATCAACCGTGAATCCTCAGATGCCCAGAGTCCGTCACCCTCGAAGCAGAAATACTCCATCCCGATGCACGTCACGCCCTCAACCGGCACCATCGCAGCGCTCCAATTGTTGAAGTTCTGAATGCGGCCCACGGTCACGCCAGGAGTGTGTATGTAGATCCAGTTGTCGGGGAAAAGGCTCTCTTTATTGACTATCAGCGCCACGAGAATGAAATCTCGGTAGGCCAGCCCCTTTGCCGCGACCACCACAGCATGGGGTGCAGCATCACCAAGCCCTCGTATGAGGTGCGCCAGAGGTATGGTGGAAATGAAATGCTCGGCCTCCAGGCGTTCAACCTGTCCTCCATGCGATACCATGGCGGCCGTCACCTCGTGGCCGAGCGCCTCGAAGCCACACACCTCGTGCCGCATGAGTATTTGACCTCCCATTTCCTCGATGCGCTTCACGCAGGTTTCCCACATCTGCCCCGGGCCCAGCCGCGGGTATCGAAACTCGGCGATGAGGGTCTTGATGGTAGGTGAGCGGCGATTCAGCGACGTGGCGTTGAGGATCGCCTTGGCCAGCGACAGCCCCTGAATCCGCTGAGCAGCCCACTCGGCGCGAATCTCGGTGCAGGGAATGCCCCACACCTTCTCCGTGTAGGTCTTGAAGAATATCCTGTACAGCCGATCGCCGAACCGGTTCGAGACCCACTGCTCCAGGTTCTCTTCCTCTTCGTGCGGCGCAAGGCGGGCCTTGATGTAGCTCAAGATGATCTTGCCGGCTTCCCAGAGACCAAGACCAGTAATGGCGTTCACTGCCTTCAGCGGGTAGTGGAAAAACCGCCCGTTGTAAAGAATCCGTGACATCCGGGGAACGTCGATGAACTCTTCGCCCAGGATTTCCTCCCAAAACTCCTGAACGGGACGGATCTTGGTGAAGAACCGATGACCTCCGATGTCAAACCGGAACTCCTTGTAGCGAGCCGTGCGGGAGATGCCACCAACGATGTCGTCGGCTTCGAGCACGGTTACCGCGTGGCCCTTTTCGGCGAGCTGGTAGGCGGCGGTCAGGCCGGCCGGGCCTGCGCCGCAAATGACGACCCGATCCCCCGGCTTGAGCCTTCTCGTTCGCGGAGCCGCGCCGTTCTCCGTATATCGATCCGTCATTGCGCTGCCATCAATCGGTAAACCCCTCGCTGATGCGTACTGGTTTCTTGTCGTAAAGACTTCACGAACCAGAACATACCATAATAGAGCACGCGTTTCATGGCGCGCACCGCCGCGCCTCCAAAATCGCCGCCCATCTCGCGAGTTGGACATGCGACAACCAGATAGAGGTCGCGAGTCCGCATCAGGGCGGCGAGACTGCTGTCCGGCATTTGGCGATCACGCCCCGCTACTGCATCGCCGGGTAGCGAGGGCAAGCGAAGATAACCGCCGAATGCATCTAAGTGGGAAGCTTCCCCCAAGATGAAACCCCTCTATCCCGATCCCTGAAGCTCCAGGCCGTAAGCCCACCAAGTCTGCCGCTCGCACCTCTTCAGTTGTTCCGTTGCGACGCAGCCGGGCGCCGGGTGCTGGCCAGGCTCGATGCCGAGGGCTGCACGGTGAAGCACTCAGCAAGGCCAGCCTTGAGAATTCAGCGACCCCGCTGAACAACTGAAGAGGTACCAGCGGTCAGCCTGGTGAGCCCACAGCCTGGAGGTCATGCTCGCACACGACTGCCGCGACCGGAAAGCTTAGATTGCAGGCATATGCCAAAAGCCGGAATCGTCACTGTCGCAGGCAAGCCGAACGCCGGCAAATCAACACTCCTCAACCGCATCATCGGACAGAAGCTCGCAATCACGAGCCAGAAACCACAATCCACCCGCGACAGAGTCGTCGGCATCCACACAACCGCCGACACCCAGATGATCATCTTCGACACCCCAGGACTCCTCGAGCCGAAGTACGAGCTCCAGACAGCGATGCGCTCCACAGCAATAAGAGCGCTCGAAGACGCTGACGTAATCGTATATCTGGCAGACGCTTCGGACGGAGCACCTCCACCACTGCGTGAAGCCGCAGGGCTCAAGCACGACCTCAAGGCACCTGTCATCGATGTGCTCAACAAAAGCGACACCCTCCCCGATTCCCGGCTGGCCGAGCTCCGGGAGGCGCGCCCCGATGCAATCCTCGTTTCAGCTAGAACCGGCGACTCGGTCGACAAGCTCGTCGGGCTGATCAGCGAACACCTCCCGGAGAGCCCCTTCCTCTATCCCGACGACGACGTAAGCACGCAGTCAGTCAGGTTCTTCGTCTCGGAGATGATCCGCGAAACCGTCCTCGAGCAGCTCCACGACGAAGTTCCCTACAGCGTCGCCGTCGGAATCGAGGAGTTCCGCGAGGGACGCTCCCCGTTGTACATTCGGGCTGTCATTTACATAGAGCGCGAGAGCCAGAAGCGGATCATCATCGGATCGAAGGGAACCCGGATCCGGGAAATCGGACAGGAAGCGCGAAAAAAAATCGAAGGGTTCGTCGGGGAGAACGTGTATCTGGATATGTGGGTGAAGGTTCTCCCGAACTGGAGGCGCAGCACACCCGCACTTCAGCGCCTCGGATACCACCTGGGAAAGGATGACAGATCATGAGCCTGGATCCACAACTGCTGGAGATCCTCGTCTGCCCGAAATGCAAAGGGGAGATCGAGTACAGGGAATCGGAAAGCGTGCTCGTATGCCCAGCATGCTCACTCTCCTACCCGGTGCGCGACGACATCCCGATAATGCTGATCGACGAGGCAACACCCCTCTGATGAACCAGAGGCGCAGAGGGCTGCGCCACGCAGAGACGCGTGAATAGACGCGTGAATAGACGCGTGAACAGGCGCGATAACAGGCAGGTTAACAGGCACGTGAATAGACGCGCAGACGGCGCCCCACGGAGCAGGCGGGGTTTCTTCCTGGCGATCGTCTACTCGATCATCGCACTGGCAGCGCTCGGGCGTCCGGCATGGGCGCAGGGCGGCTCGAGTAGCGACGGAGCCCTCTTCCTCCTCCTTCCGGTCGGCGCCCAGACTGTCGGCATGGGGCAGGCAACCGTCGCCGAAAGGCTCGGAAGCGAGTCGATCTGGTCGAACCCGGCCGCGATCGCGCGACAGGAAAAGCGGGAGGCGGCAATTCACCACTCCGAAACGATCGCCGCCCGCGGGGACGTGATCACCGTTTTGTTTCCATATAAGCCGGTGGGAGCCTTCGCCATTTCCGCAAACGTCCTCGACTTCGGAAACCAGCAGATAACCGACCGGGAAGGCACGCCAGTCGGACTCGTCCTGCCGCGCAATCTCCTGTTCGCCGCTACCTTCGGGGCGTCGGTGGGCGAATACCTTAGTGTCGGGATGACGTACAAGCGCCTTCAGTACCGCGTCGACTGCTCGGGACAATGCGCCAACGTCACGACCTTCAGCGCCACCTCGAGCGCCGTCGACTTCGGAGCGCAACTCGATGTCCCAGGCGACAGCTCGGTCCGGCTCGGCGCCGCCGTCAGGAATATCGGGACCCGGCTCCAGATCCAGGACCAGGAGCAGGCAGACCCGTTACCGACCCGCATCGAGATTGGCCTCTCCTATCGGGTCGGCATAGTTCAGCGCTACGTCTCGGATATAGACCTCCGAGTCGCCGGCGATGTAGTCGCAACTGAGACCGCTGACGATCCGTCAGCCCGGCTCGGCGCGGATCTGACCTATCAGAAGACCGTGCATCTTCGCGCCGGCTATATCGCAAACGACGCCGACGGCGCAAAGGCGGCACTCGGCTTCGGTCTCGGCACCGGAAGACTTCTGTTCGACATCGCCCGCACGTTCGGCGGACTATCCGAAAGCGCCGGGAAAACCCCTGCCTACGTTTCGCTGAGGTTCATCTTCTGATGCGGCGGCCGGCGATCCCGGCCGGGTATTGAGCACCGGCGCGTTCGGCGCTCTATTTCGCACAGATGAGTCTTCCAGGCCAGGCGGAAGATAAGTTGATGCGGAGCCTGGGCGATGCCCGTTGCGTTGCGCTCCCTGTTGCGTCCTGTGTGATGCGGGGCTCCGGGTAATACCTGGCATCGCGTCGTGCTGATACCTGACCGCATACCTGACCAGCCGGAGTAACGGATGAGCCCGACGATGGCGGCACCCGCAATGATCCTGTTCGCAACCGGCGCCGAGCCGCTGCCGGCCGAGCTGCAGGGGTGGCTGTCGTCGCAGCCATCGCCGAAAATTGCCGTCTCGTCGGGCGACGAGCTGATGGCGATCGCGCTGCGCGGCAGGCCGCGCCTGCTCGTGTTCGACGCCCGCAATGATGCCGCCGCCGCATGCGCTGCGTGCCGCCGACTCAAGAGCGACTCCTACACTGGCATCGTCCCCGCTTTCGTCGTGGCGGCCGAGGGCGCCACAGCCGTCCAGGCGGCATTTGACGCCGGTGCGGACGAGGTTGTCACGGAGGACACCGAGAAGAGCGAGTCAGTGAGGCGGATCGAAATTCTCCTCTCCCGATCGGATCGCGATCTCGGCGTTCATCCCTCCACGAGACTCCCCGGAGCCCATGCGATCGAGGCAGAGATCGCTGATCGGCTGAAGCGCACCGATCTATTCGCTGTCTGCTACGCCGACCTCGATCACTTCAAGGAATACAACGACAGGTACAGCTATAATGAAGGCGATCGTGTTATAAGAATCCTTGCGATGCTTCTTCACGACGTAGCCAAGGGCACCTGTGGCGAAGACGCATTTGTCGGCCACATCGGGGGTGATGACTTCATCTTCATAATTCCCTATGAGAAAATCGCGGAGATCTGCGCGGAGATAACTTCCACGTTCGACCTTCTGGTGCCCTACCAATATTCCGAGCCCGATCGCCGCGCAGGTTATTTTTTCGGCAAGGACAGGCGGGGCGTGCTGGACAGGGTGCCGCTGATGACGCTTTCAATTGGTGTGGTGAGCAACCTTCAGCGTACTTTTCAGGAACCGCGACAGGTCAGCCGGCTGGCGACAGAGATGAAAACATACGCCAAATCGCTCACCGGCTCGGTATATTCGATCGACCGGCGCACGGACGACCGTCCCCCATCGTTCGGCTCGGCTTCAAAGACAGAGGGTGGAGACAGGAAATGAACGTCAGTTGTCCGCAGTGCTCGACGGTTTACAGGGTTGATCCGGCGAAGGTGCCGGAGGGCGGTGTGCGCGCGCGATGCTCCACCTGCAGCGGGGTCATTTCTGTCGGGATCACGACCGCACCTGCTTCCCGTCGGCCTACTCCCGTTGACGCACTCGGCGCAGCGTTCGGCGCCCCCCCCGCGGCCCCCGGGCCGTATGCACCTGGTCGCCAGGCGCCGCAGGCTCAGGCGACGCCCCCATCGGCTCAGCCGCCGATCAGCGTGCCGCCCGTTCAGGCTCCCCCGCTTGGCGCCTCACTCCCGGGCATGAGACAGACTCCGCGAACATCATGGCCTGCCGCCGCTCAAGCACCTGCAGCCTCGCCTGCAGCCTCGCCTGCAGCCCCCGCTCCCGAGAAAGTAGCCGGGAGTGGTGCGGAGCAGCCGGACTCAGCGACCCGACGCCCTATCAATCCATTCCTTGCCCGCGATCCAGGCCTCCGCGCGAAGCGGCTCGCCCGCGCGCTCGTTTCAGACATGGTCGCCTACTATCCCGCGAAGCATTCAGAAGGACTCGAGAAGGGAACGCTCAAGGAGCTTTTCCGCGACGAGATCAAGAAGAGCTACGACGAGTATGTCGGGCAGGTCGGTGCCGATCTCGCGCGCACCACGACGCACTTTCAGGAATCCCTGAACGAGGTGCTCGGCGCAGGCAAGAAGATTTTCTAGGGAATCATCGACAATGGCTGATAGAAACGGGGAGAGAGTGCGGGCTCTCGCGAGTGCGTCGGAACGTCTGGCTGAAGTGCGGAGGTATCTTTGACATCGAGGGCAAGCGCGAGATACTGAGTGCGCACGAAGCGCGCATGTCGGAGGCCGACTTCTGGAACCGTCAGGAGTCGGCGCAGGCGATCCTCCAGGAAGTGAAAGCCCTCAAAGGGTGGATCGAGCCGTACGAACGTCTCAGCGCGCGGGTGAAGAGCGCCCGGGAGCTGGATGAACTGCTCAGCGAGTCTCCCGACGACGAAATGAACTCCGAGCTCGACCGGGAAATTGAAGCGATGGACTCGGAGATTGACTCGTTCGAACTCCGCACGCTGCTGCGCGGACAGGACGACTACCGCGACGCGCAGCTGGAGATAAGTGCGGGCGCGGGCGGCACGGAAGCGCAGGACTGGGCCGAGATGCTCATGCGCATGTATACGCGGTGGGCCGAGCGGAAGGGATTCGAGTTGGAGATTCTTGACGAAAGCCAGGGTGAGGAGGCGGGCATCAAGGGAGCTGTAATCGAGATACGCGGACTTTACGCATATGGTTTTCTCCGCCCCGAGGCCGGAGTGCACCGGCTCGTGCGGATCTCGCCGTTCGACTCCGCCGCGCGGAGGCATACGAGCTTTGCGTCTGTCTTTGTCTATCCTGTCGTGAACGAGGAGATAAACATCGACATCAGGGACGAGGACCTCCGGGTAGACGTTTACCGCGCGTCAGGCGCCGGGGGCCAGCATGTCAACAAGACGAGCTCGGCCGTGCGGATCACTCACATCCCGACAAATACTGTCGTCGCGTCGCAGGCCCAGCGGTCGCAGTTCAAGAACAAGGCTCAGGCAATGCAGATGCTGAAGAACAAACTCTATCAGGCGGAGGTCGAGCGGCGTGAGGCGGAGAAGGCAAAGGTCGATGCAAACAAGAAAGACGTCAGCTTCGGCAGCCAGATCCGGAGCTACGTCTTCCAGCCTTACACCATGGTGAACGACCATCGGACTGAGCTTAAGATTCCTGACGTCCAGAAAGTCATG
>JBBQZF010000102.1:0-9757 GCA_038208015.1 Gemmatimonadales bacterium
CCGGTCTGCGTTTCGGAATCACGAACCGCGTTGCGCTTCGTGTTGACGGAGTTGCTGATTACATGCCCGACACCGAAAACCTTAACCTGATCGCGCGCGCTGGACTGTCACTGCTCGTTGGTGGCGCCCGTCGCGAAGTGATGTGCACGTACGCCGGACTCGAGAACGTTCCTGCTTCGAGCCCGATCTGCGTGCCGCCTGCAGTCATTCCGCCGCCACCCGCCATGCAGATGTGCCCCTACCCGGGCCTCGGTGGAATCAGGGCTGCGGATCCGGCCTGCGTAGCGCCAAGGGCAATGGTCGACACTTCAGCGATCACAGCACCGATCTACTTCGACTTCGACAAGGATGACATCCGTCCGGATGCGGCCGCGACACTCGATCGCAAGATCCCGTGGCTCCAGGCCAACCCCGGAATGCGCATCCGCATCGAAGGCAACGCAGACGAGCGCGGCTCGGATGAGTACAACCTGGCCCTCGGCCAGCGTCGTGCCGCCGCCGCGAAGCGTTACCTCGTTGAGCGTGGCCTCGATGCAAGCCGCTTCGACCTGGTCAGCTACGGCGAAGAGCGCCCGATCTGCACCGAGCACGATGAGTCCTGCTGGCAGCGTAACCGTCGCGATGATTTTGTTATCGTGACGATCGGCAGCGCCACCATCGTGGTGCCGGCAGGGATGGAAGAGGAGTAAGCAGTACCGCAGCAGATTGAAGGGGGCGGGGCGCGAAAGCGCCCCGCTTCTTTTGTATCCGCCACCGCCGTGGTGATCTTTACTGGAGCGTTGCTTCGAAACCCCGTTCCGGAACGCAATAGTAAATACCCGTTCGACCGAGGCACTCAGTGCGCAAGCGGGTGATGATGATCGCGCCCGATGGACGGCGGCAGATCGCGGTGCCGAATGTCCACGCTCACGAGCTTTATCTCGATTCGCGGGGCAACCTGTACGGCGACCATACCTGGTATGAGGGCACGCGGACGAAGAAGTGGGGTCACCGGGTCTGGAAACGCGCGCCGGACGGGACTATCACCGACGTGATTCCGGCCTCGGAGGGATTCCTGACCGACTACGGATTCACGCGCGATTCATCGGGCACCATGTACTGGGCCCACGGAGATCCACCCACAGAGGTATGGAAGCGGCGGAACGGAGAGCCGGTGGCGGTACACTTCTCGCGGGAGTTTCCGGAACGTGCGGTCGATGGTTGCCGGTCCGGATGGGACACTCGATCCTCGAGACCTCGCTCATCAACGAGGTGAGGCTGAAGCGGATCGCGGCGAACGGATCTGTATCGTTCTACTGATCGCCGCCGCGACGTCTACTTCTTCTCGAACAGCGGGAGATACTTCCCGTACCCCTCTGTCACGAGCCGCGACACCGGGACGAACCTCATCGCCGCGGAGTTCATGCAGTACCTGAGTCCGGTCGGCCGCGGGCCGTCGTCGAAGACGTGGCCGAGATGCGAGTCAGCAAGTCTCGACCGCACTTCCTTTCGAGGATAGCCGAGCTTGAAATCCGTGGTCGTCCGGATGTTCTGCGGCTCGAGCGGCTTGTAGAAGCTGGGCCAGCCGGTTCTCGAGTCGTACTTCTCGAGTGAGCTGAAGAGAGGCTCACCCGAGATAATGTCGACGTAGATGCCTGCCTCGTGGTTGTCCCAGTATGCGTTGCGGAAAGGCATTTCCGTGTCGTCGCGCCGCGTCACGGCGAACTGTACCGGCGTGAGCTTTTTCTTCAGCTCGGCGTCGCTTGGCCGCTTGAACTCATTCTGCTGAGGCGCCGCGGTCGCTGCCTGCTTCGACTGTGAGGGTGTCTGCGCCGTCTGAGCCGAAGGCGTAAGCCCGCCAGCCAGCAGCAGTACTGCGATAACGCGGTTCCTCATCGGGATCTGGGCGAGCATAGGTGGCCTCGAGGAAAGGGCTCCGGGACGTCTGACATTCCTGTTATACGCCGGCCGCCCGCAAATGGTCCCGCTGTCCACGCGGACCGGGTGCGTTTTTCCGATGCTCTCTGTCGGACCGCGATGCCGCGCATCAGCCTGCTCGTGCTCAGCATGCGGGATGCTCGCGGCGATAAGGTCTGCTGCCCTGAGGGGAATCGAGGCCTATGAAATCCTGGTCGAGGTTGATGCAGCGGCTGGCTTGCCCCAGTGGACTCTTGTCGGACTGCCAATCGGTGCCGTAAAGGAGAGCCGGGAACGTGTCGGCGCGGCGATCGTCAACTCCGGCTTCACGCTTCCACCGCGGCGCATCACGGTCAATCTCGCCCCGGCCGACGTTCGCAAGGAGGGTACTTCGTTCGACCTGCCAATTGCGCTTGGGATACTTGTCGCAACGGGGCAGCTACCGCCCGACGCTGTTGCAGGACGGCTCTACGCCGGTGAGCTCGGCCTTGACGGGCAGCTGCGTTCAATCCGCGGAGCGTTGTCGATCGCTCGTCACGCAGCCGCGATTGGCGTCGCCGAGATCGTGATTCCACCGGCGAATGTGGCTGAGGCGTCACGTGTGAGCTCGGTGCGGGTTGCGGCTCCATGCTCGTTGAGAGTTCTCGCAGATGAGCTCCGCGAGGGCGGTCTCGCGCTGTCTGCCGCTCCAGCCGGCGGCAGGGCTGCTCGATCAGAGGTGCTCGACCTGGCCGACGTCGTGGGCCAGGAAACCGCAAAGCGCGCGCTGGAAGTTGCTGCGGCCGGTGCTCACAACCTGGTAATGGTTGGCCCGCCGGGCGCCGGCAAGACAATGCTTGCCCGGCGGCTGCCGGGGATACTTCCCGAGCTGACGGAGGATGAATCGCTCGAGGTCGTAGCAATTCATTCGGTCGCCGGCACGCTTACCAGCGAAGCGATCACGTCGTCAATCCGGCCGTTTCGCGCTCCGCACCATTCGATTTCCAGCGCGGGCCTGATCGGAGGCGGATCGTCACCACGGCCGGGCGAGGTGAGTCTCGCGCACAACGGAGTGCTTTTTCTCGACGAGATGCTGGAGTTTCCCCGCAGTGTGCTCGACGGCCTGAGACAGCCGATGGAGGATGGCCGCGTCGTAATCTCGCGCGTCGCGAGCTCGGTGAGGTTTCCCGCGAAGTTCACGCTTGTTGGAGCCACGAATCCCTGTCCCTGTGGGAGACTGGGGGATCCGGCCGGCGTCTGCACATGCTCGGTGGCGGATGTCGAGAGGTACGCAGGGAGGATGTCAGGCCCGCTGGCCGACAGGATAGACATGCACGTAACTGTCGGCGCGGACGAGCACAGCGAAATTACCGCGGAAACCGGATGCGAGTCGTCTGCGTCAACGAGGCTCCGGGTCGCGGCAGCAAGGGAGCGCCAGCTGACACGCTTCGCGAATACGCGGGGGGTCACGTGTAATGCTCACGCAAACGGGAGATGGATCGATACAAATGGCGGGATCGACTCAGATTCGCGCTCGATGCTTCATGCGGCGGCTACATCGCTGTCGCTGTCGGCACGGGGTTATCACCGCGTGCTGAAAGTGGCGCGCACGATTGCCGACCTCGACGAGTCCGCAACGGTCTGCGGTGCGCACGTCGCCGAAGCTCTGCGGTTCAGGCCCATCGTCCGGTCGCCGTGACTGGCAGGCGGCCGGGCAGGAGCGCGCCCGAAACGGAGCGCGGCCGAAACAGATTGCGCCGTGGAGCGTCTATGATTGGCGCCTATGACAGCGACAGCTTCCTCCTTCGTCGACGCCCGGGATTACTCCGGACGCCCCGCCTCACCACCGGCGGGGCCAGTTGCCGTTGCCGTTGCCGACGTCGCCCTCTCCGAAGTCCTCGCCGCAATGTCGAGCGCGCTCGACCTGACCGAAGGCCATGAGCCGGGGCACACTGTCCGCAGCTGCATAATAGGAATGCGAATCGCCGAAGAGCTGGACCTCTCGGCGTTCGATAAGGTGGCGCTTTACGGCGCGCTCCTTTTGAAGGATGCGGGATGCTCGGGCAATTCCGAGCGCGTGGCAGAGGCTCTCACGGGTGAATCGCCAGCGAAACCAAGACTCTCGCTTCCCGAACCAAAAAGCGTCAGGGAGAAGTTGAGCTCACTCCTGCGCCGAACAAGCTCGGTGAATGGAGACATTCCGAACATTTCACGCGGCGAGCGCGGCCAGGGCATCGCGCTCCGCCTCGGATTCTCCACCGCGACAGCAGAAGCGATCCGCGGGATCGACGAGCACTGGGATGGCTCGGGCGGGCCCGATGGCCTTGTGGGTCACGAGATACCACTGTTCTCGCGAATCATCCTCCTCGCGCAGTCAGTCGACGCGTTCTACAGCCAGCGCGGCATTCTCCCGGCAATGCGAATCGCCCGCGAAAGAAGCGGCCAGTGGTTCGATCCTTCACTTGCGCGAATAATCAGGTCATGGCGCGAGGAGACCGCATGGTGGGAAGCGCTGCACTCGGACGAAGCGACCGCCATCGCGATCTCCCTCGAGCCACAGCAGCACACGCGCTACGTCGACGACAAGGGGCTCGACGAGGTCGCGCGGGCATTCGCCGAGATAATCGATTCGAAGTCGCCCTTCACTTACCAGCATTCAACGAACGTCGCGAAGTACGCCCGTGCCGTGGCCTACGAGCTCGGATTCGAGAAGCACGAAGTACGGGTCCTGAACCGGGCGGCGCTGCTTCACGACGTGGGCAAGCTTGGGGTGTCATCGAGGATTCTCGACAAGGCAGGGCCGCTCACGCCCGAAGAACGCGCAGAGATGCAGAAACATCCACTTTTCACGTGGGAAATTCTCCAGCGGGTCGGCGCGTTCTCGACATTCGCGCGCACGGCGGCACTGCACCACGAAAAACTCGACGGATCAGGTTACCCCTGGGGGGTGAGCGGTGATGAGCTCGACATATCGGCGAGAATCCTCTGCGTGTCAGACATGTACGAAGCACTCACCGCCAACCGCCCGTACCGCGCGGGACTGGGCCGTGAGACCGCGCTGAAGATCATTCGCGAAGGGAGTGGGAAGCATACCTGCCCGGTCGCCGCAGAAGCGCTTACAGAGGCCACAAGGCACCTCAAACTGGCGCTCGCCTCCTAGTCCCACCCCCCGTAGGCGACGAACGACTTCGGCAGTCCCGCCAGGCGTTCGACATGGAGTCTGGCACCCGGGAAAAGGGCCGCGAATTTCGTCCGCGTGAGTAGCTGGATCGAATCGACCTCCGCCTTTGCCGCAGCATAATCGGGAATCCGCTTGTACCACCCGACGTCGAACCTGTGAACCATCCAGGCTCTCACCCGCGATGGCAGATACTGAAAGAACGGGAAAAGGAAATGCGGCTCCAGCGGGAAGCGCTTGTTGGGCGTCTGCACGAAGTACCGCCTCCCAACGCGCATGACTTCCTGCGCCATCCGCCGCTGGTCATCGTAGCTGCCGACATGCTCGATCACCGAATTCGAGAAAACGACGTCGAACGACTTGTCGGCGAACTGCGGCATCGAACGGGCGTCGCCGGCGGCACTCACGAACTTCTCCGACGTGACGGGCTGGTGATCGATGTTGAGGAGGGTGACCCTGACATTCCCGGGATCACCTCCGGTCATCGTGCTCCAGAACTCCTGTGTTCCGCCGATGTCGAGTATCTCGATTCTCCCTTCAAGCCTGCCCAGCAGGGACAGGAAGAGCGCAAAGCGGGCTCGCCGCATCCGCGTTGCCAGCGAGTCTCCGGCGCTGTTGTCGGCAAGCGACCTGAGCAGCGATCCGCCGGCTGAGGCGGCTTCCTTGCGCGGGAGCGGGGCGTCGGTCATCGCGAAAAAAACTAACGGGGCAGGGGGAGCCAGGCGCGGGGTTTGCCCGATTCCGGAAGGGGCGGCCTTTGCACAGGCTGTCCGACAGGGGATATTCCGTCACTCGACTCAAGGAACTGATCATAAATGTTCGGCTGCTTCCGCAGGCTCGGCTGCCTCGTTTTTCTGATAATCCTCGCCATCGTCGGGTGGTTCAACCGCGACCGGCTCGAGGCGATCTACCGCCGTTATGCCGGTGACCCGAAGCCCGATACCACCGCCGTTGCGGCGCTCGGTGCCTGGGAGCCGCTGTCCGCCGAGAAGGCGACCCGCGGTCAGCGTGCGATAGAATCGCTGTCGGCACCACGCGGCCCGGCCTACGCGACGCTTACCGCCGGCGAAGCGGCTTCCTACATCTTCCTCGCCGTGTCGAAACAGCTTCCGGCGTCATCAGAGGAGATCGCGTCGTCGATAAAGGATGACCGCCTGTTCGTGCGCGCGAACATCGCGCTGCGCGACGTCGGAGGCGCGAGCGTGCTCGGCCCGATCGCGGGAATGCTCGGCACCCGGGACACCGTGCAGCTCGGAGGCACCATGCGGGTGCTGCGACCGGGCGTTGGAGAATTTCAGGTGAAGGAAGTGAGGATCGGCGCCTTCCCGGTTCCGTCAGCAATAGTGCCGCGTCTCGTCCGCGCCATGAGGAAAGGAGAGATGGCCGAAGGAATTTCTGACAACGCTCTTCAGATGACTCTTCCGGCATACGTCGGCGACATCCGGATAGCGAACGGACGCATCACAGTGTACAAGGCGACCGAATGAACCGGCGCATCCTGGTAGTCGACGACGAACAGGGAATACGCGCCGCCCTCGGCCAGCTCCTCGAGTACGAGGGATACGAGGTCCGCACGGCTTCAAACGCCACGGAAGGCATCGCCGAGTATCAGAAGTTCAAGCCGAATCTCGTCTTCATGGATGTGAAGATGCCCGGCATGGACGGGATGGAGGCGCTGCGGAAGATCCGCGAGATAGATCCCGTCGCCACGGTCGTGATGATCAGCGGCCATGCGACGATTCGGACCGCGGTGGAGGCGACGCAGCTCGGCGCATACGAGATTCTCGAGAAGCCGCTCGACACAGACCGGATTCTCGTGATGCTGAGGAACGTCTTCGATCACCTCAACCTTCGCGAGGAGAACTCCCGCCTCCGCAACGTCAGCACGTCGGCGTACGAGATAGTCGGCAGCTCGCCGGTGATGCGGGTTCTGAGGGAGAAGATCGAGAAGGTCGGCACCACTCCGGCGAGAGTGCTCATCACTGGCGAGAACGGAACGGGGAAGGAGCTCGTGGCTCGTGCTCTCCACCGGCATTCGCCACGCGACGGAAAGCCGTTCGTTGAAGTGAACTGTGCCGCGAGTCCCCAGGAATTGATAGAGAGCGAGCTGTTCGGTCACATGAAAGGCTCGTTCACGGGGGCGATCGCCGACCGCCCGGGGAAGTTCGAGCAGGCAAACAAGGGAACGCTCTTCCTCGATGAGATCGGGGATATGAGCATGAGCGCGCAGGCAAAGGTGCTGCGCGTGCTTCAGGACAACGTTATAACGCGCATCGGCGGATCGAAGACAATAACCGTTGACGTTCGCGTTCTGGCCGCAACCAACAAGAATCTCGAACAGGAGATTGCCGGGGGACGGTTCCGCGAGGATCTCTACTATCGCCTCAACGTGGTTCCCGTCCATGTCCCGCCGCTCCGCGAGCATCGTGAGGACATCCCGGAGCTGGTCGAGTACTTCGTGTCGGTCCTCTCGGAGCGGGAGGGAATCACCCCCCGGCGTGTGGCGGAATCCGCGCTGGCCAGGCTGATGGAGCTCGACTGGCCGGGGAACGTGCGGGAGCTCAGGAATACAGTCGAGCGGATGCTCATCCTCGCGACGGGCCCGGAGCTCACGGCGAAGGATGTAGACAGGCTTGCCGGCGCGAGGGTGGCTGACGACACAGGTCTCGGCGGCCTGACCGCCCTCAGGACGTTCGAGGAATTCAAGGAAGCCGCCGAGCGGGCTTATCTTCTCAGTAAGCTCCGGGAGTTCGACTGGAACGTGTCGGAGACAGCGCGAGCCGTGGAGATGCCGCGGTCGAACCTCTACAAAAAAATCGAGCGTTACGCGCTGACGCGCGAGCACTCATAAGCGATCTTCAAATCAATGAAACAGTTCAACAACTTCATCGGCGGCGCCTGGGCCGGGCCTGACTCCGGCGAGTACTTCGAGAACCGCAATCCCGCCGACCGCAACGATCTCATCGGAGCATTCCCGCGCTCGGGAGCGACAGACGTCCAGCGCGCCGTCGAGAGCGCGAAGCGCGGCTTCGCTGCGTGGCGGGCAACGCCGGCGCCCGCACGAGGCGATGTGCTGCGCATCGTTGGCGACCTGATGTCCGCGAGAAAGGAAGAGATCGCCGATGCGATGACCCGCGAGATGGGGAAGCCGCTGACCGAGACGCGCGGCGATGTCCAGGAGGGAATCGACACTGCCTACTACGCCTCAAGCGAAGGGCGGCGGCTCTTCGGGCACACTGTGCCAAGCGAGCTTCGCAACAAGTGGGCGATGAGCTACCGGCGGCCGATCGGCGTCGCCGGACTTATCTGCCCGTTCAACTTCCCGATGGCGATTCCCACGTGGAAGATGTTCCCGGCGCTGGTCTGCGGGAACTCGGTGATCTTCAAGCCTGCCGAGGATGTGCCTCACACGGGAACGCTCCTCGTCGAGATACTGCTCGAGGCAGGATTGCCGCCTGAAGTGATTCAGCTGGTCCACGGAACCGGTGAGGAAGCTGGTTCGGCGATAGTCGAGCATCCGGAGATCCCGCTGATCTCTTTCACCGGGTCGACTGAAACCGGGCGGATCGTCGGCGAAACCTGCGGACGGATGCACAAGCGTCTGTCGCTCGAGATGGGCGGCAAGAATGCACAGATCGTACTCGACGATGCAGACCTCGAGCTGGCCCTGGAGGGCGCCCTCTGGGGCGCGTTCGGAACCACGGGGCAACGATGCACCGCCACGAGCAGGCTCATTCTTCAGGGTGGCATACACGACGACTTCCTGAGCATGCTCGTTGACAAGGCAAGAGCGCTGAAGCTCGGTGACGGAAGAAAGGCCGGCACTGACGTCGGGCCGCTGATAAACGACGCCTCGCTGGCGAAAGTCGAGCGCTATATCGACATTGGCCAGGAGGACGGAGCCGATCTCCTGTGCGGCGGCCGGCGCGGCGAGGCAAAGAAACTTGCCGACGGCAATTTTTTCGAACCGACGATCTTCGCGCGTGTCGAGCCGGGCATGCGGGTCGAGCAGGAGGAGATATTCGGCCCGGTTCTCTCGGTCATCAGGGTGGCGAGTGCCGACGAGGCCTTTGCTGTGAACAATGGCGTGAAGTACGGACTGTCGTCATCCATATACACGTCCAACGTAAACATTGCGTTCCGCGCGTTCAACGAGCTCGACAACGGCATCACCTATGTCAACGCCCCGACAATCGGAGCCGAGGCACACCTGCCGTTTGGAGGGGTAAAACAGACCGGGAACGGACACCGCGAGGGCGGCTGGCAGGTCTACGAGTTCTATTCGGAGACGAAAGTCGGGTACGCCGACTTCTCCGGGACTCTTCAGCGCGCGCAGATCGACAACTATCTTGGTACACCCGACTAGGAATCTGGAGAAAGCCGAACTGATGCACGTGAGCGAGGAGAGGCGGGCGAGTGCGCTGACGCGGGTAAACGGCCGCAGGAACGGGAGACTGACGTTCGTGTGGGAATGGTTCCGCTCGGTCGTGATCGCCCTCTCCCTGTTCTTCATGGTCCGCGCATTCTTCGTCGAAGCCTTCAAGATCCCCACCGGGAGCATGGAGGGCACGCTGCTCGTCGGCGACTTTCTCCTCGTCAACAAGCTCGTCTACGGAGCTGAGCTTCCGTTCACCGGCGTGAAGCTGCCCGCGATCCGGCGTCCCACGCGCGGCGACGTGATAGTCTTCCAGTGGCCGCGCGATC
>JBBQZF010000103.1:0-9728 GCA_038208015.1 Gemmatimonadales bacterium
CTCCGCTCGTCTGGGGCGAGAGAGAGACAATGAACCAGATGCTGTGGTACACGGTGATCCTGATTGGCGTAACCGTGCTGCCAGTGACCTTTGGCGCCTTCGGCGTCATCTACCTCGTGTCGGCGATGCTCCTCGGCCTCATCCTCCTCGCCGGCGTCGTGAAGATGCGTGCAGCCGCCGAGTGGACTGCTCCCGCGTGGTGGGTCTACAAGTACTCCCTGCTTTACCTCGCACTGCTGTTCGTGGCGATGGTGGTCGACCGAAAAATCCCGCTCTGATGACCGAGGCGCCGTCGGCGAAACGGATCCCTTCGCCGAAGCCTCTCCGGCAGCTGCTGCCGCGCATCAGGCCGCACATCCCACAGCTCGTGACAGCGCTCGCATGCCTGCTCGTGAGCGTGGCTATCGGACTGGCATTTCCGCAGATCGTGCGGCGGCTTCTCGACGCCGCATTCGTGGAGGGGAGCTCGACACTTCTCGACAGGATTGCGCTCGGCCTCATCGGGCTCTTCGCGATTCAGGCGCTTCTCAATTTCGCGCAGGTCTACCTGCTGACCATCACCTCGGAGCGGGTGATCGCTTCCCTCAGGCGCGATCTTTTCTCACACCTGATCAGGCTCTCACCGGGATTTTTTACTGAGCAGCGAACCGGTGAGCTGACAAGCCGGCTGTCCGCCGATACGACGGTTCTCCAGACTGTGCTCAGCTACAACCTGTCGGAGCTCGCGCGCCAGTCGCTGTTCCTCATCGGCGGTGTCGTGCTGCTTACGATGACCCACCCCCGCCTCGCACTGACAACGCTCGCCGTCGTGCCGATCGTGATAGGGGCTGCATTCTTTTTCGGGCGCCAGCTGCGGCGCGCCAGCACCGGCGTCCAGGACAGGATCGCTGAGGCGACTGGAACTGCGGAAGAGGCGTTCTCACAGATTCGCACGGTGCAGAGTTTCACGCGCGAAGCCGAGGAATCGCGGCGCTACACGGCGCACATGGCTCACGTGATCGCCGCCGCGACAGACAGGTCGAGAATCCGCGCGACATTTTTTGGAATCCTGACATTCTGTGCGTTCGGCGGAGTTGTGGCAGTGCTGTGGCAGGGCGGTCGGCTTGTGCTCGAAGGAACTCTCACGGCAGGAGCGCTCGTCTCGTTTCTTCTTTACGCCATGTACGTCGCCGGAGCGGTAGGGTCGCTCGGCTCGCTGTTCGGCGTGTACCAGGAGGCTGTGGGAGCTGCGAAGCGGACATTCGATCTGCTTGCAACGCAACCCGTCATCGCCGAACCGGTGGAAGCCGAGTCGATCAGGGGGCCCGTTCGGGGCGAAGTCACGCTCGAGAACGTGACATTCTCCTACGGGCCGTCCTTGCCGGAGGTGCTGAGCGGCGTCTCGCTTCACATCGCGCCCGGTGAGGTTGTGGCCCTTGTCGGTCCCAGTGGCGCGGGGAAGACAACTATCGCGTCTCTCATCCCGCGATTCTGGGACGTCACAGGGGGCCAGATCCTCGTCGACGGTCACGATGTTCGCGCGCTAAGTCTCGTCGACCTTCGCGGCGCGATCGGCATCGTCCCCCAGGAGCCGGCGCTTTTCAGCGGGACTGTGCGTGAGAACATCGCCTACGCCGTGAAGGAGGATGGGCGCATACCGTCAGAAGATGAGATATGGCGAGCGGCAAGCGCGGCTCACGCGATCGAGTTCATCGAGCGTCTCGTCGAAGGATTCGACACGCTCGTGGGGGAGAGAGGCGTCAAACTCTCCGGCGGTCAGCGGCAGCGCCTCGCGATTGCCCGAGTGTTCCTGAAGGATCCGGCGATCGTGATTCTCGACGAAGCAACCTCGAGCCTCGACAGCGAGAGCGAGCGACTCGTTGAAGAGGCGATGCAGGAGCTGCTCAGGAACAGGTCGACTCTCATCATCGCCCACCGGCTCAGCACGGTTCTGCGGGCCGACCGGGTAGTCGTCCTCGACAGGGGAAGGGTGGTGGAAGAGGGCAGGCATTCAGATCTGCTGGCTGCTGACGGAGTTTACTCGCGGCTTTACCGCGGCCAGTTTCGCGGAAGCGAGTTCCTGGCACCCGCCGAATGAACTGAAAGCTCGGCAAAAACATGTCGCGTGGGCACAGATGTAGCCGTACAGGACCGTCGAAATGCCTGCTCGTGCAGGCCCGGAGACGACCTCAAGTCCCCGCCACGTCACTCAATCCTGGCAACCATGTTAAAACCCATAGCAGCTACGCTCACCGCACTGGCGCTCGGGGCGGCCACCGCAAGCGCGCAGGCAACCGACGGCCCCGATCCACTGGAGCTCGGAGTCGATGCAGGAATCACCATCGGCTTCGGAGACAACTCCCGCACTTCGGTCGACATCCCGGTCAGCTCTGCCAGAGTCGGATTCCCGATAGGGCGCCGCACGTCCCTCGAGCCGAAGTTCCGCATCAACGTCACCACCGGTGACGGCGACACATTCACGTCGTACAGGGCCGAGATGGGACTTCTCTACCACCTCGGCAGCAGCCGCTACCCGGGTGCCTACCATCGCGCCGGGATGTACGTCCGCCCATTTCTCGGCGTGAGCGGCTTCTCGAATGGAGCGAGCAGCTCCAGCAGCCTCGTTGGGTTCGGGTTCGGCTTCAAGCAGCCAATCGTGAGCCGGCTGTCAAGCCGCTTCGAAGCGAACCTCGCTCAACATTTTGGCGATAGCGACGGCGCTGAACTCGGCCTGCTGGCAGGACTGTCTTTCTTCACCAGGTGAGAAACAGCGCAACGACAGGAAGGACAAAACCCTTTCTACATTTTGCGGATTTGAGCGGATTGAGCGCACCAGCGTCAGATCCGCCTAATTCGCCTGATCCGCGAAATGTAAAAAGAGCTTTTTCTACTCTGTTGCCGGCGCCATGTTCACCTCTGGAGGGGAGCCAAGCTTAAGCTCGAGGTTGGTGTCTGATCCGCTGACAGTCACTGACTGTTCAGTGACGCCGAGGTGGGGGTGCCACGCTTTGACGCGGTAGGTGCCGGGCGGCACGTTGTCGATCGAGAACGATCCTGACCGTTCAGTGACCGCGAAGTAGGGATGGTCGAGGACGACTATCCACGCCTTCGACCAGGGGTGAAGCTCGCATGTTATCTCGAGCTGGGCAGGCTTCGTCAGGAGGCGGTCGAATGGAATCACTACACCGTTGTCGGTGAAGGGAGCGATGGCCTCCAGCTCTCCCGTCGCGACGTTGATAATGTGATTGAGGTGCAGCGCAGCATCTCCACTTCCCACATTGAGCGTCGCAGGAGCAAGCACCGCCTGCACCCGCGGGTACAGCAGGCACTCGCTGTTAGAGAGCTCGAACCGCCGCTCCATGGGCAGCGCCTTCCCCGCTCGGATGTCGCTTATCCACACGACTGCGCCCCCGATGCGGCTCCCCGTCCGCTCGATTGACCTGGCTACGGCAGTTCCGCCACAGCCCTGCACGTCCGCGGGAATCTGGACAACCGAATCGGCTGGCACCTCGCCCAGAAAGTCGAGGGTGCCCGTAATGCGCGAACCGCCCGCGACCGCGACCTCGCGATACGCCTCACCCGGCGTCTCGACGACGCTTGGCCTCGGCGCGACGTTCCCCTCTTTCCGGGCCTCGGGCTGAGCCGCGTCGGCTTTCTTGTCGGCGGAGCAACCGCCAAGCACGAGGACCGACAGAAATACTACGCCTGACCAATGCTTTTTCATTAGGAAATTCGCTTGCATCGATCGAAACGGGGGCAACGGACGTGCCATGGTTTCGCGGCGACCCCCGTGTAGCGGCACAACGGCGATGCGAATCCGCGACCCGTTCTTATTTCGCCTCATACACGGCGCGCCCGCCGATCCACGTCGATCTTACACTCGCGCCGAGTATCTGTTCGGGAGCGACTGACATGATGTCGCGGTCGAGTACGACGAAATCCGCATATTTGCCGGGCGATATCGATCCCATCACATCTTCCTGAAATGCAGCCCACGCGGGCCAGATCGTTATCGACTTGAGCGCCTCGCTTCGTGACATCGCCTGCTCCGGGTACCATCCACCAGGCGGACGGTTCGACGGATCCTGACGGGTTACTGCCGAATGGAACGAGATGAGCGGATTCACCTGCTCGACGGGGAAGTCGCTTCCGTTGGGAATGATCACGCCATCGTCGAGCAGCGAACGCCAGGCATATGCGCCCTTTATGCGGTCGGGCCCGACGCGCGCTTCCGCCCATCCCATGTCGCTGGTCTGATGGCTTCCCTGCATCGATGGAATCACACCGAGCTCGGCGAAACGCGGTATGTCCTCAAGTGAAATCACCTGCGCATGTTCGACCCGGAACCTGTGATCCGCTGTTGGAACCGCCTTTAGCGCCGCCCCAAATGCGTCGAGAGCTATTCGATTTCCGCGATCGCCGATGGCGTGCACCGCGACCTGAAACCCGCTCTTCAGGCCATCGACAGCGACTCGCTGGATGTGAGCTGGCGCCGTTACGAGCAGGCCCGTATTTCCGGGGTCGTCCGCGTACGGTGCAAGGAGAGCCGCTCCACGCGACCCAAGCGCCCCATCAGAATAAAGCTTGATGCTGCGGATCCAGAGGTGACCGTCGTACAGCCCGCTTTGCGGACCTCGCGCCACGTAATGGGCGATGTCGGCGCTGTCATCGGAGACCATCACGTACGCCCGAAGATTGAAGCGGCCATCACCGGCGAGCGACTCGTAGATGTCGATCGTGCTCCGGCTTGCGCCCGCGTCGTGAAGTCCGACGAGACCCCATCTGTTCGCTTCCGCGATCGCAGCTATTATTGCGTCCCGCATCTGCTGCGTAGTGGTCGCCGGAATTGCTCGCGTCACCAGGCCTTCGGCGTTGTCCACGAAGACGCCGCTCGGCGAATTGTCACTGCGCCTGACGATCCTGCCGCCCTCCGGGTCCCGAGTGGCTGCCGTCACGCCGGCGGCCTTCATCGCCATCGAGTTGGCGAGCAGGGCGTGTCCGTCGACCCTCGTGAGAACAACGGGGTTATTCGGAACCGCGCGTGAGAGAGCCTCGTGCGTTGGGAACTGCTGCCCGGGCCAGAGATTCTGGTCCCAGCCGCGGCCTATGATCCACTCACCGGATTTCATTCCGCGTGCGCGGTCGACGACCCTGGCGATCACTTCCTCATACGTCGTTGAGCCGGCGAGCTTCACCTGCCTCAGCGAGGTGCCGAGGCCGAGGAGATGTGCATGCGCGTCGACCATCCCCGGTACTATCGTGGACTGGCCCGCGTCGATAACGCGTGTCGATGGCCCGGCGAGCGCGCGCACCTCGGGGTCCGATCCGGCGAAGAGGAACCGTCCATCCTTCACCGCGAACGCCGACACTATGGGGCGGCCGTCGTCAACAGTATGGACTCGGGCGTTCACTACGATCAGATCGGCGGCCTTTTGCGGCTGCGCGAGCGCGGCTGGCGGAAAAAGAATCGCCGCGAGACAGAAAAAGCTTCGTATTCGCATCAGGGGATTCTGCAGTGGAAGAACACTGAGTGCCAGATTCGGCGTGATGCGCTAATCTTCGCCAGTGCGCAGCAATTCTACCATCCCTCTCCTGATCCTCACGATCACTCTCGCAGGGTGCGCGAGGGGCCGTGCGGAAACTGCCCCGCAGACAATTACCTGGTACGTGCCTGCGGCCCAGATGTCCGACGAAACCGCGACGCGGCTCAAACCGGATCCCGAGGTAGCGTCGCTGGGCGCACTCGTGGTGCTCGATAGCGCATCCCTTCGACCGGTGATGGTGAGGCGTGGGGGCAGCGGCGTGGGAAGGGGAATAATCGACGACTCCACGGCGTATGTCGGGACCCTCACTCGTCCGGCAATCATCACGACATATCAGGGAGGCAGGTATCGTCCGGAAACCGTTCGGGCTCTCGTCGACGACACTGTCGTGATGGCCCTCACTGCTCGATCGACCGCGGTGACGGCGAGAGGCATGTTCGCCATTGTCGATTTCCAGGGTGCCACGCCGAACGATCTTCCCGGCATGGTTGAAATGGTGCGAAGCATCGGACGGTTCGCGCGGCCGCTGGGCGGCAGGCCTTTCTCGATGATTGTGCCGCCGGGCGACACAGTCTCATACCCAACGTCGATTCTCGCTCGCGTCGCTGACATTCTCTTCATACGGCTGCACGGCGAGCACCGTCCGGGCACCGCGCCCGGACCACTCACGACGCCGGAATTCATCGCACGGGAAATTGGCCTGCGCGCCAGAGTCATCGGGGCGAGCAGGCTCGGCGCTGAGCTGCCGCTTTTTGGCTATCGATGGAACGCAGACGGCACTGCGGCGCCAATCACGTGGACCGATGCGCAGGCTCTGGTCCGCTCGGAGTCGGGAGCATTCACCCGCGATCCTGTCAGCCGGTTTCTCACTGCGAGAGGCAGGGACGGGTGGACTGTGTGGCTTCCCGATTCGCTGACGGTCCAGCACATGGTCGCCGCGGTAAGGCGGCGCGGCGTGACTCAGATCGCGCTGTCAGGCGTGGAAGGCGCCGACCCTGCGCTGTTTATCAGGCCGGCCCCGTTCAGGCGATGATAAGGTCCCGCTGAATTTCGCCTGGAGTGATGACCAGCTCGCCGTCACCCATATAGCCGTTCACTTCGCTTCGCATTCCGACGTCGCCGGTCAGGTATATCCCGGGCTCGATGGAGAATCCGACGCCGCGAATCAGCTGGCGGTCCTCCCTCGTCTCGAGATTGTCGATGTGGGGACCTGACCCGTGGAGATCCCGGGCGTCGATCGAGTGGCCAGTGCGGTGAATGAAGCGGTCGCCGTATCCGCGGGACACGATGATGGCGCGAGCAGCGTCGTCGACCTCGCCGCCGGTAACCGCGGTTCGTGACGAGATGCGCTCTCGCAGCAGCGAGATGGCTGCGTCCCTGGCATCCCTCACGGCTTCCCAGATGCCGACTTCCCTCTCCCCCGGATCACCGAGGCTTCCCATCCACGTCTGGTCGGCGAACAGGCCGTTTTCTTCGCGTGCCCAGAGATCGATGAGCAGGATGCTGCCGCTTTCGATCTGCGCACTTCCCTCAGAGGGGAGTTCGTAATGCGGGTTTGCCGCATTGGGGCCGATTGCGACGATCGGTCCATGGTCGGTGCTCAGTCCATTGGCGGCGAACTCATCGAGGATCCACTGCTGAAGGGCGCGCTCGCTGAGTGGTATTCCATCACGGGCGGCAGAGCCTGCCCTGCTCATTGCCTCGCGGGCGATGCGAGCGATCACTTCCGCGGTGCGCCTGTGCGATTCGAGATTCTCCGGCGTCCACGCCGCGTAGAACCTGCTCACGAGATCCGCGCTCGACACCACCTCGGCGCCGGCGTTCCGGACCATCTCGAGCACTCCGGCAGGAATTCTATCGAGATAGGGAACAGCGTCGCCGGGAGAGTATTCCATCGCCACGCGTTTGCCAGCGACGAGTGATGCAAGCTGCGACTCCAGCTCGCGCCAGCCGCTGTATACAGTCTTTCCCCATCGCGATGGCCAATCGTGCCATGGACCCTGCTCGATAGCGTGAGTTATCGCCGTCGGCTCTCCCTCACGAGGGACAAGGACGAAAATCCTGCGCGAGCCCATGCCCGTCAGTCCGAGAAGGCCCCCGGCAACCGGATTCAGCCCGTGGAAATCGAACAGCAGCCAGCCGTCGAGGCCGGCCTCGGCAATCGCCGCCTGGAATGACGAAAGTGTCTGCTGCGTCAGATTTTGTGTTTCCTCAATGAGCCCTGCCTCGCCACTCCGCGCGCCATTCGCAGACTCCTTCTCCGCGCTGCGCACAGTGGACATGGTCGATCTGGTCTCCGGCATCGACGAGTGATTTCAGAAGCTGGCGGAACGCGGTCTCGTAAAACGCACATCCGGCAGAACCGGGAGAGCCATTGACGGTGACTGAATCAATCACCTTGAGGGACAGAAACGATCCCGTTCTTTCGAGGGTCCCCTCGAAATACCTTTCGGATGCGATCCTGACCTGCTTGAGCGCCATCGGCCTGCTGAGGAACCCAGGCATAGCCTTGATGCTTCCCCGCTTCGTCGGCGAGATCGACTGATATATCGCGTCGGCAAGAATGTGCCCTGCCTTTTCGAAAAGCTCGGCCGCATCGGGCCGCCTGCCGATGAGAGTGCCGAGGCCCTCCGCCTCAGCGAAGGGGATGCGCTGCCCTCGCTTAAGCGCCTCACTGTATCGGCGGATCTGCGTGTAGACGGTATCGCTGAGACCGAATCGCTTGTTACGAAGCTCGGTCACATATTCCGTGTCAGTTGGATCCGTCGGAGTATCTATGCGGCGAATCGCTTCCAGAAGACTGAGGGGTATACGGGCGTTGACTGTCGAAGCCATAAGGGGAGTTAGAGCGAAATCACCGGCGCGCCGGCGGGAAGGCATGAAACATATTGCAATCGGCCAATTGTTGAACGCTGAAAAAGGAACTTCTTGAGCTTCGTCCTGACCCGCATACTCGCGGGAGCAGTCCTTGCCACGGCAGTCGCGGTGATCGCCCGCGATCGTGGCACGCTCACATTCAGCGGCGCGGTTGCCGCCGCCGTTCTTGGAACCATCTGCGTTGCGGCAGGCTGGAGCTGGGGTGTGATGCTCGTGGGTTTTTTCCTGTCGGGAACCGCTCTTTCCCGGCTGTGGGAAGACCGCAAGTCGGCCAACACCCGGGGAATGGCCGAGAAAGGCGGAGAGCGTGACGCGTTTCAGGTCCTGGCCAATGGAGGAGTATTCACCGGACTTGCCGCGGCCAGCATCCTGTTTCCCTCGATCGCGTGGACAATCCCTGCCGCGGCAGCCCTTGCAGCGTCTGCTGCAGACACATGGGCGACGGAGATCGGCACGCTCTCGCCCAGGCCGCCGCGGTCGATCACCACCTGGAAGGAAGTCCCGCCCGGGACTTCCGGCGCCGTCTCAATTCGCGGAACCGCAGCGGCGATAGCGGGAGCCGCGTTCATGGCTGGCGTGGCACTGCTGCTCGACTGGCCCCCGGAAGCGGGTACCGCAGCAATCATCGGCGGAATCGCCGGTGCTTTCGCCGATTCCCTGCTCGGAGCAACGCTCCAGGCGACGCGGTGGTGCGGGCAATGCGTAAGGCAAACCGAAAGGCGGGTGCACGACTGCGGGACCGCAACCACACACATCGGGGGACTGCGCTGGCTCGACAACGACGGAGTGAACGCCATCAGCTCGGCGGCCGGGGCGGCGGTCGGAGTGATGTTTCTTCTGTGACGCGAACGGGATCGCGGGTACTTCTGGTGAGCGCAAATCAGGAGCGGCAGCCATACCCTGTGGTGCCAAACGGACTCGCCTGCGTCGCCTCTGCGCTCGACGAGGCGGGCCACGAGGTGACATTTCTCGATCTGTGCTTCGAGCGGGACGCGGCAGGGGCAGCCAGGAGAGACGCGCTCCGCGTCAGGCCTGACGTAATCGGTGTTTCGGTTCGCAACATCGACAACAGCGACGCGATCGCGCTGAGGCACTACACCCCCCAGGCAAAGCTGATTTTCGAGCACCTGCGCGCAGCCGCGCCACATGCAAAGTTGATCGCCGGCGGCGCGGCGTTTGGCGTCGCGCCAGAGGCGCTCTTTCGCGACTTCGGCGTCGATTACGCCGTCGCAGGCGATGGAGAGAGGGCGAGTGTCTCGCTCGTCAACGCGCTTTCACGCGGCGAGGACGCCTCTTCGATTCCTGGCCTCGTGCGATCGGTGGACGGAG
>JBBQZF010000104.1:0-9650 GCA_038208015.1 Gemmatimonadales bacterium
AGCAAAGGGGGGGAGACCAGTGAGACCAGTGAGAAACCAGAAGACCACTTTGTTTTGGGTGTTTCTAACCCCAGGGGTTCCTCACCGGTCTCACTGGTCTCCCCCCCATTGCTTTTCTGTAGTTGTCCCGGGGAACGATGCTGGATACCGAGTCGGCAGGCCGGTATAAGCCGGCTACCATTATATTCACCTCCGCCAGTCTGCTCCCGCACTCAATAAATGGATTCTCCCTTCAACAAGCTCGACCGTCTTGCCCGCACGGCGGCTCACATAGCCATCCAGAAATCGCCCGCTCCCGTGCAGGCGCTCTTCAAGCACACCGACGAGCACCGCGCGCGGAAAATGGCCCAGCTCTACGGGAAGGGAGCAGAGCTCGACGCGTCGAAGGGTACGATGCTTTTCTGGGTTCCGGGGGGAATGCCGCTCCTCCTCCATGTCGAGATGGCGATCGCTGCAGCAATGCGGCTCCGCGGGTACAACGTCCACGCGATAATCTGTAACTCGCCGTACAGGGCTTGCGCCATCCGGGTGGAGAACGAGGGCGTGCCCATCGCGCGATGGCGTGACAGGTGCCCCGGATGCATTGGCAAGACGAGCGGCTTTCTCGACACGATCGGGGTGCCCTGGTCGTTCAACGGGGACTTTATATCCGACGCTGATCGCGCCACGCTGTGGGATCAGACCGAAGGAATCACCTGGGACACACTTCACACCGTTTCATACGGCGGCGTCCAGCTCGGCAACAACATAAGGTCGTCGGTGATAAGGTATCTCCAGGGTGCCGCGCTTACCGGCCATGAGGCCGTGATTCGCGAGTTTGCACACAGCGCGCTGATCTCGGCCTGTGCTGCCGCGAATGCGATCGACAGGTTCGACCCGTGGCGCGTTTTTATGTCGCACGGCATCTATGTCGACTGGGGGCCGGCACTCCATATCGCCCGGAGGCGTGAAATACCGGTGACGGCGTGGAAGTCGTCGTATCTGACCTCCCACTTCTATCTTCGACATGTCGAGGATCCGTCGCGCATCGACTTCAAGGCGTTGAGCGAGGAGACGTGGATGGAGGTCCGGGACAACGAGCTGACACCAAGGCAGAACGCCCGCCTCGACAGGTTCTTCGACGACCGGTACAAGAAGAACATCAGCTTCGACATGAGGAACCGCCCCAAGCAGTTCAAGAGCGACCTCGGTGAGCTTCGGGCGAAGTACGCGCCGACGCACAAGCCGGTGTGGGTGGTGCTTTCCCATATCAACTGGGACTCGGTGGCCGACTTCGCCCCGATGGCCTATCCGACATTCGATGACTGGATCCTCGATACAGTCAGGCAGGCGATCGATGTCCCGGATGTGCAGTGGCTGATCAAGATTCATCCGGTCGAAGCGTGGGACAACCCCGCGACGGGCGTGCAGCGGCTGATCGAGAGGAATTTTCCGGAGCTGCCCGATCACGTCCGCGTGATTCCGGCCGAGGACGATGTGAGCCCGGCGAATTTGTTCGAGCTGATGGATGGCGGGGTGACTGTGTATGGGACCGCCGGCCTCGAGCTGGCGCTGATGGGGAAGCCGGTCATTGTCGCCGGAGAGGCGCACTATGGGGGCATGGGTTTTACCCACGATGCGCTGACACCCGAGGCCTACCGCGACCTGCTGCGCCGCGCCGCGACACTTGGCCCTCTGACGGATCATCAGCAGGGACTGGTCAGGAAGTATGCGTACTCGCATTTCATCCAGCGCCAGGTCCCGATCGACGTCCTCTACGATCCCTCAGCGCAGTGGTGGGGCTTCCAGCACCAGAAGCGTGACAGCCTTTTGCCGGGGAATGATCCGTTCGTGCAGTTCGTCTGCGACAGGCTTGTAGATGGGAGCGACTTCAACATGACTGAAGAGCTAGTCGCTGTGTCGGGGAGAGAAGTTTCCGGACCCTGAGGGCGGGAAAGGCTTTTTTACATTGGGCGGATCTGGGCGGATCAACCAAATGGGGAGGAGGCATGGTCCGCGCGCGCCGGCATCCGTTTAACGGAAGGTGTGCTGCTGTCTGTTGTTAAAAACAGAAAGACAAATTCCCTCACTCGCAGAAATGCTTGATCATCGCCTGGCGACGCCGACCTCCGGAGTAGTTCCGCTTGATCCGTTTGATCCGCTTTATCCGCCCAATCCGCGTAACGTAAGATTCCCGCACTTCAAATCTCGATAAGCGACAGAATCTCCCGAGCCGCCGCGGATGCCGCCCGCCCGGGATTGTACAGAAGCATGCCGGCCAGCTCCCTCCGCTTATCAGAATTACGGCCCGGATCGGCGAGGGCATCCCGCACCGCAAGGCCAAGATCCCCAACCGACTCCATAACTATCCCCACATGCCTCCCCGCGTTCGCCCGCGGATTGTTCTTCACGTAGTCGGGATCTGTCTCGTATCCCGGTAGCTTCAACGTCTTCTCGAAGTACTCCGGGCAGTCGAGATAGATGATCGGCTTGTCGAGACCGACGAACTCGAGCGCGACGCTGCTGAAATCAGTCACGAGCAGGTCCGCCGCAACGAGGAGCGGATCAACCTGGAACGCCGCAACATGCCTGAACAGCGCGTTCGACTCGTATTTCCTGAATCGCTCTATCCAGTTAAAGCCGCCAGTATAGAAATCGTAGCTCGAGCTCGACGGCGGAGTGTGGCTCACCGGATGAAGCTTGACTATCACGTTCGCGTTGCCGAGCGAGAGGAGCTGCCCGATCACATCGTCGCCGAATGAGCGAAGGGAGCCGCCGGGGTCCCACGCCGGCGCGTAGAGCACCGTCGGCAGGGAGGGATCGAGGCCCAGCGCATCCAACACTGTGGCACGGTCGTACTTCCCCTGGAGGAGGGCGTCGGATTTCGGATAGCCGACATCGACGAGCCGGTGCTTGCGCGTGTCGAGGCCGTGGAGCGCGAACATGTGCTCGTACTGGTCCCGGTGAAGCGGGCCCGTGAGGAAATGAAAGTCGTAATTCTCGACGTACTCCTTCGGGTACGCCTCGAACTTCGTCGGCTGGTTGTGGGAGATGTTGATCCGGAAGCTCGTCACCGGACCCTTTCCATAGACTGAAGCGGAAAGGAAAACGTCCGCCAGCAGGAACGCGCGCGCGAGCCGCGGATGAAATCTCCTGTCCGGCGGGACATCGAACACCGACAAGTGATCCTCGCGGTCCGCGTACTCAGTCGCGAGATAGAACGCGATTCGGTCGCCCGCCTGGCGTTTCAGCTCCTCGACGACCGGCAGGATGAACTGGATGAATCCCAGCTCCTCGACGAAGACGATCACTATCCGGCGGCCGGCGAGCCTGTCGCCGGCCATCCGCGCCATGATCCGCAGGACGTCGGCGAGAGTGGCGGGTGACAAGCGGCGTTAGAGCGAGCGGAGAACTACGCCAAGCGCGTCAGCGTGACTCGCCGGCCGAACGTTGTTGTCGGCGCGGCCCGGGGTGAGAAGCTCGCTCTCCATCGCTCTCGCCTTCTCCTCATCGAGATACGTCGCGACGTGACCTCTCACCCCCCAGTCTGCGAAGAAGCGAGCGAGGCTCACCTGGGCAGCGTTCACCCCATCCGCACCCATCGCTCCGGCGATTATCAGGACGCGCTCGGGGGCCTCGTCAGCATTGAAGCGCATGAGCTCGGGAAGCGTGAATCCGCAGGCGAGGCCGTGGGGCATGCCGAGCCGCGACGTGAGCGGGTAGGAGATCGAATGAGCAAGCGCGGTCGCCGTGGAGGAAATTGCCAGCCCGCCAAGCAGCGCGCCTTCCTGAAGGCGGCGCCGGACATCGATGTTGCCGGGGTCGAGCATCGCGTCATCGACAACTGTCAGGATCCGGGCAATGCCGGCGGTTGCAAACGCTTCGCTCACTGCGCTCGACCGCTTGTTCCAGATCGACTCCATGCAGTGAGAGAGCGCATCGAGCGCGGTAAAAAGAGTCAAGTGCGGCGGCACCGTCACCGTCAGCTCGGGCACGAGCACGGCACGTTCGGCGTAAAGCTTCGGATGCGAAATCGAATGCTTCGCGCCACTCTCCTCGTCCCACACAGTTCCCCACATCGTTACTTCGCTGCCGGTGCCGGCTGTCGTCGGCACCGCGATGATCGGCGTGGGAGAAAAAGAGTCAGGAAAAGCTGTGCCCTCTCTCAGGTGGCTCGAGAACCAGTCTCCGGAGTATCCGCCGGATGCGATCGCCGCGATCCCCTTGGTCGTGTCGAGAGCACTGCCGCCCCCGATCGCCACGAGAACGTCGATGTCGCGTCTCGTGTCGAGCAGCGTCGCGGCGTTTTCCCTTATCGAGGCGATCGTCGGATTCGACTTGACGCCGGTTACGACAGGCATGTCCGCCTGTCCGATGACCGACCTCACTGCCTCGAGGACACCACGCTCCTCCATACCGGGAGTCGAGACGATGGCCGCACGCCTGCCGCCAAGCATCGGGGGAAGCCAGGCGAAGTCAGGCGTGCCCCATTCGACCTTAACGGGATTGCTGAAGATCACCGGAGCCCTCCGAACGCCAACCGGGCAGCTGCAAGGTCTTCCATTGTGTCAATCTCCTTCCACTGATCGCTGTTGGCGGGGATGCACCGTATGACTTCCCCGGCCCGGGCGAGTGAGGTAAAAGCAGCTGTGTCGTAGTCACCTGGCCCGATGTGCATCATGTGCGCCTCGATCTCATCGAACACAAGGTGTGGCTCCTGAACGACGGCAATCCCCGTCCACTCGCCGGCTGCGTCAGCGTGCGGAATCGACTTGCTCGACTCGACGAGCGTGTTGTCGTCGCGCACCTGCACCTTCATCGCCTCCTCATCGACCTCGCCGAACGCAGTCAGAAGGTCGAGGCAGGACCGGCCCGGATCTCGAGCCGCATCGAGGAAGGCTTTCAGTGTGCCGCCCGTGTAGGCGAGGTCCCCGTGGAGATATACGAAGGAATCATCTCCCGCAAAATCCCTCGCGAACAGGAGCGACCCCATGTTGTTGCAGTGCCGAAAGAATGGGTTTGGTATGATGGCAATGCCCTTATCGACGGCGTCACGGATAGAATCGGCACGGAAGCCCACCACGACAGCAATGTGTGATATGCCTGCTTCGCGGAGCAGTCTTATGGAGCGCGCCAGCAATGTCTCGTCACCGATGGGCAACAGTGCCTTCGGCGTTTCCGCAGTCAACGGGTAGAGCCGGCTCGAGAGGCCGGCGGCGACGATTACTGCCTTGCGGGGCATCAGGCCCCGGACGCCGAAGCCGCGACGAACTTCATGAACCGATCACGAACTTCAGGCGGACGCGTCTTCGGCCTGCCAAGGTTGGGCTTCGATCCCGGGGCTGTCCTGAGATAGACAAAGCCAAGCCGGCCGGACGCTAAGCTTTTCTCCACGAGATCGACAAGCTCGCCGGTGTCGTGCGCGTGGAACGAGTTGCCGTAGCCGACTGACGCCGCGAACGCGGTAAAATCAATTCTGTCCGACACGGTTCTCTGGCCGCCGGTAGAATCGTGAGCGTTGTTGTCGAGCAGCACGTGCACGAGGTTCGGCGGAGCGTACGCGGCGAGCACGGCGGCCGAGCCCATGCGCATCAGGAGCGCTCCATCGCCGTCTATCACGATGACCCGTACGTCGGGACGGGCCATCGCCAGTCCCATCCCGAGCGCCGCGGCGCATCCCATCGACCCTACCATATAGAAGTTGTTGGGCCTGTCGCCCGCCTCGTATAGCTCCCTTCCGGTGAAACCGGTTGTAGCTATGAGAACGGTATCGTCCCGCAGCACACCTTCCAGAGCAGTCAATGCCTCGAATCGCGTCTGGGGGGCGGTCTCGCGGCTTTTCGGCAAGACGATCGGCTCCGCGCGAGGCGCGCCGAAAATCCGATCGCGGAGAGCTTCCTTCGCAAACGTTCCGGTTCGCACGACGAAAAAGAAAGGTTCGCCGCTTTCGATCGCCCGGTTCGCTGCGTCGAGCTGCGCATCCGCTTCCTCATCATCAGTGGCGAGGTATGTCCACTGGATCCGCATGAGGTCGAGGAAACCCGTCGTGATCTGCCCCATCAGCTCATGCTGCGGCTCGTCAGGCTTGCCTCCCGGCTCCCCGCGCAGGCTGACGAACCCGAGCATCGGAATGCCGAACGTGTAGAGGAGGGACGTGAGCGGAGACGTCGCGTTGGTAAGGCCTGAATTCTGGCAGAGAAAAACAGACTTACGCCCCCCCAGGTGCGCGCCGGCGCAGACGGCGACGGCATCTCCCTCATTCGCGGCCATCACGAGATCGCACTCGTTGACGGCGTAATTGATGAGGTCGGTGAGATAGGAGCAGGGAACGCCGCTGAAAAAATTGAACCCGAGACCCTTCAGCTTGTCGCCGAAGCGGCGTGTCGCGATCACGTCAGCTCGCTCGCCTGCATGAGGTCGACCACGCTGTCGATGTCGATCCAGGCGCCCCGCGTATAGACGACGGAAACCGTCGACGTCGCAGAAAGCTCGTTGAAGAGATCAGCCATCCGGAGTGTCCTGAAATCCTCGCGCGCCGAAAGACGCTCCAGTGCCTCGCTGACAGCCGCCGCGCCCTTCGCATTCACTTTCCAGAGACCGATGAACTCGCCCTGCGCGTCAGCATGCGGGAGCAGTGCCGACATCTCCTTCAAGGTTACCACCGGATTCAGCGCCGACCGCGACCAGGGCTTGTCAGTGCGCACGAAATCCGTGTAGCCGTTGCGGCTCGACGTATCCGCATCGACGACGATCGAGATGTCGGTCTCGGTATTTATGAGCTCGTGAAGAACGTGGTCCTTGAAGACGATGTCGCCGTACGAGATAACCGTATTCCCCTTGATCGAGGCGCGCGCGGCATTGAGCGAAAAGAGCTCCTTCGTCTCCGCGTGATCATCGTTGTCGACAGTCCGGATGCCGGGGAAGGCGATTGTCTCCTTCCTGAATCCACGCACGACAGTGATATCAGTTATTCCCATCCGGTTGAACGACTCGAGCTGCGTCGAGAGAATCGGAGTCCCATTCACGCGAAGAAGCGCCTTCGGTACCTCTTTCGTAAGGTCGCCGAACTTCTCACCCTGGGACGCGGCAAGCACTATCGCATTGAACTTCCTGCCCGACGTCGGCAGGTACTTCGACTCCGCCTGCTCCAGCTCGTCCGCGCCCTGGAGATGAAAGATCTCCGACACTGTCGCGATAGTTCCTTCCACGCTGGCGAGACTCTGGTCGGCGAATATGCGCGCGCTCGTGCTCCTCATCGCGGTGATCGCGGAGCGCACGTTGTGATTCGCCCAGATCGCGAGGCTTACGCCGAGCTCGCGGAAGTGATCGGTGGGAGTCGAGTAATACTTGGTCGGGACTATCACCACCGGCAACCGGTCACCCCATTCGGCCATGAATGCGTCGATGTCGGAAGGGTTCGACTTCTTGCTGTGCACGAGCACAGCGTCAGCTCCCGCGGCATGGTACGCTTCGGCACGCTCGAGCACGTCCTTCAACCCCCACCCGGCGATGAACCCCTCGAGCCGGGCAACGACAACGAAGTCCTCATCGCGATGGGTGTCCTTTGCCGCCTTGATCTTGCCGCAGAATTCATCCATGTCGGCAAGCGGCTGCGCATCGCCAAGGAACGAGTTGGTCTTGGGGAAGAGCTTGTCCTCGATGCAGACACCGGCGACGCCGCGCTGCTCGAGCTTCGTCACGAGCCGGCGCATGTTGTTGAAGTTGCCGTAGCCGGTGTCGCCGTCGAGAAGAATGGGTATGGAGGTCACGTCGCTCATGAACTCCATGACGTCGAGTACCTGGGTCCAGGAAGCCTCGTTGTTGTCCCTGACCCCCAGGGCGGCCGAGATGCTCAGCCCGCTGCCCCAGATGCCCTTGAAACCGGCTTCCTCGACAATGCGCGCGGATAGCCCGTTGTGGGCCTCCATTATGAACTCCAGCTCCGGCGAGGTGATCATGCGCCGCAGTTGCGTTGTCTTCTTCATGAGATGAAAAGTATCACCGAATCCCGTAGATTTGCTTGCTGCCCGTAAATCGCAAGTCAAGAAGAGGAATCGAATGCCGATCGGCTATGATGAGATAGAAAGCTTCCTGCGAGACGAAGTCTCGAGCCTTACCGGACTGCCGGCCGAAACTGTCACGGCTGACACTGTCCTCGTGGGCAATGGCCGGGTTGTTGACTCCGCCGACCTCGTGATGCTCCTCCTGGCTGCCGAGGACTTCAGCCGGGACCAGCTTGGCGCGTATTTCGACTGGACGAGTGACAGCGCGATGTCAGAGGCGCGGAGTGTCCTCAGGAGCGTCAGATCCCTCGCCACGCACCTCTCGCAGCTGGCGCCGGCACCCTGATGGCCGCCCGCAAGCCCTTGCCCCCGCGAGATGAGTCGGCGCCTGACGTCGTAGTCGTGACCGGCGCCTCACGGGGCCTTGGCAGGTTCTGCGCGGAAAGGCTAAGTGAGGCGGGTTATCGTGTTGTCGGACTGGGCCGCACAGTGATAAAGGATTCGCCGTTCGAGATGCGGGCCGCGGATGTCTCCGATCCGGACTCGATCGCGGAGGCGATGAAGGACCTGAGGCGGAACCCCAATGTCTACGCGCTCATCAACGCGGCCGGGATCGCCTCGATGAACCTGGTCGTCACGACCCCGTCGGAGACAGTCCGGCGCATTATCGAGACGAACCTCCTGGGCACGATCTTCTGCTGCCAGCAGCTCGCACCGGCGCTCATCAAGCGGGGGTGCGGGCGAATAATCAACTTCTCCACCCTTGGGGTGCCGCTCGCGATAAAGGGCGAGGCGATCTACATCGCGTCAAAGGCGGGGGTTGAAGGGTTCACGCGGGTCTTCGCGCGCGAGCTTGCCCCGCACGGCATCACAGTCAATGCGGTTGCCCCGGGTCCGATCGACACGGCGCTCATCGCCAAGGTGCCGAAGGACAAGGTCGACGCAGTGATTAAGCAGCAGATAATCCAGCGGCAGGGCACGCCCCAGGATGTGTGGAACATCGTGTCGATGCTCCTTTCCCCCGAAAGCGCGATGGTGAGCGGGCAGACATTGCACGTGGGCGGCATCTAATGCGAGACACAGAGGCAGCTTGAGGCGCAGAGAAGGCAGGCGGACAGGCGGGTGAGTCTGCTCGAGAAGCTGCGTGCCCGGAACGAAGGGAATACCGAGCCGTTTCTGATCGGTCCGGGAGGATCTCTCTCTTTCACTGACGTCGAGCGCGCGGTCGGCCGCTCGCCGGAGATCCGCGAGATCCCCAGGGGCGCGGTAGTGGCGCTCGTCGGGGATTTCGACGGGCCGACAATCGCAACGATGCTCGAGCTGCTCGACATTGGCGTGATCCTCATGCCTCTCGCCGCCGGAACCGTTGCCGACCACGACTATTTCTTCGAGGCCGGGATGGCCGAGTGGGTGATCCGGGGCGGGCGGGTCGAGCGCCGGGAGGAGACGAGGGCCGCCTCACATGCCCTGATTGCCGAAGTGCGAGACCGGAATCACCCGGGAATCATCTTTTTCTCGTCAGGCACCACCGGCCGGCCGAAGGCGATTCTTCACGACTTCAACAACTTCCTCGAGCGGTATTCGGTTCCGCGGCCCCCGCTGAGAGCCCTCAACTTTCTGCTCTTCGATCACGCGGGCGGCATCAACACGATGCTCCACACGCTGTTC
>JBBQZF010000105.1:0-9629 GCA_038208015.1 Gemmatimonadales bacterium
GTGCTCGTCTCGAAGCGGATAATCTTCTCGTTGCGGTGGCAGATGCGCGAAGACCGGCGATACGCGACGCCGATGCAGTGTTGATCGACGTGCCATGCACCGGCACCGGCACCTTTCGCCGGCACCCCGACGCCAGGTGGAGACTCAGGATTTCCGACATCCCTGTGATGGCTTCGCTTCAGGCATCGATTCTTCGCGAAGCGGCAAAGGTTGTGAGGCCGGGTGGCCTGCTCATCTACAGCACCTGCTCGCTCGAGCCCGAGGAGAACGATGCGCAGGTCGAGGATTTCCTTGCACGCAATCCGGGCTGGGCGCTCGAGCCGCCGCCACAGGGCACAGTCCCCGCGGAGACGATCGATCGCGGATTTCTTCGCGTCCTACCGCAGGTCCATGGCAGCGACGGCGCGTTCGCTGCCCGCCTTCGCAGGAGCCAGTAGGTGAAAGCTCGCGCGCTTTCGCGGCGCGCGTTTCCATATTTCCTTGTCTCGGTTGGCGGATTCCTGATAGCCTACCTGCTGCTGTTTTTCTTCGCGTTCCCGGCCGACGTGTTGCCCGACGACGGCCGAGTTCCGCGGGTTGTTGGGAAGACGTGGAGCGAGGCAGTAGCCCTCCTCGACGAGGCAGGGTTCAGCGCCCTCAGGGGACAGACAAGATTCCACAAGACGACACCTGCGGATGTCGTTCTCGAGCAGGATCCTCCAGCGGGTAGTCTTCAGAGACGCGGCGCGGAAGTCACGCTGGCGGTGAGCGGGGGCCAGAGAACTGCAACAGTACCTGAGGTGAGGGGCAGCTCGCAACAACAGGCGCGCATCGCGATCGAGACCGCCGGATTCCAGTTCGGCAGCGTCTCGCAGGAGATGAGCACCGAGCCCCGTGGTGCAGTGATTTCGAGCAATCCCGAGCCCGGGACGACGCTCGAGCTGCCTGCCACGGTCAGCATCACGCTCAGCCAGGGGCCGGCGACAGTGCAGATTCCCGACCTCACCGGAAGGACCCTCGCCGACGCACGCTCCACGATCGAGCAGCTCGGACTGCGGCTCGGGGGCACGAGCACCGACACGAGTTCCTTCCTGCCGGAGAACACGGTTCTGGGCCAGGTGCCGTCCTCGGGCGCGACAGTCTCATCTGGTGCGAGCGTGAGCCTCCGGATCTCACGGTTCCCTCCCCCTCAGCCGGTTCAAGTGGCGCCACCACCTCCGGCGCCGTCCCTCCCTGTCGACTCAATCCGCCGGCAGCCATGATGAAACCCCGCATCGCACCGTCAATTCTGAGCGCCGACTTTGGCAGGATTGCGGAAGAGATCGCAATGTGCCAGGAAGGGGGCGCAGACCTCATTCATCTTGATGTGATGGACGGACATTTCGTTCCCAACATCACGTTCGGCGAGAAGATGATTCGAACAGCGCAGAAGGCGACATCGCTGCCGCTCGACGTTCACCTGATGGTCGAGAAACCCGAGCGCTATCTCGAAAGTTTCGCCGCTGCCGGAGCCACCGGGCTCACGATTCACGTCGAGGCGACTCCGCATCTTCAGCGGCATCTTGCGAAGATCCGCGAGCTCGGTTGCCTTGCCGGAGCGGCTCTCAACCCCGCGACGTCGCTAGTCGCCGTCCGGGAAGCACTCGGCGATCTCGACCTGCTGCTGGTGATGACGGTCAACCCCGGTTTCGGCGGACAGGAATTCATTCCCTCTTCCATCGACAAGGTTGCGCGTGCCCGCCAGATGCTCGACGAGCTGAGAAGCGGCGCAGCGCTCGAGGTCGACGGTGGAATCTCGCGCGAGACAATAAAGCAGGTGTGGCGGGCGGGAGCTGATACCTTCGTCGCCGGCAATGCCGTCTTCACTGCCGGCGACCCGATGGTTGAGATCGCGGCGCTTCGGCGCGAGTGCCTGGAGCTGGCATGAGCGGCCGAAGGCAGCTTGCTGTCGCGCTCCTGCTTCTCGCCGCCGTCGCGGCGGTGTACGGCGCGCTGAGGACGTTGGTGGGCAACGAAATCTCGCCAGTCGGAGTCGGAGCCACCGCGCCTGATTTCACCGCCGTGACGCTCGACGAGCCGCCGTTGGAGAAGACGCTTGCCGACTATCGCGGGAGTGTTGTGCTGCTCAACCTGTGGGCGACGTGGTGCGCACCATGCCGCGTCGAGATGCCGAGCATCGAGCAGCTTCACCGGGCTTATGAGCAGCGGGGCCTCAAGGTCGTCGCCGTGAGCGTGGACGATCCCGGAATGGCTCCGCAAATCCGCAGCTTTGCCACGGAGTTCGGCCTGACATTCGAAATTCTCCACGATCCGGGCGGCCAGATGGGAAAAGTCGCTCGTGACTACCAGACATCAGGATATCCTGAGACCGTGATTATCGGCCGCGACGGCGTGATACGCCGGAAGCATCTCGGAGCCCACGACTGGAATTCCGCTGAGAACCGGGCGCTGATCGAGCGGCTTCTGGCTCAGGGAGCGGGCTGAACATGCCGACGATTCTCGGGATCGAGACATCGTGCGACGAGACTTCTGCCGCATTGCTCGAGGGAAGCGGCGACGATTTCACTCTGAAGTCGCTCGTCATCCTTTCGCAGGATGTCCACAAGGTTTTCGGCGGAGTAGTTCCGGAGATTGCGTCCCGCGCGCACCTGACGAGCATCGCGCCGGTCGTGTCGCGGGCGCTCGATGATGCGAAGCTTTCACTGCCGGCACTCGACGCGATAGCTGTAACGTCGGCGCCGGGACTCATCGGCGCCCTGCTCGTCGGTGTATGCTACGCGAAATCGCTTGCCTTCGCGCGAGGTATTCCGGTGGTCGGGGTGCATCACATGGAAGGACACCTTTTCGCCACGTCACTCGACAACCCGGACGCGGTTCCGCCATTCACCGCGTTACTCGTTTCGGGGGGCCACACTCTACTTCTCGATGTTGAAGAGTGGGGCAGATACCGCCTCCTTGGAGCAACGCGCGACGACGCGGCGGGGGAAGCCTTCGACAAGGTGGCGAAGCTTCTGGGGCTGCCTTATCCCGGCGGACGACACGTGGAGGCGCTGGCGCTCGAGGGTGATCCGGCGCGCTTCAGGTTCACGAAGCCGATGGTGCGCGGCAACGATTCACCTGGTGACGACGACTATTATCAGTTCTCCTTCAGCGGCCTGAAGACAGCTGTGTTGAATGCGGTGCGGGCGAGCGACGACATCGAGCGGGACAAGGCGGACATTGCCCGCGGATTTCAGGACGCTGTCATTGGATCGCTCGTCGAGAAGACGAGGCGTGCAGCTGCTGCATTCGCGCGGGAGAAGATAGTGCTCGGCGGCGGAGTCGCGTGCAACAGGACTCTGGCCGAGGCGATGCGCGCGGGGGGAACGGTGTCTGCTGTGTATGCTCCAGCGCCAAGGCTCGCGACAGACAATGCCGCGATGATAGCCCGTGCAGGACTTTTTCGTTTCGAGAGGGGAGAGCGCTCCGGGCTCGACCTCAATGCTTTCGCGAGCCAGCCGATTCCCGGCCTGGTCGCGGCCTGACCTCATCGACAATACGATGCCACTCATCTTCGCGCAGATAGTCCACCATCCGGTTTCCTACGAGCTGGGCCCGCTGCAGTTCACGGGATTCGGTTTCGCGATGCTCCTCACCTTCGTGATCGGGCAGATCATCACGCAGAACGAGATGGAGCGGCGCGGACAGGATGGGGACGCGGCCGGCGACATGGTTTTCGCAGCGGTGATCGGAGGCCTCCTTGGGGCCAAGATCTACTACGCCATCCTGACGCAGGACATGTCGTCGTTGTGGAGCCGCGCCGGCTTCGTGTTCTGGGGCGGACTCATAGGCGGAATAATCGCCGTGACATTCGTGGTGATGCGCAAGCGCCTCGGCGTCGCGCGCGTAAGTGATTCTGTGGCGGTTGCGCTGCCTGCCGCCTATGCAGTTGGCAGAACGGGATGCTGGGCGGTCGGCGACGACTACGGCCGGCCGTGGAACGGCCCGCTCGCTACTGTGTTCCCCGAAGGCGCCCCGCCATCGACAGTCGGCAACATGTCGAGCATGTTCGGCGTTCGCTTTCCCGAGGGTATGTCGCCGAGCGAAGTCGTGGCGGTTCATCCGACCCAGCTTTACGAGGTGGCGATGGGCACCGTGATGTTCTTCATAATATGGAAGCTGCGTCACCGCGTGCACGGGCCTGGATGGCTGTTCGGAGCCTACTGCCTCCTTGCCGGTATAGAGCGGTTCATCGTCGAGATCTTCCGCGCGAAGGACGACAGGTTCTTTGCGATGGGACTGACCGCGGCGCAGGTGATCGCCATCGGCTTCGCGCTCTTCGGCGCTGTCTGGATGTACACGAGATGGTACGAGAAGCCGGGCTCGCCATCGCGCCAGTCGCCACGACCCGCATAGTCGGTAGCGGCTGGCATGCAGTTGATCGTGCGCCGGCCGCGGCATTACCACGTATCGCAGTTGTGAAAGCGGGAGTCACAGCCGTCGCGGGAATCCTTGACGGTGCAGGATGAGGTCGGGCGTCTTTCAGGCGCTCGAGTCTGCGGCCCGGGACCTTGCCTGCATGATCCGCGGGCGGGGCACGAACGTCTTCAGGATCATGAACAGGAACAGGACGAGGAGCACTAGCTGTGGCACCACTGTCTCGAGACTCGGGAAGATGCCCATCGAGGGCACGCTCGGCAGTCCATTGACGAGGGTTATGCCGACGGCATCTCCCTCCTGGAGCTCGCGAATCCCCTTGCCAAGGAAAACAAAGGCCATGTAGTAGAGCAGGATGCTCGTTGCAGTGAAGAACGGCCGGAGCGGGATTTTCATCCCGAAGCGGTAGAAGAGCGTGAAGATCACCGCGAGCGCGACACCACCTGCGACCATTCCAAGCACGAGGGGAGTCATCGCGCTTCCATCAGTGAACAGCGCCTGGTAAAACAGGGCTGTTTCCGCGCCCTCGCGGAACACGGCCAGAAACGCGACGAATGCCAGCGCCTTGCCTCCTCCCTTGTCGAGAGCAGTGCCGACTTTCTCCTGGATGAATTTCTGCCACTTCGCGGCTTCCACCTTCGATATGAGCCAGTAACTCACGGAGAAAAGCACAGCGACAGCGATGAGCATGGTGATGCCCTCGATCACCTCTCGACTCGTCGGCAGGCTGCGGAAGACGGTCTGGAGCACGACAGCCATTACGGCACTCGCGCCGAGGCCGAGGGCGACTCCGCGCCATATCGTCCGGAGCTTGTCCCGGTTGCCTGTCTTGATCAGGAACGCGACGATAGCGCCGATGACGAGGATCGCCTCGAGGCCTTCCCTGAAGATGATCAGGAAAGACTGGGAGAAAGCGACCCAGCCGCTTCCGGTCGGGCGGGTCAGCTCGACGATTCGCGGAAGGTTCAGCGCTATCGCGTTGCGGGCGTTCTGCGCCAGCACGATATCGCGTCCGCGGACTGCTCCCTTGAAGTCGGCGAAGTGCCGTTCCATCATCGCGACGAGGCCCGGCTGCTTTGCGCCAGCGCGAGTCTCGAGGGGCTCGAACGCGATGTATGCATCGAGCGCGCGGTCACCGGCGGACTCGATCCGGCCGGCCTTCGCGAACTCCAGCGCGCTGTCGAGGAGCGCGATGACGGAGTTTGCGGCTGCTTCGTTCGCGACGCCGGCGGCGTCCGCCGGAGCCCGCGGAAGCTGCATCGTCACACCGCGGAGCCCGTATATGTAGTTGATTACGTTCCACCGGTCCTGCGGCGTCATCGTATCGCCGAATGCAGGCATCGGGGTGTTGCGGACCCCCACAGTCACCACGTTGTAAGCCATCGTCGGCGTCAGATCGGGCAGGAGATCCGCGGAGCCGATGGGAGGTACGGGCATTGGCGAGCCAGCCGCCGCCGGACCGTCCCCCTGCCCCGCATCACCGTGACAGGAAGCGCAGTTCTGGACATAGAGGACCTTCCCTCTCGCCAGGTCCAGCGGCTTTGTCGGCAAATCGAGCGCGCCTGCCACGCCTAGCGCCCCGTTGAAGCGGGCGAAGATCACTTTTACATCCCCGGGCGGCCGCCGCGCGTCCACGGCCATCGCGAGGGTGTCGAGAATCGCCTGGGTTGCGGGAGCATTGTAGCCCTTGAGGCGTTGCGCGACGACCTTTGCATCCCCGAGGAACCCTGTGGTCTCCAGATATTCTTCCTCGGAGACGAGCTTTCCGGTGGCATCGACCGCCCTGGTGTACTCGTCGACAGCAACGCTGACGATGCTGGAGAGCCGCTTGGCGGAGTTCTCCTGCGCGCGTGTGGCCGAAGAAAAGACCGTGAGGAGAGTCACGGTCAGAAGGGCCGTCCGAATCCCGGAATTCATTGCCGAGTAAATCTATCAGGATACCGGCAACGTGCACAGGGTGAACGTCTTACGGCTTTTCGCGATTCAGGCGTCCCCGGCGCTGAAGCCATATTCACCTGCCAGTTCGCGGGCTGAAAGGGCTGCCTTCTGCCCCGTTCTTGCCTCGAATCGAGCAGTGAAGTCGGGGAGTCGCTCCGAGGTGAATTCCGAACGCGGGATACCTGTCAATTCGATAGCCACCTCGATTGCCTCGGGGGGACCTTCGATTTCGACGAGACTGTCCATTCTCGGATACTCCTCGAATCTCACAACCGCCCCTTTCAGGGTGTACTGCGCTACCCGCCGCTCGATATCCCGTATGACTCTCAGTCCCAGATTCTCGAGAATGCTTGCCAATGCTGCCGGGTCGTCGATGCGCGTCGAGATTTCCTCCCTGACCTTGTAGCCGGCTTCATACCGTGTCGGCCCCTTCCAGTCGAGGTAGCCCTCGCGGCTGCCGTCGCGTTCGTAAATACGAAGCCGGACGACGTGATCATCCCTCGCAAGAGAGCCCGCCGCGTCGCCGTACCTCAGGTCGAACAGGCTTCCCTCGAATGTCAGCACGCCGCCAGCTGCCTCGACCCGCCTGCGGGCATCTGCCAGGTCAGGCACGACGCTCTTCAGCTCCACTTCACGCATTCATGATCCGCCGCATGACGTCGTTCGTGTCCGACAGGGTCTCGAAAACTGCATAAGGATCGTGTCTCGACAGCTCATCGACTGTGTACCTGCCAGTCGCGACGCCGATTGCGCGCGCCCCGATGGCCTCTCCGCACCGGATGTCAGCCGGCGTGTCGCCAATGACGATCACCCGATTCCCCTCGACGACCGCACCGAGAAGCTCGGCCGCGCGGCGCTGCGCGACCGCGGGCAGCTCGGGCCGATCCTCGTGATCCGAGCCGAACGCATTTACCCTGAATCTCTCGATGTCGATGCCTGCAGCTTCGAGCTTTGCTCTCGCACCGTGCTCGATGTTGCCCGTCAGCAAGCCGAGCACGACCGACGCTTCGCTCTCGAGCTCGTCAAGCAACTCGAGCACACCGGGAAAAACGTGAACTGTGCGCGTCCCGGACCCGAGTTCCGCGCGAAGTCCCGCCAGGTACTCCTCCAGCAGCACCGGCATCTGCTCGTCGATCTGCTCGTCCGGGAGCCCCTCCAGACGCATAGTTTCGCGAACTATTTGCTTGTCGGTCTTGCCGTCGTAATGGTAATCGCTGCTGCCGGGCGACCCGAACACCCGGGTGAGCGCGCGCTCCATGGCGATCCTGCCCACGCCGCCGCTCCTGAGGATCGTTCCGTCTATGTCGAAGAGTACAACTCTCATCTGCGAGTAAGGAAAATGCCGCTCATGATCGTCACAGTCCCGATGCCCTGCCATGCGGTCGGCATCTCGCTGAGGAATACCCACGCAACAAGTATTGCTATTGCCGGTTGAAGGTTGCCGTACATGGCCGTGCGAGTCGGTCCAAGCACGCGCATCCCGCGATACCAGAAGATATAAGCGAGACCCATGGACAGGACGCTTGCGTAGAAGATCGCGGCCCATCCTCCGGCTCCGACCTGTGACCAGTCAGTTGCAAGCAGAGCGCGCGGAGTCGCCACGAGCATCAGGATCGTTCCGCCCAGCATCGTGAACGCCGAGAGGTGGATCGGGTCGAGCCGCCGCGCATACGGCTGAAGCAGGATCGTGAAGGTCGTCCAGCAGAGTGTCCCGCCGAAGACCAGCAGTGTTCCGAGAAGCGTTGCCTCGCCCGACGCTTTTCGCGCGCTTCCGAGAACCACGAGACCAACGCCGATGAGCGAGAGAAGTATTCCGCCGGCAACTTTGCGGTTTATCTGCTCCGTCCCGCGCCACCGTCCGGCGATCGCAATGAACGCAGGCGTCGCTGCGACGATGAGCGCCGCGTTCCCGACCCGCGTCCGCGCGACCCCCTCGACGAAGAGAATCTGGTAGAGACCGTTGCCGAGGACACCGAGGGCAATCAGCGCCAGGATCTCCTGGCGGTTTGGTCTTCGCTTCCTGCGCGTCGCCGACACAGCCAGCAGTACCAGCGCGGCAAGCCCCACGCGAAGCCCGGTGAAAGCGAGCGGCGTGAAAACCTGGGTGCCGTACTTCACGACGCTGAAGTTGACGCCCCAGATAACAGCCATGAGGAGGAGCAGCGCGTCGGTCTTGCCGAATCCTGCCGGTGCGTTGCTCTGGGTCATTGCGGCGAAAGCTAGCTGCTGACTGTTCGCTCCTGCTACTTTCACCCGATGCACATCTCATTTGCCGTCTTCGCAGACGGGGCAAACCTTTCCCAGGAGGGAAAGCTCAACGTCCTCGGCGTATTCGATGCCCTGGCGGTGAGCGGATTCCCGTCGATGCACCCTCGGACTCATTTCGTCGTGAGGCTGAAAGGGACGACAGAAGACACCGGCGCACACACTCTGACGTTCTCGTGGGTCAATCCTGATGGGGAGGTCCTGTGGTCGTCAGACGGCGAGCTGAACGTCGCGCCCGGAACGAACCCGGCGATGGAGATGGACCTGCCGATCATCGCGGTGATCGACCTTCCGCTCAACCTTGCCGGCATCTACAGGATGCAGGTATCGCTTGACGGGGACCTTACCGCCGAGGTGCCGCTCCACGTGAGCAATGCAGCGCAGGTTGTGATGCCAGCCCCAAAGGGGATGGTCAGTTAGGCGGCGGTCTCCGCCTTCGCCAGGATCCGCCGCGCAAACCTGAACCGCTCCATCAGGCTCGTCGTATACTCATCGGGCCGGTCGAGTGACTCGATGCAATGGCCGCCGCGACCGATCGCAAGATGGACGACGCTGCGCGAAGAAACGGCCATGGCCACATGCGTTATCACGCCGTCGTCACGGTCGGAGAAAAAGAGAAGATCCGCCGGCTGCAGCGCGTCGATGCCGCCCTCGACGGTCACTCCCTGCGTCGCCTGCTGCCATGCGTCGCGAAGCAGCTTGATTCCATGCAGCGCGTGCACCGTCTGGACCATGCCGGAGCAGTCAGCGCCCCACGGCGTGATGCCTCCCCACTGGTAATAGGTTCCCTGGTACAAGCCGGTTGCCGATGCCACGATCGCGTCGGCGTCGGTCGGGAAAAGCTCGCGGCGCCGGTCAGGCGGGATCGAGCGGCCGTTTAGGCACTTGCCGTCCCGCACGATCGCGCCAAGCGGAAGATCTACGGTTGCGCCTTTCGAGTCGCGCATCCTGCACCCAAGCGAAAGCTCAGCCGTGGTCTCCCATCCCCACTCGGTGCACTCGGGACCCTCGGCGTTCTCGCAATATCCCTC
>JBBQZF010000106.1:0-9590 GCA_038208015.1 Gemmatimonadales bacterium
TGCCGATGACGAACCCTGCCACCACCGCGAGGACATTCCTGACGACTGGACTCATGGCACGCTCCGGTGTAAGCGACTGGACTCAAAAATGTGCGGCCACGGCCCCTGCCGCTAACCCCTACCAGTTCCGCGCAGACGGTCCCCTGCATCTCTTGGCGTAACCACCGGTAATGGCGCCTTCGCGGCGATAACCAGCAAATCCTTGTCGCCTGTCACCAGCATGTCGGCGCCACCAGCGACCGCCGACGCCAGGACCCAGGCATCGTGCCCATCGCGGACCTTGATGGCGATAAGCGCATTGGGCTTTGCAACTATGGTCTGGTCACTGAGCAATGTCACGATGCGATCGATTTGCGGAGTAGAAGCCTTGAAGCGATCACGCAGGACATGCCGCAACTCTACCAGGTTCACCGCCCCTGTCTGCAACTCATGCTCGGCGAGGACTAACCTCATCAGGTCCGCGCACAGGCCGCGTGCGGCGAACGCGCTGGTGAGCACATTCGTGTCCAGGAATACCTTCACGAGACGTCGGCGAAGACGTCCTCATCGGTAAGGATTCCCTGCGCCTCTGCCAGCGGCAGCACTCTCGGCGGGAGAATTTTCGTGGAATGCGATTGCCGGGACGTTCCCCTCATCGGCTGCCCTACGATACCAGTGCTGCGCCACGGGCGCCGGAAGGGCCGCTGGCCTTCGCAAACCCGGCCGGATCCGGCACTCACTCACTGTTCGGTAGTGTCGTCAGGACGCCAGATTGAGGACACAGGATAACGCCATACCGGGTATGATCAGCCCGTGATCAACGGCGTTACTTACCGCCGGGCGGTGTACGCACGCGGGGTGCGGGAATTGCACCGAGCGGGTCCGCCATTTCTCCGGCTCGTTTCCCCTTGCCCGGTATCCCAATGACCTCGGTTTCTACCGCGTCCACGTCGGCTCGCGATGCCTCCGCCGGCGAGCAACTCGCCGACCAGCTCATGCAGGGGCTGGGCGGACAACAACCCGACGCCGTCGTGGTCTTCATCTCGCCAGACAACGACTATCAATCGGTGTTGACCGCCCTGCAGCGTCAATGCACGACACGAGCGATCATCGGTTGCTCGTCCGCGGGGGAGTTTACCGCCGATTCCTCCGGCACCAACATGTCGTCGGCGTTCGCTATTCAGAATCCGGCCATGCGCTTCAACGCGACGATGACGGTGGATCTCTCGCGCGGCCGCGATGTCGCCGCCGGTGAGTTGGTGGGCGGGTTCAAGGGACTGGAGACGTCCGATTTCCGCTACCGCACGGCCATTGTTCTCGTCGATGCTCTCGCCGGACTCGCGGAGGACCTCGTCGACCAGCTCACGCTCGCGACTGGTGGGATGTACCAGTTTGCCGGTGGCGGCGCGGGAGACAACGGACTCTTTCAGAAGACTCATGTCTTTTGCGGTACGCGCGTGGCGTCGAACGCTGCGGTCGCCCTCGAGGTACTTTCCAACAAACCGGTGGGCATTGGTGCCCGCCACGGCTGGTCGAGCACGGGGCATGCGTTGCGCGTGACAGATGCCGCGGACTCGTGCGTTGTGTCCATGAATGTGTCGCCCGCCGTGGACGCGTTCCAGGATCACGCCATTGCAACTAACCAGCGATTCGATCGCGCCGACCCGTTGCCGTTCTTTTTGCACAATATTGTCGGCATCAAGGCGGAGGACGGACACAAGCTGCGCGTTCCCCTCGGGGTGAACGCGGAAGGCGGGATTGCCTTCGCGGCCGAAGTCCCCGTCGGATCAACGGCGCAGATCATGTCCACCGGCCCCACATCGGCGGCGGACGCCGCGGCCATGGCGGTGACGGATGCCGTGAATCAAGTCGAGCGTGCGGGCGCAAAGCCGAGCGGCGCGCTTTTCTTCGACTGTGTCGCGACGCGTCTCCGTCTGGGTGACGGTTTCAACCAGGAGCTCGCAGCCGTTCGCAATGCGCTCGGCGATGCCAAGTTTGCCGGCTTCAACTCCTACGGTCAGATCGTCCGGGCCGACGGCCAGTTCAGCGGATTTCACAATTGCACCGCGGTCGTTTGCGTCTTTCCGGACTGATCGGCTGCCTGACGTGACCGCGTCCGCCATCGGGCCGCGTTCGGCGCTCCTCCAGTTTGCGACGGCGCTGGCGATTCCGGAAACGCGGTCAGCAGCCGCACATGCGCTCGCGCGCGAGTTCGGCGGCGACACACTCATCTTCTTCGCTCGGGACGCCGAGGTGAACCTGTTGCTGCCGGCTCCGGGGTTTCCAAAGACATTCCCGAATGGGCGGCTGTGGACTGCATTCCTCGAGGAAGCGGTTGGTCATGGCGTTCTTGCCGGGAAACTTCCCGTTGACGTGGTGGACGGGCTCGCGCCGGTGCTCGCTTTCGGCCATGGCCCCGATATCGTGTTCGTCATTACCGGCACCGATTCGCCGGCCAACGACGTTGAATGGTTTCGCACGTTGTTGCCGATGTTCGCCGCCATTTTCAAATCGGAGCGATCGGCGGCCGCGGCGGTCGCGAAAGAGACGCTCGCCCGGGAAGCCGCCGCCCGAACGTCCACGCTGGCCGCCGTCGTCGACCGGACGAGGCGACAGCTCGAGAACGCCCTCGCCGAGTCCCGGAATGCGCGTGCCGAGCTCGAGATCGCGAACGGACGATTGCAGCAACAGGCGGAAGAACTCGAGACGCAGGCCGAGGAGCTGCACGCGCAGACCGACGAGCTCCAGGAGACCATCGAGCTGTTGGCAAGCGCGCGTTCGATCGCCGACTCAGCCAACAAGGCAAAATCGGAGTTTCTGGCCACGATGAGCCATGAGCTGCGCACGCCCCTCAACGCCATTGGCGGCCACGTTCAGCTCATCGAGCTTGGTGTGTACGGGCCGATAAATGACGACCAGCGTCAGGCGTTGCTCCGCATCGATCGGAGTCAGCGACACCTTCTTGGCCTGATCAACAATATCCTCAACTTGTCTCGCATCGAAGCGGGGCGCGTCGATTATCGCATCACCGAGGTCAATGTCACCGAAGCGCTGGCTGACCTCCGGCCGATGATCGAGCCGCAGTTCAACGGAAAGGGCATCACCTACGAGGTTTGCGACAGCTCGCAGGTTCTCCACGTGCTCGCTGACCCCGATAAGCTCCAGCAGATTCTGCTCAATTTGTTGTCGAATGCGGCGAAATTCACCGACGCCGGCGGGAAAGTCTGGCTCGAGTGCGTCGCTGGAGATGGGCCCGACCCGAAGGCGTTCATCCGGGTTATCGACAACGGGAAAGGTATTCCCGGCGACAAGCTCGAATCGATCTTCGAACCATTCACCCAGGTCGATTCCAGTCACAGTCGCGCGGGCCAGGGCAGCGGACTCGGTCTCGCGATCAGCCGCGACCTGGCCCGCGGCATGGGCGGCGACCTGAGCGCCCGCAGCGAGCAGGGCGTCGGATCGACGTTTACACTGACGCTCGACCTGGCGAATGTTGAAGCGCGCTCGCGTGCCGAGCGAAAGTGATTGAACGGCGATGAGTGGGTCGGGTGGCGACCCGACCGGGGATATTTTCTCTAGCGGCGCCTTGCACCAGGTATTGCCCAATGGGCCATCGCGGTCAGTGGTGCTGCGAGCGCAGCCTAGCCGCGCCCCACTGGTTTGGTCTCGAGTGCGGCACGTACGGCCAACGCCAATGCCGCTGCGGTAAAAGGCTTCTCCAGGAGACGGGAGTGTTCATCGAGTCCACCTCGCCGGGCAATGTCCTCGTCGTGGTAGCCCGACATGTACAGCACCCGAGTGTCAGGGCAGTGTTCCCGGATTAGCCTCGCCAGTTCGACGCCGCCAGTTCCCGGCATGATTACGTCTGTGAGAAAAAGGTCAATGGCACGAGCATGCGTCGCCGCGAGCCGAATCGCCTCTGCTCCGTCGCGCGCCACGAGCACCGTGTATCCGGTGTTTTCAAGGATCCTCCGCACCAACTCCCGCACCGCTTCCTCGTCTTCGGCGAGAAGGATGGTTTCCCGCCCTCCGAGTTCGGGAAGTGTCGGCACGCCCCCCGGAGTGGGCACACGAGCCTGCGCCGCTCTTGGAAGGTAGATGCGGAAGGTGGCGCCCTTGTCCACTTCACTGTCCAGGACGAGATATCCGCCCGACTGCTTGACGATGCCGAACACTGTGGAGAGCCCCAGGCCGGTTCCCTTGCCCACTTCCTTCGTCGTAAAAAAGGGCTCGAAGATGCGGTCCCGCAGCGCCAATGGTATTCCGTGGCCGGTGTCCGATACCGAAAGCATGACGTACGAGCCGAAAGGAATCCCGATCAGTCGGCCCGGTTCGCTGACCACAACGTTCTCCGTTTCGATCGTGATCCTGCCCCCCCGTGGCATCGCGTCGCGTGCATTCACGATCAGGTTGACCAGCACCTGCTCCATCTGCCCGGGGTCCGCGGTGATGACGAAAAGGTCCTGCGCCGGTGCGAGCTCGATCTCGATATCCTCGCCGATCAGGCGGTGCAGCATCGGGGCAAGCGACGACAGCACCGCGTTGAGGCCGAGCGGCACCGGCTGCAGCATCTGCTTGCGGCTGAACGCCAGGAGGTGACGCGTCAGCGCGGCGGCGCGATCGGCGGCGATGAGGATCTGCGTGAGGTCACCAAACTCGAGAAGCGATGGGTCCAGCGTTTCCTTGAGCATCTCGGCGTGCCCCCGGATGACCATGAGCAGGTTGTTGAAGTCGTGAGCGACGCCGCCAGCGAGGGCGCCGATCGCCTCCATCTTCTGCGACTGGCGAAGTTGCTCCTCCAGCAGCAGGCGTTCCGTGACATCGCGAAACGTGAACACGCGGCCCACGATCTCATCGCCGACCCTCTGAGGGATGGAGTAGCGCTCGAGATGGCGACCATCCTTGAACAGGAGCACGTCGAAACTCTCTGCGGCAGGATCTCCGAAGATCTCTGGAATCCTCTCCGTGATCTGTCTGGGGTCCACGAGTTGTTCGGCGGCAAAGCGCAGGCTCACCTCGTCGTCCGGCGACGCCAGCACGGCCTCGGGAACTCGCCACAGCTCAACGAACTTGCGGCTCACCTGCACGATCTTGCGCGTCAAGTCCATCACCAGAATGCCGTCCGTCGTGGCCTCCAACGTCGCTGAGAGGAGTGAAACAGCCTGGTTTAACTCCGCCTTCGCAGTCTGGCTCGTCGAAAGCGCATCGTTCAGCCGCTGGAAGCGATCGACGAGTTCCTCGGATACCGTATCCATCGAATGCTCGAGCATCGCGCGATCGTCGTCCGACTGCAGGTATGCCTGCTCCACCGCCGCGACGAACCCCAGGAGCTCCACCGGAATGCGCTCAGCGCTCCCGAAGTGCTCGCGAAGCTGCCGGGCAAGGAGCTTGTGCACGAGCTAGTCCTCCGTGAACGTGGTAATGGTCATCGTCTGATTGTGCAGCTCACACCGGGTCGATGCTGCAAAGGGCGCGATCTCCCCATAGGAGTAGAATCCACTGAGCACGGCCTCGTCGCCGAGCACCGCTCGCACGCTCTCGACCTCTTCCTCCGTGCGCTGCTTCAGAACGAGCTTTCGTCCCACGCAGCTGATCAGGATTCCGAGGGAGGGCATAGAGCCCGCGAGGGGTACGTGGCACGACGTCGCCGCTCCGGAGGCGCCGTCGATCAGCCGATCGACATTCGCCTTCATCAGGCGGGCATAGCTCCCCTGCGGGATGTCACCGGCGAACACCAGGCTTCCCGCAGCTTCGTCGATGCCCAGGATCGTTCGGACAACGCGCTGATCGCCGGACTCTCCTCGGAGACTCAACGGAAACAGGAGGCCGCTTGCCGGAAGGTCCGCCGCGTGAGAGCCGAGATATTTCTTGTAAAGTTCGAGCGCGGAGCTCCCGTCGAGCTCGTACAACACGTTGCCGTCGGCGCGAGTCACCAGCCGGTCGGGGCCAAATGTGTCCCATCCACCCATCGAGCCATAGCCGATCCTGAGACGGTCACCGTAGAAACCGACGGCCGCCACCGCTCCCCCGTCAAGCTCCCCGTCGCAGTACACGCGGGTTTTCTCGAAAAGAGCACCGTCCGCGGCGAGTCCACCAGTGACGGCAACACTCGCAGGTAGTCCGTGCCGCAAACCGGCGACGAGGTCCGAGCCGTTTACCTTCAGCCCCTCGGCCAGGACGAATACGTGCACCAGACCGTTGGATGCGAGCTCGCGGGCGATTCGCTCTCCGGCGGCACGACTGTCCTCCACGCTTCCGAGCGGTTGCCAGGCAGCGCGAACGACGGTGTGCTCGAAGTGGATCGCGGTCGCAACCACCGACCCGTCGGACACGGTGGTCTCGCTGATCTCGCCAGCGGTCGAGCACCCGACGATACGGGCGCGCGGGTGCGCCGCACGAAGCACCTCTGGCGCACGCGACGATTCGATGGCTTCCCGCGCACCGAAGAACAATACGACCTGCGCCGAAGCGCCTTGGCGCGGTGCGCGCGATACGACCCAGCCGGTGGCGCTTGACCAGCGCGTCTGCTCGACAAACATGATGCCGTTCCCCCGCCGACCAGTGAGAAAAGCCCTGCCGGAAGTCGACGTCCGTCCCGACAGTAAATGCCGCCATGCAAGGACCGACACCCCCGACATAGGGCAAGTTTGGAACCCGTCTGGGTCCCGTTCGACGAGGCGGCGCCTAGTTCTGCGTGGATGTACTCACCTTCTGAACCAATGCACGATCCGTAAAAAAGGCCGCTATCTCCGCCTCGCCCCTTCCAGCCGCTTAGTAGCGGAGGGCGGCAAGTTTCCTGGCGTCTACACCCATGGATTCAGCCGTCGCGGTCGTCCAGCCATCCGCGAGTGTCGCGGGCACCTCGTAACCGGAGATCGGCGCATGCTGGGCGATCACCGGAAGTGGCGGGAGAAGGCTGACGATCAGGGCGTAGGCGTAGGAGCGCATGATGTGCTGGTCGTGGGTGGACGCGCGAAACCTCCTCCTACTTGTACCGCGTCAGTGCACTTTACGCCGGTTCGAATCCAGGAGCAGACATGCGGCATCGCGCAGCGCTGGCCTTAGCGAACCCGCTCGCTCATCTTGTCTGGATTCATCATTGGAGGCGCCAGGATCGTGAGTGACGACGGCGAGCAGCTCGAGCGGCGCCGTTCCGCCCTGACTTCACGCTACCGAATCGTTCGGGAGGTCGGCCGCGGCGGCATGGCTACGGTTTACCTGGCGGAAGATCTCAAGCATCATCGCCAGGTCGCCATCAAGGTGCTTGCGCCGGCAGTCGCCGCCGCCCTCGGTCCAGAGCGGTTTCTTCGCGAGATCCAGATCGCGGCCGTGCTCGCGCATCCCCACATCCTCCGCTGCACGATTCGGCGAAGCCGAAGGCCTGGTCTTCTATGTCATGCCGTACGTGGAGGGAGAGACACTCCGGGACCGGTTGAGGCGAGAGCCGCAACTTCCCATCGGGGCAGCGATTCAGGTCACTCGCGAAGTCGCAGACGCACTTGCCTATGCCCACAGCCTCGGCGCGGTGCACCGGGACGTCAAGCCCGAGAACATCCTGTTCATGGGACGGCACGCGGTCCTCGCTGATTTCGGCGTAGCCACCGCTCTCGGTGCAGCGGCAGGCGCGCGCATCACCGAAGGCGGACTGGCTGTGGGCACGCCGGAATACATGAGCCCCGAGCAGGCCACCGGACATGAAGAAGTTGACGGACGCAGCGACACGTACTCGCTCGCGTGTGTGCTGTATGAAATGCTCTCCGGCGACCCACCATTCGTTGCGGGCAGCTTTCGTGCGCTGCTCGCGAAGAAACTGAGCGAGCCCGTGCCAGGACTGATGAACCTGCGGGAAACCGTCTCACCGGCGCTGGAAGATGCGGTACGCCGCGCGCTCGCGAAGAGTCCCGCAGATCGCTTCGACAGCATAGGGGCGTTCGCTGCGGCAGTTTCCAGAGGAGAAGGTCACGATACGCCGACGGACACCCCTCGGGACAGCGGTCGTACCGGGAACGTGCGACGTTCCGCCCTCACAACGAGAACCTCTCTCCTCATGGCGGGCGTACTCGCCGTGGCGCTCGGCGTATTCCTGTGGCAGCGGCAACCCGGCGCTGGCCGCGACGGCGCACCGCCCCTGGACACGAACCCCCGTCAGCAATCCATGATCGCCGTCCTTCCGTTCGAGAATCTCGGTCGCACGGACGACGACTACTTCACCGCGGGCATGACGGAGGAAATCACCAGCCGGCTCGGCGCGGTGAGCGGCCTCAGTGTAATCCCCAGCCGGGCAGCGCAGCGATACGCACGCACAGACATGACAATGCGCGACATCGGCCGCGCGCTCAAAATCGACTACCTCCTGGTCGGCAGCGTCCGGTGGGCCGGTACCGAAGCCCCTTCGAGAAGCGTGCGAGTCACCATCCAGCTTCTCCGTGCGAACGACGAGCGGCAGATCTGGTCGAAGTCATACGATCGCGTGATCGACGACATCTTCGAGGTGCAGTCGGACATCGCGGCCGAGGTGGCGGATCGGCTGGGTGTCACGATTCTCGAAGGTGAGCGCGTCCGGCTGAGCACGCGGCCAACCGCGAATCACGAGGCCTACACGCTCTACCTGAAGGGGAGACACTTCTGGAACAAGCGAACAGAAGAGAACGTCCAGACTGCCCTCGATCATTTCCAGCAGGCGGTCGATCTCGACCCGGGCTATTCCCTCGCCTGGGTCGGCATCGCCGACGCGTGGATTTCCCGCGGATGGTACAGCCGCCTTGCACCCCGCGATGCCTTCCCCAAGGCAAAGCACGCAGCGCTTCGGGCGCTGGAGTTCGACAGTACGCTCGCCGAAGCGCACGCTTCCATGGCTCACATCCACTTCGAGTTCGACCACGACTGGGAGGCCGCCGAGCGGGAGTATCGCCGCGCAATTCAGCTCAACCCGGGCTACGCCACCGCGCATCACTGGTATGGCGGGTTCCTGTCAGCAATGGGCCGGCATGACGAAGCGCTCGCTCACGCGGAGACCGCCCGCACGCTCGACCCGCTTTCCCTCATCATCCAGACATGGATTGGACTGCGCTACTACTTCGCCGGAAAGCACGAGACGGCGATCGCCGAGTACCAGAAAGCGCTGGAGCTCGACCCCGATTTTGCGCCCGCCCACTGGCACCTGGGCTGGGCTTATGAAGAAACCGGCCGCTTCAGGGAAGCAGTTGCCAGGGCTGAACGAGCGTTGGCCATCGACGAGCGGAGCACGCTCTATCTCGCCTCGCTCGGCCACGCTTACGCTCGAGCGGGGAAGAAGAACGAAGCGCGGGCTGTTCTCTCCCGGTTGGCAGAGGCGTCAAGGGACAGGCATGTCTCTGCCTATCATGTGGCGGCGATCCATGTCGCGCTGGGAGAATTGAACACCGGACTCGACTGGCTCGAGCGCGCGTATGAGGAACAATCCCCGTGGATCGGCTACCTCGGGGTTCACTCCGCAAGCGTCCGGTTCGGGGCGATGCGCGATTCAAAAGCCTCCTTCAGAAGGCTCGGCTCACTCCGATCATCGCGACGACACCGAAATCGAGAAGATAATCCCCTGCGTGCCAGTGTTTCTCGGCGGACCTGAGTCATTC
>JBBQZF010000107.1:0-9502 GCA_038208015.1 Gemmatimonadales bacterium
GCTGGATCGACAGCCACGCGGCATACGCCGCCTTCATCTCGCTGCTCGGCGCCGGACATCTCAAGGTTGTCCGCACAGATCCGAATACTGTCATTGATGTCGTGCCGTGCGACGATGTCGCGGACCGCATCATCTCGTGCGCGTTCGATCCGGCGCTCCAGGAACCGCTGGTCATCAGGCACGCGGTGGCCGGGCTCGAGAACAGTGGCGCGTCGTCGCGTCTCGCGTACACGCATGAGAAGCACTTCAGGGCTGCACCTCACGAGCGCGAGGCGGGACTCGTTTACGTCGGGCCATCGAAGGGCGTGTTCAGGCTCAATGAGCTGATGCACCATCAGCTTCCGCTGAGTGCGGCGAAAACCTCGAAGCGATTCCAGGGACAGAAGCGTGCCGCGGTCAGGATCAAGAAACTTGCGGGAATTCTCGGGTCCCTCGATGAGGCGTTCAGCTACTTCGCGCACCACAGCTTCGATTTCCGGACGGCTTTCCCGCCTCTCAAAGATTTCGATCTCGACGTCTACCTGCAGTCCGTCTCGAACGGAATCTCCGAGCACCTGCTGAAGCGGAATCCTGTGCAGGCTCCGCTCAGGATGCATGGCACGGATATCGGCTGGGCTCTCGGGCAGCCGGATGGAAATGCCACGACGCGAGTCTTTGCGTACGTGGTCAGAAAGGGACTCCGGGCCGCGGGTGCCGACATCACGTTCAACGAGACGGAGATAAAATCTGCACTTCGCGATGTCAGGCCTGACGACCTCGTGATCCTTGCACCGAGTCATCGAAGCTACCTCGACTTTCTGATCACTTCACTGCTCTGCTTCGCCCACCCCGGACTCGGGCTCAAGCTGCCCCGGGTCGCGGCAACCGACGACTTCGCGCGCATTCCAGTCATCGGCAGCCTTTTCCATGGCGCCGGCGCCTTCTTCATAAAGCGCGGCGTCGGCGCTCCGGACCCCGAACTCACGGAGCAGATCACGAAGCTCGTCGACGCGGGACAGTCGCTCGAGTTTTATGCGGAAGGAACGCGCAGCCGGTCGCGGAGATTCCTCCAGCCAAAACGCGGAATGCTCCGGGCCCTCCAGCAGGCGGGACGTCCGGCCATCGTGCTGCCACTTTCGATAAGCTATGACAGGATTGCCGAGGAGGAGGGGTTCTTCAGGGAGCTCGACAGAGGAGTGAAGCACAGGAGCGGCCTGTCACCCCTTCTCAAGTGGACACGGAAGCTCGTGAAGAGCCAGGTGAAGCTCGGCCGGATCCACATCCGCGCGGGAGCTCCGCTGAGGATCGATTCCAGGACCGACATCAAGGCGGTGAGTCAGGCGATAGTGGCCGAGCTCCAGCGTCATTCAGCGGTGACGAGCTTCCATATCAGGGTTTTCTGCGAGCAGAACGCCCGACTCGGAATCGACGCGTCCGCGCTCAGGTCCGCCATCCTCCGCCGGGGCGGCGTCATCATCGAGAGCAAGCTCGGCGACGAGGAAAAAGTGCCGCGGCTGCTCGGCAGAACGTACGAGGGGCAGTGGATGCACCTCTTCTACAACGATGCGCGCCTGAGGAAACCCGACAATGCGGCTGTTGCCACTCACATTCGCAGGAACGGATTCTGGTTTCCGGAGGGGCATCACTCCGACGATGATCTGGCAGACGCTGTCGTCGAGGCACTGTTCGAGCCGATATGCCGGGATTTTCAGCTCGTTACGCGGGAGATCGAGAAGATGCCGGCGGGGGGCGAGATCACATCGCATGAGCTTGTTGCCCGGATCGACGACGCATTCCTCGGTGACATCGAAGACGCGCTCGCCGAGCTCGTCGATCGTGGAGTGCTTTCGCGGGAGCGCGACAAGTATCGCTGGGCTGAGTCGCCTCGCGACCTCAGCGCATTCCATGACGACTGCGCGTGGTCTCCGATGGCCCAGTACCAGTCGCTCATCTCCTGAGCCAGGGAGGCAGGCGGGCATATGAGGCCGCTCGATCCGATTGGCCGCCCGGCGCCCGGCGACGCTTCACGCCGGCGCTGGATAGAGCGCCGCAGGCACAGGTACAAGAGGCATCCGACGGTCGGCTTCACCGACGTGCGAGAGTCCCTCAAGACGGGCGACATAATCCTGTTCCACAAGACCACGCGCACGGGTCTCATCGATTCGCTTGAGCTCGACTTCATCTCGCCGCTGTTCTTCAAGGCGACAGAGTTTCGTCATTCCGGGATCATCGTCCGGGAGGGCGACGAGCTCTTCGTGCTCGAGTGCGCGGAGGAGCAGCATTCCGGGCACGCGTTCGCGGCCTATCCCACCGGTGGAAAGGGAATACGGATCGTTCCGCTGAACGATCTGCTCGATGCCTACACGCGCGACAACGGCCTGGCGCATTACGGAGTGAGGTTCATCTCCAGCGAGATCGACCCGGATCGCGTGCACGAGGCCCTCGGCCAGTATGGCGCCGTCGACTACCTGAAGATGCACAGGAGCGTTCCGCTGTATCTCACGAAGTTCCTGCTTCCCTCGCGTCTTCGCCGCAGCCTCCTCGATGCGTGGAGGCATCAGATGATGTGCTCGGAATTCGTTCACAGCATTCTCAACCGGTGTGGCGCACTGGCCGACTATCCGTCGAAGCTTCTCGCGCCATATTCGATCGAGGACGATGTTTTCTTCCGAAGGCTGGAGATCGTAAGGTTCTCCGATATCGTCCGCTTCGACTACCGCGCACCCGATACCCACTAACCCGCCGTCACTGGTTTCCTGATGAGCAAGGTGATTCCATCTGTCACCGGGCTGCCGCTGCTGCGCGCGCTCGAACCGCTGTGGATCGCCGCCCTCGGCGCGCAGGTGATGCTTGGTGGAGCGCTGCTGCTGCCGGGGATGATCCGCCTCATTGGAAGAGGCGGCGCGACCGAAACCGTGGAGTGGGCCACGTACATGGCTGCCCTCTTTGTCTTCCCCCCCGCAGTGTGGATCCTCGGCTGGGCAGTGCCGCGAATCGCTGGCTCGGCGGTGGCCGGCACTCTCAAGCGCCTGCTCGTGTCTCTCGTCGTGCTGGAGTTCTCTGCATATGCGGTGCTTCGCGCCAACCCGTCGCTGGTCGCTGCGGCATTTGCCGGCGGAATCGCGACGACCGCGCTTGTTCTCGCACGCGACCGCTCGCGCGCGGTTCAGCCCGTAACTGTCGCGCTGTCGATTGCGTGTGCAACGGCGGCGTGGATGGCCGGCGGGGCGCTCGTTTACTGGCAGAATGCGCTGAGCTGGCTGACCGCGTCGCCGCTCACCGCTGTCGTACTCGCGGCCAGCGTGCTCATCATCGGCTTCACCCTGCGCTCATGGGTCAGGGACGAGTCGAAGGTGGGCGGGGCGATCAGGGTGCTGGATCTGATTCCGGTCGCGTTTCTGGCCGTGTTCAGCTTCAGGACATTTCCGGTCGTGGAGCATTACCACTGGGGATTCTTTATCGGGCCGATCGAGCAGCTGAGGCAGGGAGGGACACTTCTCTGGGATACGCCGTCCCAATACGGCTTTCTCAGCATCCTCATTCCGGCGCTGCTTCCCGGCAGCGCCTGGCAGAGCTTCTGGTTTTTCCAGTCCCTCGTCTACGCGATCGTGGCGTGTCTGATGTACGTCTCGATCCGCCGTCTTTCGCCGGGAATTGCCGGTGCCATCACCGCCCTCCTCATCACGCTTGTCACTCTCTTCTTCCGCCCGCGGAGCGAGGCGCTCCTTCTTCCGGCCCAGATGACGCCGGCAGCCGGCCCGTTTCGGTTCATCTGGTGCTTCGTGATGCTCGCGTTCCTCGTGAGCTCACACCTGAAAGCAGGAGAGGGCACGAGACGGTTTGTCCTCGTTGGAACAGCGATCTGGGTAGCCGCGATGCTGTGGTCAGCCGAGACCGCGATATACGTGACTGCGATGTGGTTCCCAGCGCTTCTGGTTCATACTCTTCAGGCCGTGCGGCGGGACAGTCTGCCGGTAGCCGGAACCATTCTCGCATTCGTCAGGATCGCTGCGTATCAGGCAGCCGCTGCGGTCGTCGCCGGCATCCTTGTTCTTGCGGCATATCGCCTTGCCGGAGCGCCGGGCCCGGACCTGACTGGACACTTCGAGTACGTGCTCCTCTACAGCCGCGGCGGGTTCGGCGCGCTCCCCATAGACCCGACCGGGACGATCTGGTATCTGATCATCGCGTTCCTGATCGTTTCGACAATTCTCGGCCTCCACGCGCGAAAGAATCCCCGCGACTCCCGGCTCATCGTCTGGGCGGCCGCTTGGGGGCTCGTATGGGCAATCTCGAGTTATTTCACGGGGCGAAGCCACCCGGTCAATCTCGTGGCGATCATCCCGGTCCTCGTTTACGCCATGATGGCGTGTATGCGCCTGCGCCCCTTCGCGGCTTCTCCCCATGCGCGCTCAGTGATGGCCGCATCGATACTTCCGCTGCTCGCGATGCCCTTGACGCTCACCGCGGGACACAAAGCGTTCGGAGCGGAGATCGCCAGGCGCCAGCTCGCGCCGGCGCGGTTTCACGATCAGGTGCCGGTGCTCGATCCCGAGCTCGAGTCGCTTCTCATCGAGGCCGGCGCAAATCCGGGAGACGCCTTCGTTCTCGCGAGCGATGGACGGCTGATGCTCGAGTCGTGGAGCAACGGGGATATGACGACTCACTCATGGCTGCCGAAGCCATTCGAGATAATCGGAAGCCTCCCCGAAGAGCGAAGGGCGGTGTATCTGGATCGCAACGCGCGAAGCTTCGCTCAGCCGGGATGGCTAATTCAGAGCAAGGTCCTGACAGCACACGGCGGCGACCACCTGCTTCGTTTCGTCGATTCAACCAGGACAGAAAAAAGGCGGCTCGAGAGCGAGAGATGGATCGTCAGGCAGCTCGATTCCGCTGGAAATCCCTGATCGGCCGCTAACGCCGGCAGGGAATCACTATAACGCGGTTCACGGCTGCAGTCCCGTGCCTCGCTGTGATTGCTTCGGCAGTCCACTGACCTCCCGCGGGCGGGCGCCACGGCAGCGAGAACCTGAAGCTCAAGCCGCAGTGCTCGGGCGAGAAGCCGTACACTCCATCCTCTCCCGGCGCGAATTGCGCGCCCCGCATCGCCGCGATCCGGCTTAGCGGGGTATCGACGCCCAGCGAATCAGCAGTCCTGAAGCGTGGCGTGTTCACCTCGATCCTGAAAAACCTGCCCTTGTCAATGATGGCCCGCACTGTCTCGCCGGCAATCTGCACGACAACGACTCGCTCCATCATCCCCTCCTGGCCCTGCTGCTCGGAATCGCTCAGGACCTCGCAGAGCGCGGGGATTTCATCGATTGAGCGCCCCTGCTTCAACTCGCCGATGCCGATATCCTCGAGCGCTGGCGTGCCGGTAACTCCGCATGTCAGGGCGGTTGTGCCACGGACTGCCCGAGGCGAGTCTGCCAGGGCGGCGGCGGAATCCACAGCCGCATCGCCAGCGTTCGCCGAATCCCCCGACTTCCCGCAGGCGATAGTCGCGAGAACCGGCAGCAGAAGTAAACTCCTCACGATCCCTAATTTACCCTGCGCCGGAAGCGATGTTCTCAGGTGCGCTGGATCGTCAGCGGCTCGCTCAGGGTTATCGTGATCCGGCCGCCGCTCGGCACGCAGCCGTCGTAGTTCGCGGTCCGGTTGGCAACCACGGCGCCAGCGGCAGCGCCCGTCGCTGCGCCGATCACCGTCGACTTCGTTCTACCCCCGAGCACCTGCCCGAGCACGGCGCCGATTGCGGCGCCCGCGGCGACCTTTTTCACGTCGTCGCTCCGCGACTCGGCACGAACGCGATCGACCTCGGCGTATGTGGTGCGGGATGTCACCGGATACGTCCGCCCGTCGAAGGTAATGGACTCGACGGTCAGTCCGATCTCGATGTTGTCGCCTGAACCTTCGCTCCTCTTCAGCGAGGATATCGTGACGAGCGCCGTCGCCCCGACCGGTATCACCGCGCCGTTCGCTCCCATTACCGGGTTTGCGATCTGCGCACTGAACCTGTCGCCGACCTTGCTCGTGCTCGTGCATACGCGCTCACCCGAAGCGAGGGCGATCTCCGAGCCCGCCGAAACAACTCCGAGCGCCCGCTCGGATCCTCGCGGATCGATAGTCTCGGTGTTGCCGCTTTCAGTTACGCGGGTTGTCGGCGCGATTGGAAGAGCAGCTGGCGCCGGGGCCGCCCGTGCCGAACGGCGAACGACCGTCCGCGGCGGCGCCTGAACACGCGGAGGCGCGGGCGGTGGGGCCGACTCGATCACAGTCGGCTCGGCCGCGGCCGGCACGTCCTGTAGCTGCGGAACAGCGGTAGTGTCCTGATTGGCCAGGGCAAGGTCTCTTGCCAGACTCGAATCCTGCGCAAGAACATCCTCCCTCGGCCCTTCGGTGCACGCACTCGCTACCAGTGCCGCGAGCACTACGGGGAGGATGCGCTTCATATACTAAAAGCGGCTCCGCCCGCCCATGCGGGGAACGGAGGCGGTCACTCTTCCGCTGCCGGGAAACGTTCCGACGATCGGGATGCGGTTGTTGATTGCTATATATCCGCCGTTATCGCCCCGGCCACGTCGCCCGTCAGTCCGCGGGTCACAGTGGTCGATTCCGGCACGCCCACCACGAAGGACGACGCCGATCACCACTCGGCCGTCGCCGCCGTAAACGTCGACGCGGGGACCTGCCCCGCCTGATTCCACCGGCTGCGGCCGCGGACCTGCCACGATTATGCCTTCGGCGGGAGCCTCCGAGATGACGATCGGAGCGGGCTCAGGCTCGGCCGCAACTGCCACGGCGACCTCGACGGGAGCTGGAGCGCTCCGCGGCGCCGGGGTATGCCTGGGAACCCTCTGCGAAGGCGCGGTCCGTCGTTCGGGCGGCGCTGTCCGCTCGATTGAAGAAACGACCTGCGCTGCGCCGGCAGGTTTCTGAAGGTCGATCGGGCTCGAAGTGAAGGCCATCTCCAGATCCTTCTCAAACGCGTCGTCGACGAGCTTCTCGGAGCCGCTGCAGGCGGCTATTACCAGCGCTACCGCGACACCGCCGGCTCTCACGATCTTGCGCACCTTTCCTCCGGATCCATCTAAATGCGGTCGCCCGAACACCGGTCTGGCGCTCGGCCCGCTATTACGTTACCGGCCGTGCAACGGCTGAGCCGTTGCACTTGCCCCTTGAATAGCGCATTTCCAGCCAGTTATGTCCACTCTTTGAGACGATTTTGTCTCACCATGGAGACTGATTGACAGGACTCAGGGTTTTCCGCCTTGCCGTAGCATCGGCGGCGATTCTCGTCGGAGCATGCCGGTCTGGCGAACCTGCTGAACTTCCGGCTGCTGAACGAACCGGGATAGAGGATGCGGTCCGCAAGGTAGTCGTCGACACCTACGACCTGACTTCGCCGAACGTCGTTGACCGCCTGATGACGCTTTACCCGGAAACGGCAGTCTACTCGGCGAGCTCTGGACAGATCACCACTTCGCGGGCCGAGCTTCGCCGCCAGATCGAGACCTTCTGGGAGTTCGTCGGGAGCAACATGAAGGATCCCGAGTGGGACTGGACCTCCATGCACGTCGACGTGCTCGCCCGGGATGCAGCGGTGGTGACTGCGACGTACCGCATACCTCACACGACGCCGCAGAACACGCCGCACGTGATAGCCGGCGCGTGGACTGCCGTGTTCGTGAAACGCGGCGAAAGGTGGCTCGTTATACATGAACACCTTTCAGACCTGCCGGAGGTCCCGGCGGTTCCTGCGGATAGCGTAGGAGACCACACGGGACATTGACCCGCTTACGGATAACATCGTCATCCGTCAAGCGGGTTTTCGACTCCGCTAGTCGCCGGTGCTGGTCGCGTCGACCGACGCGCTAAGGTCTTCGTTGAGACCGGCGTCGCCGCTGATGATCGAGCGCCAGGAAATCTCGTTGCCCTTGCGAAATCCCTTCTTTGTGACCTTGATGCCTTCGGGTGAGATCGCCGCGATGTACGACTGCCCGTCGATCTCGATTTCCCGCTTCAGTACCTTGTCCAGTTTGGTAGCCATTGAAGTCCTCTGATTCAGGGTTCAATTAATGCATATTCCCGTCGTGGCCAATCTCGCAACAATTCCCCTGGATGGATAGGACGTCAGACGAACAGGATAAGGGCCCCTCGTACCTGGTTTATGAATTCGAGCGCCGGGCCTACCCGCTTTCAGACGGGACGTTTACGATCGGTCGCGATGCCAGCAGCGATATCGTGGTGAGGGAGCCCGCGGTCTCGAGATCTCACGCCGAGGTGCGCCCGGAAGCCGGCGAATTCCTGCTGCACGCGACAGGTGCGACGGGGACGATGCTGAACGGGGAGCCCGTTGTCTCGCCAGCGAAGCTGGAGGACGGCGACAGGATAAGCGTCGGCTCGGTCGAGTTCACTTTCCGGCACGGGCGTCTTCCGCTTGGCGTATCGGTGGTGGATACGGTGGGCGCTGGGGGTCACGACCCCGATGCGATCACTCGTCGTTCCACGATCACCAATCCCATACTCGGCGCGACTGCAATGGCGCCTCCGAATGGGAAGAGTGCGACGCCTGCACTCTTGCTGCTTGTCTTGCTCGTCGCCGCGGCGGCGTGGTACTTCCTCGGGCGATAGCCCTCGTCAGGCCGAAGTGAAGCGGTCCATGACCTGCCGCTCGAGTGAAAGTTTGAGCGGCTCCAACTCGATCTTCTCGAGGACATCGGCGGCGAAAGCATAGGTCAGCAGGCGTTTCGACTCCGCCGGCCCGATCCCTCGGCTCCGCATGTAGAACAGCGCCGTCTCGTCGAGCCGTCCGACAGTCGCGCCATGCGTGCACCTCACGTCGTCAGCAAAGATCTCCAGCTGCGGCTTGGTATCAACACGCGCCGCGTCCGAGAGCAGCAGGTTGTTGTTGCTCTGCTTCCCATCGGTCTTCTGCGCTTCCGGGTGCACGTAAACCTTGCCGTTGAACACGCCGTGCGACCGGCCGTCGAGAATCCCCTTGTAGAGCTCGTGGCTCGGGCAATTCGGCGCGACGTGCTCGATTCGCGTCTGGTGATCGACGTGCTGCGCCCCGTCGACCATGTAGAGCCCGTTCATCACGACTTCCGCGGCGTCTCCCGCGAGAGTGGAGTGAACGTTCGTCCGGGAGAGACGGGCGCCTGTTGCGAACGAGAATGACTCATACCTGCTGTCACGTCCCTGCCGCACCTGCACTGTGCCGACGTGAAACGCGTTCGTGCTCTCGGCCTGGAGCTTGTAATGGCTGAGGCGCGCGCCGTCGGCCACGAACACTTCAGTCACCGCATTCGTGAAATAGCTGTCGCCGCCAACGCTCACGTAGCTCTCGATCACCGTACCCTGCGAATGCTTGTCGGCGAAAACGAGATTGCGGGTCTGGACAGCGGTGTTCTCGGAAGCGGAGTCGGCGATGAACAGCAGGTGAACCGGCTTGTCGAGGACTGTATCGGCCGCGATGTGAATCACCGCGCCATCGGCTGCCATCGCCATGTTGAGCGCGCTG
>JBBQZF010000108.1:0-9411 GCA_038208015.1 Gemmatimonadales bacterium
GGCGCGAGCGCGCCCGACTCGCGCAATCTCGCAGTATGCGCGTCGAGCTCGGCGAACACACTGCTCCAGAGCCGCAGGTTGCGCTGGACAGTCCAGTCCACCATCCGGTGAACCACACCTTCTATCGCCCCGGGTGCGTCCATCACTACCTCTGCCCTGAACCGATTCTCGACCGCGTCCTTGTTGCGCAGGAAGTTCGCGTTCCCGATGCGGATAGTCCGCTCGAACCAGCTGCGACCGCGGCGCTCGAGCTCGTAGAGAACGTTGCGAACCTCAATCAGGTACCGCTCCGAATCCGTGCGCATCTCCGTCGAGTATGCGTCGAGCTGGTCGCGGATCGACCGGAGCACCCGCGCATCCTCATGAACTACCTCGAGCCGCGTCTCGAGGGAGGCAAGATTTCCCTTCAGCAGGTGTCGCAGGACGCCTAGCGGCGTGAGAAGCTTGAGTCGTATCCGCTCGGTGTTCCTCAATGTCTCGAGGACGTACCGCTCGAGGGCGGGATACTCGTTTGCCGCGTCAGGTATCGGCGTTCCATGTTCGGGCGGCGTTCCGGCGGCTTCGCGTCGCGCCGCAAGGCGTCCCTTCAGCGCCTGAAGCGCGCTGATGAAATAGAGCGCAGGAGCGCCGCCACCGAGTCGCGTCGAAACTTCGCGCGTGAGGTAGTCGCGGACGTGGTCGAGCTGCTCGTCGGAGTTCCGCCTGTCTACTCCGTTCACGATGAAGACGACCTTCTTTCCCCACTCGCGGATGTGCGCAAGGAAGTCAAGCTCGCTCGCCGTGAGCGGCTGAAGAAGGCTAGTCACGAAAAGGATCAGGTCCGCCCGGGGGACGAACTCACGCGTTATCTCCTCCTCCATTCTCTCGATCGAGTTGGTGCCGGGTGTGTCGACGATGTCGAGATCCCGCAGCACATCGAGCGGATAGTGGTAGAGGTGGACGTTCTCGGCGATCGTTTCGGGAGGGCCGGGCTCACCGTAGCGAAGGATGGAGATCGCGCGGGTGGTGGGAAGGTCGCCCATCGCGAATACCTCGTCGCCGAGGAGCGCGTTTATGAACGTGCTCTTCCCGCTGTTGTACTCGCCGACGACAACCAGGAGAAAAAGCTCGTCCATCTCGTTGACGAGTGACGCGAGCCGGTCGAGGTCGGCCCGCGGTCCGTCCGCCCGCGCAAGCGCGTCGCGAACGCGCAGCACGAGCTTGCGCTCGAGCGCGACGAGCTCACCCTGCTGGCGCGTGAGGATCTGTTCCAATGACGCTCCTTTAGCTCTCTGAACCTAACGCCAGCTCGCGGGCAAATCCCACCAGGGAGGCTGCCTGGGACGCCATGGTCAGTGCCGACTCCCTAATCGGTCGCGGACTGTTCGCGCGCGACGGTGCGCGAAGCATCCCGACATAGAACTTCACCGGCTCGAGCCGAAGTCGCTCAGCCCGACGGCGGGCTCTTGCCCGGTGAAATCTGAACGCTCCCTGGCCATACCGGTAATGCTGCCTGAGAAAGGATCCGAGCGTCAGGTCGTGAAAATGTCGCACCACTGCCTCTGGCGCATGGATCAGGTCGTGCCCGCCAAGCAATGCCCGGTCACACCAGTCCCGATCCTCTGAGGCAAAGGGAAAAGACGCATCGAAGCCCCCGATCGTGGCGAAAGTCGCCCGCGACACGGCGAGGTTGTTCGTCGTGAAGAAACGCAGCTCGCCGCGCAGCTCGGTGTGATACCAGGCGTAGACGAAATCCTGAAGTCCCTGGCTGGCCCGGGCGTAAACGTTGTCGGTGAGCGAGTTCGTAACCGTGCCTCCGATTACGTCATCAGGATTCGCGACGAGCCGCGCCTCCATGGCGACGAGCCAGTTCTCATCGGCAGCGCAGTCGTCATCGATGAACGCGAGGTTAACACCCTCACTCGCGGCGACCCCGGCGTTCCGTGCTGTTGCGGGGCCCGCGCCTCCGGTCGAAACGAGCGAGGTCCGCACAGATTCCGACAGCCGGCGAATGACCGCTCTTGAAGCAGGTGCATTGCCGTCGTTGACGACCACCACCTCGAAGCGCTCGCGCGGGTATCGCATGAGCATGAGTGAATCGAGGCAGCGCTCGAGCTGGCGCGGCCGGTCCCGTGTCGGGATTATGACGGAGAATTTCAGCGCCGATGCCACTCAGCTCACCCGCCTTGTCGCGTGTGGCGCATTGCGATGAAACTCCCAGTCGACGAGCGTTTCGCGGGATCTTCCCGCGCCGAATGTGCACCCGACAAACTGGCCGGCAGCATCAACGATCAATCCAGCTGCGAGAACCGGGGCGGTCCGGACGATCAGCACAGGGGCCAGTCCTGCTGCAAAGGCCTGTCTCAGGTGCCTCCACATCCGTACGAACGGCACCAGCGGGGACGCGAGAGCAAACGCCATGCGGGCGCCTCGACTCCATGAGATGGCGCGAGTCGCGGCGAACACGCGCCCGGCGTGAAAGCTCACCGGAATCCACGTGCTCCATCTGTCGAAGTTCGTGTGCGCTACGCATGCTGCGGATTCCTGAAAGAGACGATGGCCGCGCGCGCGAAGCCTCCACTGGAGCGCAGTCTCCGCCTCGAACAGATCGGCAAGCTCATTTTCCAGTGACAGCAGCACCTTCTTCTTGTAGCTGCTGTTATGCCCCGGAAGGTGATCACGCTCGGCTGCGGTGCCAGGCGCAAGCCAGGGGCCGTACCCCATCAGGAGATCCGCCCAGCTCACGATTGTGCGGGGGTTTGCATTTGTGACGACCGGACCGACAGCGGCCCACTCACCGTCGTGAGCGGCGAGAATCGCCGCGGCCCAGCCCGGCTGGGGGAAACTATGATCCTCGCCGAAGGCGACTATCGGTGCGCGCGCGGCTCGAACTGCGGCAGCGCGCGCCGCACCTGCACCCCGGGACATGTCGGCCTGAACGGCGCAAAATGAATGAAAACGGCTCGTAACACTCGAGTCAGGAGCGAGGCGGCCCGGATCAGCGGTGACAACGAGCAGCTCGATCATCTCTGCCCCTCCCAGCGCAACATGCTCCGCGGTAGTGCGCACTGTCGAGAAATCATCGGGAGTGAGCAGCACAAAGGTCAGCGCAGGCTCAGTCATCGCCGCCGAGCTCGACAACCCGCCCTTCGCGCGCCGAGAGGCGCGCGGCGTCGGCCACTTCGAATGCGCGAAGTCCATCGAGGAGATCGGGCTTCGCGTGAGAACCCGCTATTGACGCTTCGATGAAATCAGAGATTGACGCGGAGAACGATGGCTCCTCGCCGGCCGACCGCCGTTTCTCGCGCCCGTACCGTATTGCCCCGGCCTCGGATTTCAGCCGGCGCACGGCAGAGGACAATCCTCCGGAGGCATGCAGTGGCTGGTGGTCGACGACGAGCGAATCATACCTGTCTATCGCAAGCTTGCCTTTCGAGCCTAGCACCTCGAAACTGTCCTCCTCGCGGGTTCCATATGAGACGAGTGTCTGCGCATGCAGCCCGTCCCGCAGTCGCAGCTGGATCATCGCGGCTTCGTCGTCCCCACGGTTCGACCACGACATCGCACTCACGGCCTGTATCTCGGTGTTGAAGATGAACCTGAGCAGATCTACATGATGGGAAGCCAGCTCGAGAACCGCACCCCCTCCCGACCCGGGCGACAAGCGCCAGGTGGACTCCACCGGCCACTTTGCCGTAAGCGAGGTTCGAGCCGCGACCAGATCACCAATCGCTCCACCCGCGAGGAGCTCCTTCATCCGCCTGTACAGCCGGTTGAACCGGCAGTTGAATCCGATTCTGCCCACTCTTCCCGATCTGAGCCATGCGTCGTGCACGGCGCGAGCGTCGGCGATCGTGCCGGCAATTGGTTTCTCGAGGTAGATGTTCGCGCCCGCCTCGAGCGAAGCCAGGGCACCATCGCGGTGGCAGTCGGTGGGTGTCGCGATCACCACTGCGTCTGGACGCAGGCTGGCGAGAAGCTCGCCGTAGTCGGCGAATGCGGCAGCCGACGGTGCGGAGCTCGCTGCATCGCTGCGCGCGTTGCTGTCGGTATCGGCGATCCCGACAAGCTCCGCGCGGGGATGCTTCTGAAGCACCTCGAGGTGAGCAAGCCTTGCGACGCCCCCGCACCCGATGAGCGCAACGCGGAGGCGAGCACCGGAAGTCGTATGATTCACCCCGCAAACGTAGCCGACCGGCGAGCCGGTTGAAATCTCTGGCGGCGCGTCGTCACCGACTGCACATTCTGGCAGAACCCATGCAAAACGATCGGATTGCGGCTTTGACATCAGAAGGGGCAGGCACTTCGATCACCTTCGACTGGCGCCGGAACGTCGTCGTGCCCGTTGTAGTCGCCGTCGCATACGCAGCTGCCGGGCGGCTGGGCCTGGCTCTCGATGCGGTGTCCGGTTTCGCCGCTCTCGTCTGGCCTCCGAGTGGAATCGCGCTTGCCGCGCTTCTGCTCGGCGGTTACCGCCTGTGGCCCGCTATTCTTGTCGCGGCGTTTGCGACCAATTACTGGGAAGGGGCCCCGCTACTGACTTCGACAGGTATCGCAGCCGGTAACACGCTGGCGGCTATCGCGGGAGCGTTCCTCATCACCCGGCTACCTGGATTCAGGACATCGCTCGAGCGCGTTCGAGATGTCGTTGCGCTCGTAGTCCTTGCGGCGATCGGAAGCTCGCTCATCGCGGCAACTGCGGGCGTCTCAGTCCTTTCGCTGTCGGACATAGTAGCGCCAGGGCGGTTCGCGGAAACGTGGCGAGCCTGGTGGGTAGGCGATGCGATCGGGGACATCGTAGTCGCTCCGCTGATTCTCGTGTGGGCCAGCCGCCGGCCGCGTGTCGTCAATCTGGCGAGAATGGCCGAAGCGATGGGACTGGGCGCCGTAGTGATCGTCGCGACCGCGATGATTTTCAGCGTGAGCTCGTCAGGAGGCGAAGCGATAGTGCGGCGCGAGTACATGTTGTTCCCTTTGCTCGTATGGGCCGCGCTTCGATTCGGTGTGCGGGGCGCCGTGACGACGTCGGCCACGGCGATGGTCGTAGCCGTAGCTTTGACCGTGTCGGGGTCTGGCCCGTTTATCGATCCCGACCCGTCACGGAGTCTGCTCGCTCTTCAGATATTCATGGGAATCTCCGGTGCGACATTTCTGCTCCTCGGCGCAGCGATCACCGAGCGCAAGCGATCCGCTGAGGACCTGGTCGTGGCGCGGGAGACTGCCGAGTCGGCAAACAAGGCGAAGGCCGGATTTCTCGCGGCAGTGAGTCATGAGCTCCGCACGCCCCTCAACGCAATCACCGGCTACGTCGATCTCCTTTCACTCGAGCTCGACGGGCCGCTGACGGAAAAGCAGCGAGGGATACTTTCACGCATCTCGCACAGCCAGAGGCATCTTCTTCTCCTGATCGAGGATGTTCTCGGATTCGCGCAGGTCGAGGCGGGCAAACTTTCATTCGACCTTCAGCCTGTCGTCGTTGCAGATGCGCTCGCGTCGATCGAGCCGATCGTGGGAGCGGAGCTTCTCAGAAAAGGGCTCGGTCTGGAGGTTGCGACCTGCGATCCCGGGCTCGTCGTGCACGCCGACCCCGACAAGCTCAGGCAGATTCTCCTCAACCTCGTGACGAATGCCATAAAGTTCACGGATCCGCCCGGTGCTATCGTCATCTCGGCGCAGGAAGATGGCGCGAACGTGAGGTTGTCCGTGAGCGACACGGGCATCGGAATCCCCGAGCCCGATATTGCCCGCGTATTCAATCCCTTCTTCCAGGTACATCAGGGCCCCACGCGCCGTTATGGCGGACTCGGGCTCGGCCTGTCTATCGTCCGCGACATCGCAGAGGGAATGAACGGGGATGTCGAGATCGAGAGCACCGTGGGGAAGGGTACGGTGGTCTCCGTGATTCTCCCGCGTTTGGAGATTGCTGCTCCCGCGCTAGCCAGCTGAGGGCAGGCGCCGTTCTTGCCATTTTCGAACATCATGCGCACTCGCCTCGCACTGATCGTGGTTGCCGGGTTTGTCGCCTTTGCTGCAGTATCGGCGGGGGCATTCGGCTGGTATGGATATCGTGTTTTCACTGAGCTGACGCCGGGCTCGTGGAACGCTCCCACCGAAATTCTTGACCGGAGCGGGAAGACGATCGTCTCGCTGTACGGATCCGAATGGCGTGTGGCCGAGCCGGTCGTGCTGGGCGATCTACCGGATCATGTGCCGTATGCGTTTCTGGCCGCGGAGGATTCGCGATTCAGGAGTCACATAGGCATCGATCCGATCGGGATTGGCCGCGCCGTCACGTCGAACATCGCTGCGGGAAGCATATCGCAGGGCGGGAGCACGATAACGCAGCAGCTCGCGAGAACGCGCTTCCTTTCCTCGGACAGGACGGTGACGCGGAAGTTCCTCGAGGCAGGCCTCGCCGTGATGATAGAGCTGCGACTCTCGAAGGACGAGATTCTCGAGGCCTACATCAACGAGATATATCTGGGGCATCGCGACGGGCGTGAAGTGCGCGGTCTCGGTGAAGCAGCCCGGGTGTACTTCGGAAAAAGCGCTGGCGAGCTTACCGTTTCAGAAGCGGCGCTCATCACCGGGATGATCCGCGCACCGAACCGGGATAATCCCGATGATCGCGCGAAGATCGCGAAGCAGCGCCGCGATGCAGTTCTCGGTGTCATGGCGGCGAAAGGCTGGATTACGGAGGCGGAGCAAGGCAGGGCCGTCGCTTCTGATGCAGAGTTCCGGCCGGGCTCGCGGAGACTCAGGTCGCATCCTTACCTGATCGCAGCCGTCAGGCAGGAATTCATCGACAGGGTCGGGGAGAGGAAGCTGGCCGTCGGCGGGCTCAGGATTCACACTGCGGTTGACGCAGGGATGCAGGTGTCGGCAGAGCGCGCCGTGCGGGTCGGAACACAGCGCCTCAGGTCGAGCCGTGCCTCGCTGCGGGGGAAGAAGCCGCTTCAGGCAGCGCTGCTGAGCGTCGATCCCGCGACAGGGGGTATTCGTGCGCTGGTCGGGGGGTCGAATTTCAGGACGTCGCAATTCGACCGCACGCGGCTGATGAAGCGGCAGCCCGGATCGGCGGCAAAGCCATTCACCTATGCGGCTGCAATCGAGCAGCGGCGCGTCACTCCGGCATCGCTCGTGGACGATTCGCCGATCGAGATAACGCTGGCGAGGAACAACGTCTGGAAGCCGCAGAATTATGACCAGCAGTTCCGCGGCCAGGTAACGGTGAGGGAGGCGTTCGAAAAATCCCTCAATGTGCCGGCAATCCGTGTTGCATCGAATGTCGGTGTGGGCAGGGTGCAGAGCGTTTTCCACGATGCCGGCATCGAGGGTGACCTTTCTGACACGCCCGCGATCGCGCTCGGGGTCGACGACGTCTCGATGCGCCAGCTCGTCGAGGCGTACAGCATTTTCCCGAACCTCGGTGCCCGGGCGGAGCCGTACCTCATCGAGCGCGTCGAAGAGAGGAATGGCGACAAAATGTACGAGCATCGGCTGAAGATGCGGGACGCAATTGACCCGGCGGTTGCGTATGTGATGCATTCGCTGATGCGCGGTGTCGTGACACGCGGTACGGCAGCGCGACTTAACCAGTACGGTCTTGGCCACGTGGCCGGGAAAACGGGGACAACGAACAGCTACCGTGATGCATGGTTCGTCGGTTATGTGCCGGATCTCCTCACGGCCGTGTGGGTGGGATTCGACGATGGGACACCTCTCCGTGTTTCCTCAGGTGAGGCAGCGGTCCCGCTGTGGGCGGAGTTCATGCGCCGTGCGCCGCATTCGAAGACATCGATTACGCCGCCGGGCGGTGTCAGCACGATGGAGATCGAGGCAGCGACCGGGCGGGTCTGGCGGACCGGGTGTGGACCGGCTGTGACTGAGGTCTTTCTCTCGGGAACAGAACCCCGCGAACAGTGCGGCGGGTACTGGGACGGGGAGCCGCTGTTCGTCGAGTTCGAGGAGCCGGCCTACCTCACCGATGAGCAGTGGGCCGAGTGGGCGCGAGCGATGGCGGATACGCAGTACGTGCAGGCGATCGAGGATCCGGAGGCATTCGACACGTCGGTATACGATGACTCGGTCAGCGAGTTCGAGATCGACACTGGCAGAGTCCGGGTGCCGGTGATTGAGCAGCCGATCGTCATTCCGCCGGTTCGCGATTCGGTGCGGCGGCCGGTGATCGCGCCGCCGGTCATCGTCCCTCCACCGGCGCCTCGCCCGGCGCCGCCTCCTCCGGCTCCACCACCCTCATCGCCGCGGCCACCGGCACCGGTTCCGCTGCCGGTCCCTGTGCCGGTCGATTCAGCCGGCTGAGGCGGAAGACAAGGGGAAATCCTTTCGCTGGACCGTGTGAGGTCGCATCCTTACGTCATGAGTGACGTCCTTACACGGCTCGCGGCAGCTCTCGAGACACGTTATCGCGTATCGAAGGAAATCGGCGCAGGGGGTATGGCGACGGTTTATCTCGCGCATGACCTGAGACATGAACGCGACGTAGCGATAAAGGTGCTGCACCCCGAGCTTGCTGCCGCTCTCGGAGCGGAACGTTTCCTGACCGAGATCAAGACGACGGCGAAGCTCCAGCATCCGCACATCCTGCCCCTGCTCGATTCGGGGGAAGCTGACGGGCTTCTCTACTATGTGATGCCTTACGTCGCGGGCGAGTCGCTCAGGTCGCGGCTGACGCGCGAAACACAGCTGGCCGTTGATGACGCAGTGCGGATAGCCCGCGAGGTCGCAGCCGCACTCGAGTCAGCGCACAGGCAGGGAGTGGTTCACAGGGACATCAAGCCCGAGAACATTCTCCTCCACGAGGACCAGGCGCTCGTCGCTGACTTCGGGATCGCCCTGGCCGTGAGCGCGGCAGGCGGACCGCGAATGACGCAAACCGGCCTTTCGCTCGGGACACCGGCGTACATGGCGCCCGAGCAGGCGATGGGAGAGCGCACGATCGACGGCCGCGCGGACATCTACGCGCTCGGTGCGGTGCTTTACGAGATGCTCGTCGGTGAAGCTCCATTCACGGGCCCGTCGGTTCAGGCGATCGTCGCGAGAGTGATGACCGAGCAACCGCGCCCGGTCACCGGCCAGCGGCGCTCAGTTCCGGAGCACGTGAATGCGGCCGTCCTGAAAGCACTCCAGAAAGTGCCTGCAGACCGATTCACCTCAGCGGCACATATGAGCGCGGCACTCGTCGCGCCCGACTCGATGGGCCTTGCCGCAACGACCCGGGAACGGCATCCCGGCGGAGAGTCACGGCGAGGAAGACGCTGGCTCGACCTGCTTCCCTGGAGCATCGCCGCGATCGCGCTGGTGCTCGCCGGAATATCTCTCGTCAGGAGGGCGGCAACCGCTGGGGACCAGCCCCTTATGCATGTCGCGATTCCGGTCCCTCCCGAAATCGAGGTGGTGACGAATGACAAC
>JBBQZF010000109.1:0-9319 GCA_038208015.1 Gemmatimonadales bacterium
TCGAGGCGCCGGCTGAATCCGTCCCACCCCATGGCCGCCGGTCTGGTCCACCCCACTTCGGCCACCGCAATCAGTCGCGGAAATGCCAGGTACTCGAAATCCTGCACCTTGAGCAGCGTTTCCGACCAGAGTGGAGCCTCCACTCCGAGAACCGCGTTCTCGCCAACACCGGGAAAGAATGTGGCGGGATCCCAGTCGTATGCGGTCCTGACGGAAACGAGGCCCGCCCATCGCAGGCCGAGTACTGTCGTGCTGTCGTATTTCATGTCGAGGTACACCTTGCTCGACGGCGACATTATCACCTTTCCGCCCCGCGCAGCGTGGACGAACGACGAATCCTTCTTCCAGTGCTGCACTATCGTTGAAGGCGAAAGCTGCGCGGGCGCGATCTCTCCCCAGCCGATCATCCGCTTGCCGTGCGAGCCGACGATCTGCTCCATCCGCTCGATGAATGTGACGTACTGCTCGTGACTCAGCTTCTCCACCTCGTCCCCGCCAATGTGGAAATACGCGCCGGGAGTCATGGCGGATATCTCTCGAACGATGTCGTCGAGTATCGGGTATATCCGCGCGCTGTCAACGCAAAGCGTGCTGAATCCAACCCGGATTCCGAAGTACGGCGGAGGTGAAATGCCGTCGCAGTTCAGCTCCGGGATCGAAGCCAGCGCCGCATTCGTATGGCCCGGCATGTCGATCTCGGGTACGATCGTTATGAACCTGCTCGCTGCGTACGCGACGATGTCCCTGTACTCGTCCTGAGTGTAAAAGCCGCCGGCGCCGCCACCCACCTGCGTCCTTCCGCCGAAAGCGGCGAGATTCGGCCGCGACTTGATCTCCACTCTCCAGCCCTGATCATCCGAAAGATGGAGGTGAAGCCGGTTCAGCTTGTACAGCGACATGAGGTCGACGAACCGCTTCACGTCGCGAACGCCGAGGAAGTGGCGGGAGACGTCGAGCATCATGCCGCGCCATTCGAAGCGCGGACTGTCGACGACCCTGCCGGCGGGAATCGTGAGGCGACGGCTCAGGGCGAACGGATGCTCCACCGACGAAGGCAGAAGCTGGCGAACCGTCTGTACACCGTAGAACAGCCCCGCCGGAGTCCGCGCCGTAATGGTGACTGATGCCGGGGTGATGTCGAGCTCATATGCTTCAGGTCCTCGCGCGGCATCAGGGTCGAGGTGCAACCTGAACGACCTCGCTGGAGCCGGAGCACCTGATGCGGCACGAAGAATCCCCGCCCTTAACGGTGGTGACAGCAATGTTCGCAGGTGGGCAGCGACGCTTTCGACAGAGGAATCAGCTCCTTCATCGATGTAGATCGTCGTAAGCGAGTCGACCTGGAAGGGGGCGGAGCTGGCAAGCTCGATCGAAACCGGCAACGGGATTACGCTGTGCACAGCAAAGCGCACTTCCGGAACCGGCGTGGTGGCGGGCGACGTTGGAGTGCATGCCGCAAGCAGCATGAGCAGAAAGACGCGCTTGATCATCACGGTGATGTCCTGAAGTGAGTGGCTGACGACCGACCGCCTAACTTCACTCGCGGTGGACGAGGCGGCAACCTCTGCACGAAGGCAGAGGCTGCACGTCACTCGTGGAGCTCTCTCTCGAGAGCCCTTACCTTTACGTACTCCGCTACTCGCCCCCCTCGGAAAGAGCGTCGGCGATTTTAGACAGGAACTCATCCCGGGTGAATGGCTTCGCGATAAAAACTTCGCCTGGCTCCGGCATTTGCGTGCTCAACATTGACTCCGGACTGAAGCCGGAGATGTACGCGATCTTTAGGTCCGCTCGCAACTTTCGGCACTTCGCTACGAGCTCACGTCCGCCCATGCCTGGCATCTGGATGTCAGTGATCAGGAGATCAAAGGATTTCTCGTTTCCAGTGAACATGGCGAGAGCATCGAGACCATCTGTGGCTATCTTCACCGTGTGACCTTCAGATAGCAGCATGCGCTCAATCGCGCGGCGAACTGCAGGTTCATCATCGACCACGAGGATGCGTCTCGTCGCCGCGGGTGGCATCGGGCGCTCTCCGGTTTCGCCTGCGATCACGCCCTCCGCGACGGCGCGCTCCAGGTAGATGTCGAATCTGGTTCCCGCTCCCGGCGACGACTCAACCCATATGTACCCGCCACTCTGCTTGACAATTCCATACACCGTCGCAAGCCCGAGTCCGGTGCCTTTCCCGTGCTCTTTTGTCGTGAAGAACGGCTCAAAGATCTTCCGTTGGGTTGTAGCATCCATTCCCCCACCGGTATCCCCGATGGTGAGAACCATGTAGTCGCCCGCGGGGATCGCGAATCCCCGGTACTGCGCTTCCTCGGCCACAACACAGTTGTCCGTTGAAAATGAGAGAATCCCCCCATCAGGCATAGCGTCACGGGCGTTTATCGCAAGGTTGAGCAAGACCTCCTGCATCTGAGTTGGGTCGGCGTTGACCGGCCAGAGGGCCGGCTCAGTATTCACCCGGAGTTCGATGTTTGGATCGAACAGACGGTGGAGAATCGGAAGCAGCTCGCTCACCTGCTGGTGCATGTTGATGATCTGCGGGTTCAGACTCTGACCCCTTCCAAACGCCAGCAACTGTCGCGTCAGCGACTCTGCGTACTTCGAAGCTTTCTTGATTTCCTCGAAATCCGGTTGAAGCTCCGATGGAAACCTGGGATCAGCGAGGATGAAATCCGTGTAAGTCAGGATAACTGTGAGAATGTTGTTGAAGTCGTGAGCGATTCCTCCGGCCAGCCGCCCGATGGATTCCATTCGCTGCGACTTGCGAAGTTGATCATCCAGCGCCCTTTCGTCAGTGACGTCGCGCAAGTTAACGACGATTCCGCCGACCGCCGAGTTGTCCAGAAGGTTCTGCCCGGTGCCCGATACCACTCTCCACGCCCCATCTTTTCGGCGAAGGCGAAGCTCCATCGGGACAGTTGCGTTCGGATGATTGAGCATGACGCCGAATACGTTGCGGGCGACAGGGAGGTCTTCCGGATTCACGTTTGCTAAAGCGCGTTGCGCGATCAGCTCAGCATCGGTATATCCCAGCGCGCGCTGCGCGGCCGGACTCGCGTACATGTACCGGCCGTTGGCGTCAAGAATGGCGATCATGTCTGTGGAGTTTTCTATGAGCGCGCGAAACCGGTCCCTGGTGATCTGAAGCTCGTCGAGAACGCGTTTGCTCTCCGTGATGTCGCGATAGATCACGTAGATGGCATCCTGCCCGTCGCCCGCTTTGCAAGGAGTTGCAAGCACGGAGACGGGGATAGCCACGCCGTCTTTGCGCAGGCGTGTGGTTTCGTGGCCGAGCGTTTCTCCCTGAGAGACCTTTTGGGTACTGTGAAACACCTCCTCTCTTGAATCGGCTGGCACAATGAGATCGGTGATCACCTGCCCCGTCGCCTCGGCGGAAGTGTATCCGAAGGTTCGTGTGAATTCCGAATTGATCCGGAATATCCGGAGATCATGGTCCAGCAGTGCTATCGCTTCCGGCGCGCCCTCGAAGAGGGAGGAAAAGTACGCGCGCTCTGCCTTCAGATTCTTCGCCGCTATCGTACGCTCGGTGATGTCTCGAAGGAACGCGGTCATCAAAAGTCCACCTTCGGACTCAACAGGCATAACTGTAAGTTCTATGGAAATCTCTTCGCCATCGCGACGCAGCGCCGTGAGCTCGAGCCGGCGGTTCAGGATGGGGCCCTCCCCGGTCGCAAGAAACCGCCTCACACCATCCCTGTGCGCATCCCGGAATTGAACGGGAATAATGGTATCGTAAAGGAAGCGGCCGGTTACTTCTTCCCGCCGCCATCCAAAGATTCGCTCCGCCGCGGGGTTCCATTCCATGATGCGACTATCCGAGTCGATCACAATGAACGCATCCAGCGCACCCTCCAGAATCGTCCGACTCTGCGCCAATGCACCCGAGCGAATCGAGTCGTGAAGTGAACTGATCAGGATGGAAGCGAGCGCGAGAATCACGGCGGCAATCAGATCAACAAGAACAGCTCCGAAGCTGAAATCGGGGCCGGTCACAAGCAACCGAACGGAGACGACACCGACGATTGTTGCAATCAGCCCTGCGATGCGACCACCCAGCAGCGCCGACAAGGCAACGGCCAAAAAAACGATCACAAAATGACCCGGCAGGTAAGGCTTCAAGGCCACTGTCAACCCCGCAGCTGCGGCAATCATTGCGACTGGAAGGAGATACCTTCGCATCACGGTCATACTCGCTGGAGGACTCCATTCCCGGAACCGAGGCATGGCCAATTATCGCACAACGGCAGGGGCTGTGCTTCAGTCGTGGAGCTCTCTCTCCAGAGCCCTCACCGTTACGTACTCCGCCTGATCAAGGAACCGGTTCACTGTGGCGATCGCGTCATTGACGGCGAGCGTGCCTCCGGCAGGAACCGCCTTCCGCACTATACGTTCTATCTCCTCGCGGATGATCATGAACTCGCGCCGGATTGCCGCCTCGGTCCATCCAAGGCGTCCCCGCTGCGCCCCATGCCGCTCGGATACAAGGCGTTGAATCTCCATGGTGTCCGCCAGGAGAGGGGATGGCTTGCCCGAGGACTCCTCAACCACAGCGAGAGCGCTGGCGATGTCCGCGAGAAAAGTCGATAGGTGGTCGGCGACCTGTGAAGAACGAAGCCCAGCCGCCATCCGGATTGCCGGATCAGAGCGAATACGACCGACGATCGTCGTCACGGTCGGCTCGAGCTGCGCCAGGATGCTCGTGCCGACTTCGCAAAGTCCTTCGAGCTGCCGCTCGATCACATCGGCGCTGATCTGCCGTGCATCGGATGGACCCTGAGCCCCAGTTTCCGACTCCTCCGTAGCGGCCTCAAGTGCGGCACAGTCAACGGGAAGCCAGAGCGCAAACGTCGATCCCTTGCCGACTTCGCTCTTCACGGTCAGGTCTCCGCCCATCAGCCGTGCGAGCCGGCGCCCGATCGTGAGCCCGAGTCCGGTCCCTTCCTGCGAGCGCGTGGGGCCCGTATCACCCTGGACGAATGGCTCGAAAATCGCGCCGAGCTTCTCTTCGGGAATTCCCAGCCCTGTGTCCGTAACCTTGACGCGCAAATAACTGGCTCGCGGCTGGAGGTGTGCTCCGTCGTCGGGTTTTGCCGTCTGGCTCGAGTCGATTGTGATGGTTCCGCCTGGCTCCGTGCACTTGATTGCATTCGACAGAAGGTTCACGAGGATCTGGCGAACCCGCTCATCATCCCCGAGGTACGACGGCAGGGGCCCTTCTCCCGGAATTACGACAAGCTCGAGATTCCGGGCTTCTGCCTGCGGCTGTGTGAGAGTCATCGCGGAGGTTATCGCTTCCTCGACGGTCGCAGGCGCGTTTGCGACGGAGAGCCTTCCCGCCTCGACCTTGGCGAGATCGAGGATGTCGTTCACGAGACCCAGCAGGTGTTTTGCGCTCACGCGGATCCTGCCCACCTGCTTCCGCATCTGGTCAGTGAGATCGCCCGAAATGCCGAGCTCCATCAGTTCCGAGTAACCCAGAATGGCGTTCAATGGGGTGCGCAGCTCGTGGGACATTATCGCCAGGAAATCCGACTTTGCCTGGCTCGACGCCTCGGCCTCGAGCCGTGCCTCACGCTCGTGGGCCAGCTGGCGCGTTCGCTCCTCGGCCTGACGCCGGTCTGTTACGTCGCGAAGCGATACGAGATCCGCCGTATCTCCTTCCCATTCGGTGTCAACGACCCGCAACTCGGCGTATACGACATCGCCGCCGCCTCGCCTCACAATTTCCATTTCAGTCGTTTCGCCCGCGAGGAGCGGAGACCCGAATGGAGTGCCGATCAGGTCCTCCGCAGACCTGTTGAAAAGGCGGGCCGCGGCGGGATTTGCAAACCGTATGTCTCCCCCCTGGTCGACGATGACGATACCGTCGGCAAGGCTGTCTATTATAGCGCGCAGCCGCTCCCACGAACTCCGGTTTTCCGGGGCAGCGACGCTTTCAATTTGAGCTGATTCGTTCTCGGTCTCGGTCATTCGTGCCAGCTTTGGGTCGGTCGCGGAATCGGGATGTGGCGGCCAAGGAACAGAAATCGCTTCCTGACTTCCAGTGGCTCATCTAATGCAACGGTTGGGCCTAGCGGGGCCGGCGCTCGGCGCAATAAAAGGCATGCCAGCCGGCCGGCCGGACAAGTACGGGAACTGCCTCAGGAGGCGATCTGTCCAAGTATCTGCTTAGACTCTTCGTGACGGGCGAGAGCGCGCGGTCAGGAACGGCGATAGCAAACCTGCGCCGTATCTGCGAGCAGGACCTTGCTGGTGCCTACGACCTCGAGATCATAGACGTCCTCGAGTTTCCGGAGCTCGCCGAGGATGCGAAGATCCTCGCGACCCCGACGCTGATCAAGTCCCTGCCTCCGCCGCTGAGGCGGGTCATCGGAGATCTCTCCGACAAGGAAAAGGTGCTGCTCGGGCTTCAGGTGCAGCCAAAACCGGGCGCGACCGGGACGGATGAGGTGAAGAAATGACCGCGACGGAAACCCAGCAGGCGGTCGAGAAGATCCCGACAGGGATATCGAGCTTCGACATCATCGCCAAGGGCGGCCTTCCCCGGAACCGGACAACGCTCATATCGGGGACTGCGGGCAGCGGCAAGACGATATTCGCGGTTCAGTTTCTCGCAGCCGGAATCGCTGCGGGTGTACCCGGGGTGTTCGTGACGTTCGAGGAATCGGCTGAAGACATCCGGAAGAACATGCTGAGCTTTGGATGGGACCTCACGAAGTGGGAGAAAGAGGGGAAGCTTGCGTTCGTAGACGCTTCCCCCGACCCGAGCGTTGAAACAGTCGAGGCGGGAGCGTTCGACCTCGGCGCCCTTCTCGCGCGGGTCCAGAACGCCGTCCGCAAGGTGAAGGCGGAGCGCGTCGCCGTCGATTCGCTCGGTGCAGTGTTTTCCCAGTTCTCCGACCAGTCGATAGTGCGTAGCGAGCTGTTCAGGATCGCGTCGGCGCTCAAGTCGATGGGTGTGACTGCCGTGCTGACGGCAGAGCGTGTCGACGATTATGGCCACATCGCACGATTCGGAGTGGAGGAGTTCATCGCTGACAATGTGATGATCCTGCGTAACGTGCTCGAGGACGAGAACCGCCGTCGCACGATCGAGATTCTCAAGTTCCGCGGCTGCGATCACCAGAAAGGCGAGTATCCGTTCACGATCGTGCCGGACAGCGGAGTCATCGTGATTCCGCTGTCGGCAATGCAGCTCAGCATGAAATCATCGAATGTGAGAATCTCATCGGGGAATTCGTCCCTCGACGAAATGTGCGGAGGTGGTCTGTTCCGCGACTCGGTGACTCTCGTATCGGGTGCAACCGGTACCGGAAAAACGCTCACCGTCGCCCAGTTTCTCCACGGTGGGGCGCGAGATGGCGAGCGATGCCTGCTTCTCGCATTCGAGGAGAGTCGTGATCAGCTCTTCCGCAATGCGACCGGATGGGGATTCGACTTCGAGCAGATGGAGAACGACGGACTGCTCCGCGTCGTGTGCGACTACCCCGACGTGTCAGGCCTGGAAGACTGGCTCGTGACAATTCAGGCGACGATCAACGACTTCAAGCCGCAGCGCGTAGCGCTCGACAGCCTCTCCGCCCTCGAGCATGTCGGAAGCTCGAAGGCGTTCCGGGAATTCGTGATAGGCCTGACATCCTTCATAAAACACCAGGAGATCACCGGCCTTTTCACTTCGACTACCGGCAGCCTGATGGGCGGCGACTCGATTACCGAGAGCCACATCTCCACCCTCACCGATTCGATAATCCTGCTCCGCTACGTCGAAATGTTCGGAGAGATGAAGCGCGGGCTGACTGTCCTCAAGATGAGGGGATCGTGGCACGACAAGGCGATCCGGGAGTTCACGATCGGCAAGGGCGGAATGAACATGGGCCGGCCTTTCGGGAACGTGACGGGAATTCTCTCGGGCACGCCGGTGCATGTTTCGCCTTCGGACCTCGAGCGCGCATGGTCCCGGCTCGAAGGTGACATAGCCGACCGAAGGCGGCCCATCGAGCCGCCTCAGTCCGATTAATCTGCCGGACGCCGTCCCCGTTCATCGCGGACGGCGTCGAGTACCCCGGTTTCCGGGCGGTGCGTTCCGGCGGCCGCGCTGTCGTCAACCCGGCGGGACGGGAAGGAGAACGCGAACACGCTTCCTCCCTCGTCCGGAAACTCCGCCCAGGCACGTCCGCCAAGAGATTCCGCCGTTTCCCGCGCAATGCTCAGCCCAAGGCCGGTCCCCTCGGCGGTAACTGTCTCGGAGTGAGCGCGGTAGAACTGCTGGAACAGGCGGTCACGGCGCTCGACCGGAATCCCTATCCCGTTGTCCGTCACGCGCACGATCAGCTCCCCCATTCCCTCCTCCGAGTAGTAGAGCTCTCCGGTGATGTTCACCCACCGGTCGGACTTGCCGGCGTCAGAGTATTTGATGGCGTTGGAGATGAAGTTCGTCAGGCAGAGCTCGATAGCGGCGGCATCGACCTCAACCGGAGGAAGGTCGGCGAGCCTTACTGAAACTCCCTTGCTCTGGGCTGAATCGCGAAGCTGTCTCACCGCCTCGGCGGCGGCCTGGGGCAGCAGCACGTTCCTGCTCTGGCGGGCGTCGACATCGAGGCGTGAAATCGCTTCAAGGTTCATCAACACCTGCTGAAGCCCTTCCGCATTCTCCACGATCATCCGCTGAAATCGAGCCCGCTCGGCGTCGCTGAGCCAGGTTTCCTCGAGCATGTTTGCCCCGCCGCGAACTGCGCCGATCCGGTTCTTCAACTCGTGTGCGACAAGACGGTTGAAGCGGCGAAGGCGACCCTCCCGCTCGGAAACTCCTTCAGCCGCGAGGCGCAGGAAATGAGTGATCGTTGCCTGCATTATCAGCTCTACGGCCTGGCCGATCTGCTCCCAGCATTCCAGCGCTTCGGCAGGACCGGTGTTCGCCGCGGCCTCTTCGGCTGTCGGCCGAAGCGTCGAATAGATGATGCGGCCGAGTATTTCGTGTTCCTTGAGGATCTGGTATGCGTCGAACCCCTGGGAATGCCGGAGAGCGCCAAGCTCCATCGCCTTTGCGGTGACAGGGCCGCTCTCGAGGTAATCTCCCGGACTGTCGAGGTAGTCGGCAATTCCATCGAGCAGGAGAGGAACGTGGTTCAGCAGGTCGTCGGTCGGGAAGATCTCATCGTCCTTGAGCGTAACACGGGCGCTGATCCGCTCGAGCCAGCGTTGCACTATCACTTCCCGGTTCGCGCGCAGGCCGGCAGCAAGAGCTGATCTCAGGGGTGAGGCCTCAGGAGGGGGCGATGCTGACATT
>JBBQZF010000110.1:0-9244 GCA_038208015.1 Gemmatimonadales bacterium
CTCACCACTGGCAACTCGTGACTCGCCTGGACTTCGGTCCGAGCGTGTAGTCCGCAGTAGTCGCAGTCCGTGTCCGCAGTACGTCCGCAGTCCGCAATTAGTAAGACCTCACCTCCCAAGAAACCCATGGGCCCGGTACCACTCTGCGGTCATCCTCATCCCGTCCGGCAAGGAGATGCTAGACTCGTAGTCGATGTCGAGGCGGGCGCGCGTGTCGTCGCATGTCCAGTCGTGCTGTGAGAGCTCGAGCGCGCGATCCGGTGTAAGCAGCGGCTTCGTCCCGGTGAGGCTGCCACGCAACCGTTCGGCGCGCGAGACGATGTCGGCGAGCCCGGACGGCACACCGATAACGCGCGGCCGCTTGCCAACCGCACGCGCGATCTGCTCCATGATTCCTTCCCACGTATGGATCATCCCGTCGGTCATGTAATACACTCCCCGTCCCTCGGCCTCGGCGGCCCTGACGAGGCCCCGCGCGAGATCCTCGGCATGGACCATCGACAAGCGCTGGCCCGGCGGGGCAACACGGAGCGCGAGACCATGCTTCGCCAGCCGGAAGGCCGCGAGTATGTCGACGTCGCGCGGACCGTAGACAGCAGGTGGTCTCACGATCAGATGGTCCAGCCCCGATTCCGCCACTACCTGCTCGGCGGCGAGCTTCGACCTTCCGTACGCCGTGATCGGAGCTGGATCGTCGGTCTCGTTGACCGGCCGGCGCCTTGCGGGTCCTGCGGCCGAGAGGCTCGAGCAGAAAACGAGGAGAGCTTCGGGTGCAGATCGCTGCATCGCCTGCACGAGGTTTCGCGTCCCTTCGACGTTCACGGAAGCGTACGAATCGTCGTCAGCGGCCGAAGTGAGCCCCGCCAGGTGAAATATCACGCTGACGTTCTTCACTGCGCGATCAAGATCCTCCCCCGGTTCCTCTATCTCTCCATTGATCAGCGTGACGTCGTCGGTCGGGAGCCACTTCAGCATGCTGGTTTTTCGGACAAGACACCTGACGCGCCAGTCGCGGGGAACGAGGGCTTCGACGAGATGGCTGCCGATGAATCCCGATGCTCCAGTGACGAGAGCGACTCGACGCCGGGGTGTCACGTCAGGCGGTACCGATGGCGAGATCGTACATCCTGTAAACGCGGTAAACGCGCGCTCCCATCTTCTCGAGCGGAGTGCGCATCATCACGTTGTCTTCGAGAATCCACGAAAACTCTGCATTCACGATCCCGCGGCGCGGTCCGTTCTTAAGCATCTCGAGCTCCATGAGCTCCGCGACGCCCGAGCGGCGGTACTTGTCGAGTACCCCTAGTATCACGATGCGCGCGGTAGTGATCTTTCTGGCATACCAGAGAGCTTTCGCCCACCCGAACGGAAAAAGTCTTCCATTCATCTTCTTCAGCGGGACGTTGAGATCCGGGAGTGCGAGACCGAACCCGGCAAGCTCACCGTTCACTTCAGCGAAAACGACGAGGCTCGGATCCACAATCGGCTTGAGCTGCTTCGCCATGTAGGTAAGCTCGTCCTCCGTCATCGGAATGTGTCCCCAGTTCTGCATCCACGCTTCATTGTAGATGCGGCGGACGAGCGACACTTCCTCCCAGAACCTGCTCTTGTCGAGAGTGCGGATCGATACCTTGTAGCGATCGCGAAGACGATCGGCCATGCGCAGCATCTGCTCTGTCGGCGCGGCGTTCGCGAGGTAGTAGGCGAGCAGATCCTTCGACTTCGAGAATCCCTGTTTCAGGATGAGCTCCTCATACCAAGGGGGGTTGTACGCCATCATGACGACCGGCGGGCCATCGAACCCCTGCACGAGCAATCCGGCCTCTTCGTTGAGGGAAAAGCTTGCCGGCCCGCGCATCGTTTCGATGCCACGTGCGCGGAGCCAGCTTGCGGCGGCGGCGAACAAGGCTCCCGACACTTCGACATCGCGCTCGCACTCGAAGAGGCCGAAAAATCCCGTACGGTCACCGTGATGCGTGACATGCAGCTCGTTGTCGATTGCGGCAATCCGTCCAACTACCCGATCGTCGCTTCGCGCAAGGAACAACTCGACTGCAGCGTGACGATGAAAGGGGTGGCGTCCGGGATCGATCAGCTCATGGATGTCGCGTCGCAGCGGCGGCACCCAGTTCGGATCGTCGCTGTAAAGTCTGAACGGCAGCTCGACAAACTGACGCCGATCGCGCTTCGAGCGCACCGGCTCGACGCGAATCGCGCGGCTGGCGGCGGTCAGATCAGATCCATCTCCCGGCCGACGCGCTGGAATGCATCGAGCACCTGGTCAAGCTGGGCCTCAGTGTGAGTCGCCATGTAGGATGTGCGAATTCTTCCAGACGTCGCGGGCACTGCCGGGGCTATCACCGGATTCGTGAAAACACCGGCATCGAGCAGCCGCTTCCAGAACTCGAAAGTCCTGAGCGTTCCGCCGACGATGACCGGCACGATCGGAGACTCACTGCCGAATGTGTCGAAGCCGAGGCCGGACAGCTCCCGCTGCATGCGGCGGGCGTTCTCCCACAGGCGCACCCGGCGCTCCGGTTCCTGCCGCATTATCTCGATGGCTGCGAGAACTGTCGCGCAGGCGGAGGCCGGAATCGATGCGCTGAATATCAGGCTGCGCGCGGTATGCCGCAGGTAGGAGATGACGGCCTCGTCTCCGACCACAAAGCCGCCGATCGACGCAAACGACTTGCTGAAGGTCCCCACGATCAGGTCGACCCGGGAGGTCATGCCGAAGTGCTCGCAGACGCCTGCCCCGGTCTCCCCGAAAACGCCGACGCCGTGAGCGTCATCGACAATGAGACGTGCCGAGTGTGCATCGCACATGTCGGCAATGCGCGGAACGTCAGCGAGGTCTCCCTCCATGCTGAAGACCCCGTCTACAATCACCATCTTCGGTCTGCCTGCAGCGCGGGTGAGCCGCGCCTCAAGGTGCTTCAAGTCGCCGTGCCTGAAGCGAACAACTTCAGCCCCCGAAAGCGTTGCCCCATCGACCATGCTCGCGTGATTCAGCTTGTCGATGAGCAGGACGTCACCCGGCCCGGCAAGCGCGGAGATCACGCCCAGGTTCGCCTGATACCCGGTGGGAAACACGAGCGCGGCCTCCTTGCCCATCAGTTGAGCGAGCTCCACCTCGAGCCGCTCATGCAGATCGGTGTTGCCATTCAGGAAACGGCTTCCAGTGCACGCGCTTCCGTATTTCTGCAGCGCAGCGGCAGCCGCCTCGAGCACTCGCGGGTCATTGGTAAGGCCGAGGTAATTATTCGACCCGACCATTATCCTCCGCCTGCCCTCCACCATTACCTCAGTCGCGTCAGACTGCTCCACCGGAATGAAATACGGATAAAGACCGAGAGCCCTGACTTCCTGGGGACGGGAGTAGGCGTAGGCCTTCGCAAGCATGTCTGTGTTTGTGGCAATATTTGCCGCCGGCGAGCCCTCATCGGCACTCGACGCGTCAACAAAGCGCATTCTGCGCTGGGGACTCGGATTCAAAAGGTTTCAGCCTCCGCCTTGCGGGCTAGGTGTCGGATCGGTGTCCGCAGTATGATAACCCAGCCTAATTATATGAGAATTCCTGATTTGCGCATCGCGCTATTTACCGGCGCCTACAACCACATAGCTGACGGGGTGTCCCTTACCCTGAACCGGCTAGTGGATTATCTGGGCCAAAGGGGTGCCGACGTGAGGGTTTACGCCCCGACTATCCCGCAGCCGGCGCTCGAGCATGCAGGCACGCTCGTGCCCGTAAGGTCGGTACAAGCGCCGGGCCGGCCCGATTACCGGGTTTCCCTGGGGTTGTCCAGGGAAGCCCGTGATGACCTTACTAACTTCCGCCCAGATCTGTTTCATATCGCTACCCCCGACTTTCTGGGGCTTGCCGCGCTCAGGCGGGCGACGAGGGCGGGAACCACTGTCGTGGCCTCTTACCATACCCATTTCGCCTCGTATCTCGACTACTACCGCATCGGGGCCCTTGAACCGGCAACCTGGAAGTACCTCAAATGGTTCTACGACCAGTGTGCGCATGTGTACGTCCCAACACCTTCCATGCTCGCCGTCCTTAAGCACCATTCGGTAAGCAGTGACCTTCGTCTGTGGCCCCGCGGTGTCGAATCCGATCATTTCAATCCGGCCCGGCGGTCTCAGGAGTGGCGGCGCGCGAGGGGGATAGCTGACGACGAGGTGGTGGTCGCATTCGTCAGCCGTCTCGTGGCAGAAAAGGGCCTCGATGTGGTTGCCGACGTCGCGAAAGGGCTGAGAGCCCGTGGAACCGCTCACCGCATGCTGATAGTCGGTGACGGGCCGGAACGCGAATCGCTCGGGCGCGCGATTCCCGGAGCGATATTCGAGGGACACCTCCGGGGTGAGGCGCTGGCAACCGCCTACGCATCGTCAGACGTGTTTCTCTTCCCGAGCGAGACAGAAACTTTCGGCAACGTCACACTCGAGGCGATGTCCTCCGGCCTGCCAGCAGTGGTGGCCGATGCGACGGGCAGCAACGCTCTGGTCAGCCACGACGTGACTGGATTTCTCGCGCCACCGCGCGACTCGTCTGGATTTCTCGAGCACGTCACGTCGCTGGTACACGACCCCGCTCTCCGCGCCCGGCTGGGCACCGCGGCGCGCAAGTCGGCCGAGGAGTACGAGTGGAGCCGTGTGCTCGGCCAGATCGCCGGATACTATGAGGAGCTGTAGCGGGTGAGGCTCCTTTTCGTTTCCCACTCCCTGCCGCCGGAAAACAGGCCGATGGACAACATCGGCGGAATGCAGCGGGTCGCAATCGACCTGCATGACTCCCTGCTTTCCCACGGCGGTGCAGACGTGCGCACACTTGTCCTTCGCAGTCCGTGGACCCAGAGGCATTGGCGGACCCCGGTCTTCATGGCGCGAGCGATTCGACAAATATGGAAACTCGCTGCGGCAAACGAGATCGATGCAGTGCTGTTCTCATCGATGGTGACGGCCTCGCTGGCCGTGCCGCTCAGGCGTCATCTGTCCAGACACGGCGTCATCGCGGCAGCGATCGCGAACGGGCTCGATGCAACCACGCCGACCTGGCCGTATCCGCGTTTTGTGCGGAAGGTTTTCGACTCGCTCGACATCGTCCTCCCGATCAGCAACGCGACCGCCGCCGCGTGCCGCGAGCGAGGGCTGTCGCAGGAAAAATGTTCGGTCGTTCTGCTCGGCATCAGGCTCGACCGGTTCAGTGCGCCTCCGTTGCGGCCGGTAGCGCGGAAGCGAATGCTGGCGAAGTTCGTCGCTCCATCTGTCGAGCCAAAACTCGTTCTTTGCAATGTCGGCCGGCTCGTGCCAAGGAAAGGTGTGGCGTGGTTCATCGATGCGGTGATGCCGACGCTTCCCGAAGATGTCTGCTTCCTGGTCGCCGGCGAGGGAGCAGAACGGGGGCGAATCACTGACGCGATCAAGCGGCACGGGCTCGAGGATCGAGTGCGGCTGCTCGGGGCCGTCACCGATTCCGACGTTGAGCTTCTATACCAGGGGTCGGATCTCTTCGTAATGCCGAATGTCCGCGTCCCTGGCGACATTGAAGGATTCGGGCTGGTGCTCGTCGAAGCGGGACTTTGCGGATTGCCCGCCGTTGCCGCGCGCCTCGAGGGGATCGCAGACGTTATCACGGAGGGACAGAACGGTCATCTCGTGGAATCCCGGGATGCGGCAGCATTCAGGGACGCCGTAATGAGGTACTACGACTCGCCGGCCGGACTGCGTGATGCTTCCGACAGGGCAACACGGCACACCCTTGCGACATTTGGCTGGGACCGCGTGACGCAGCGATACCTGACCATTCTCGAGACACGCGCCCGTCGCCGACCGCGATGATCCGGCGATTGGGCGTGTGTTGCGCCCCACGCCGCCATTACCCAATTTCGGATTCCTTCAAACCCGGACAACGATGTTCAGCAGAACGTTATTGACGCTTGCCGCCGGCCTGGCCGTGTGCGCCGCGCCATCCCCGTCATCCGCGCAGGCGCGTCAGATCGACTGGGATGCACTGGCGAAGGAGGGTCAGCTGATTCTCTCCGAATACCTCCGCATCGATACGTCGAATCCGCCCGGAAACGAGCTTCCGGCCGCGCGGTTCCTCAAGGCGATACTCGATAAGGAAGGAATAGAGGCTCACATCCTTGATTCAGCGGCGTTCGACGGAAAACACGCGAACCTTTATGCACGATTGAAGGGGAACGGGTCGAAGAGAGCCATCGCGCTCGTCAATCACATGGACGTGGTCCCGGCAACTGCATCAGAGTGGAGCGTCAGCCCGTTCTCGGGCGAGGTGAAGGACGGCTATATCTGGGGACGCGGGGCGATAGACATGAAGGGAGAGGCGATTGCGCACCTGATGGCGATGATTGCGCTCAAGCGATCGGGTGTAACGCTGAATCGCGACATCGTATTCATCGCGAACGCCGACGAGGAGTACACGTCGACGGGAGCGATAATGTTCGTGAAGAACAATGCCGGGCTGATCAAGGATGTCGAGTACATCATCACCGAAGCCACGGAGAACTCTGTCGTTGACGGACAGGTTCGCTACTTCTCGGTTGGCGTGGCAGAAAAGCGCACTTTCTGGCAAAAGCTTACGGTGAAAGGCGTTCCTTCACACGGCTCCAGACCGACGAAGCAGAATCCGGTTCCGCGCCTTGTCGCGGCGCTCGACAGGATCGCGAAATACGAGACTCCGCTGCATGTAACGCCGGGTGTCGACAAATTCTTCCGCGACATATCGCGGCTTTATCCCGAGCCCAGGAGGACCTGGCTCGCCGATGTCAGGAAAGCCGTTGAGAATCCGGAGGCACGCGAGTGGATACTCAGCGACGTCTACTGGAATGCGTACCTCAGGAACACGATTTCACTGACCGGCGTTACGGGATCCAACAAGACGAACGTAATTCCCCCCGAGGCGACGGCCGAGATAGACATCCGCCTGCTGCCCGATACTGATCCGGCGCAGCTCCTCGCCACGTTGAAGGGCCTGGTCGACGATACGGCCGTGCACTGGAGCACGATCCTCGAGCCGAAGACTCCCCTCGAGAGCCCCATAGACACCGAGCTGTTCCGGGCCATCGAGAGAGCGGCGAAAGACCGGGCTCCCGACGCCTTCGTCACGACTCCAATGCAGACAGGCGCGACCGATCGTCCAACCTACCGGAAGCTCGGGATCATCACCTACGCGATAGATCCGTTCCTCACCGAACAGGCCGAGCGACAGAAGGGGGTGCACGGAAACAATGAGCGACTTTCGGTGGCGAATGTCGGGTTCGGCATACGCTATGTCTACGATATCCTGCGTTACGCGCAGTAGCGACTGAGCGTGCCGGAAGCGTGGCTGACCGGACCCGTCGCGGGGGTTCCTCCCCTCCTTCAGCCGGTGGCTCACGCACTGCTCAATGCAAAGGAGCAGATCGAGGAGGCGATCGAAGCGCTGGATACCGGGAAGCTTGCGGCTCGACCGGCCAGCGCGGCCTCGATCGCCTGGCATGTGACACATGCAATTGGCAGCCTCGACCGCCTCTTCACATATGCGCGCGGCGAATCACTCTCTGACATCCAGCGTGCCGCCCTCGAGGCGGAGCAACATCCGACGGACTCCCCGCCGAGCGCGGCGGGGCTGATCGCAGATTTCGCCCGGTCCGTGGAAAAGGCTATGGACCAGCTCCGCGGGACAGATGAGAAAACCCTGCTCGACCTGCGCGAGGTGGGGCGGGCCCGCCTTCCGTCAACCGTGCTCGGGCTGCTCTTTCACGGTGGCGAGCACACCGCGAGGCACGCGGGCCAGGTGGTGACTACCGCAAAACTCGTGGGTGAAGCGGGCTAGCTCTTGTGGCGGAAGGTGATTCTGCCGCGAGTCAGGTCGTACGGGGACACCTCGAGAGTCACGCGATCTCCCGCGAGCACCCTGATGCGGAACCGGCGCATCTTTCCGGCGATCGTCGCATGCACGTCATGCCCGTTTGACACAAGCACTCGAAACGTCGCGTCGGGCAGCACTTCGGTGACGGTCCCTTCCAGCTCGATTGCCTCTTCCTTGGCCATAAATCTCCGTTGCGGGGTTATGAAACGATGAAAGAAAGGGCCACCCTGGTCAATCCAGAGTGGCCCTTCCCCTTATCCTGCTCTTGCTGCGAGTGGGATCAACGAACCTTCGTCACGTTCTCCGCGGCGGGACCCTTCTGGCCCTGCACTACGTCGAACTCGACCTTCTCGCCTTCGGCGAGCGACTTGAAGCCGCTACCGTTGATGGCGGAGTGGTGAACGAAACAATCCTTCTGGCCGTTCTCCGGGGTGATGAATCCAAAACCCTTTGCATCGTTGAACCACTTCACAGTTCCTGTGGTACGCATTCTGGTACTTCCTCGTGTTGGTGTTCGTCGGAAGTCCGGAAATTGCCGTACCCGCCGACCTTGTTCTGACTCGCCAAACTGAAAAGAGACCCGGTATTATCCAGGTCCCCATTGTGTGTTCGCTGGCTCGTCGTGCGCACGCATGTGTGCGTCAGTCATTTAAGATACCCAATAGATATGGGGAAGTCAATGTGAGCCTGCCCATCAAGCCGCCCTACCCGCCCATGGAGGCAAAAGGACAAGATGACTGACGAAACTGGCACACGAAGAAACTTCGGCTCGGGCGTGAAGTGGGAGCCGCTGGTGGGATACTCCAGAGCCGTGCGCGTCGGAGCTCATGTTCATGTCTCGGGCACGACGGCTACCGGGGATTCGGGCGGAATTGTCGGGCCGGGCGACCCCCACGCACAAACGGTTCAGGCGATCTCCAACATCCGGCGCGCGCTCGAAGCACTTGGTGCAACGCTGGAGGACGTCGTCAGGACCCGGATCTACGTCACGAACATCGCGCACTGGGAGGAAGTCGGCCGCGCGCACGGCGAAGCGTTTGGAGAGATCCGGCCGGCGACTTCGATGGTTGAGGTGAGCGCCCTCATTTCCCCGGACATGCTCGTCGAGATCGAGGCGAACGCGTTCATCATCCCGGGCCTCGAGAACCCGGCGCCGCCGGCTCACTGATGAGCTACGTATTCCATACGGCTGACGTCTTCACCGACGTTGCGTTCGGCGGAAATCAGCTCGCCGTCCTTCCCGATGCACGCGGATTGTCGTCCGGTCAAATGGCGCAGATCGCGCGGGAGTTCAACTTCTCGGAGACAATCTTCGTGTTTCCCCCGGAGGATCCAGCGAACACGCGCCGCGTAAGGATATTCACGCCG
>JBBQZF010000111.1:0-9119 GCA_038208015.1 Gemmatimonadales bacterium
GGTATACGGGGCGCTGCACGGACGGGGTACAGCGCTCGTCCGGCAACTCTGGGACGGGCTCGAGGCAATTGAAGCAGTGAAGCTTTACGGGCCACCACCGGGCAATCCGCGCACGCCGACCGTGGCATTCACCGTCAGGGGGGTGCGGCCGGAAGATGTCGCGGCGCGGCTCGCAGACCGCGGGGTCTTCGTCTCACACGGGGATTTTTATGCGAGGACTGTCGTCGAGCGCCTCGGACTCGCCGATTCGGGACTGGTGCGCGCAGGGTGCGGGATCTACACGACCGCTGGCGAAGTCTCGCGTCTCATCGCCGGCATTCAGGACATCACCGGCGCGTGATGCAAAACCGAAAGGAGGTCAAGCGCATGCCTGGTGCCTCGTGGCTGTCAATTTCAGGGGCCGCTGCAATCTTGCTGATCGCTTTCGCCGCACCTGCGAGCGGTGTCGCGGCACAGGTCCCTGACACCGCGAGCGATGAATGGCCCGCCTACGGCCGGGATGCTCTCGGTTCGCGGTTCTCGCCGCTTGCCGAGATAAACCGGGACAACGTGAACCGCCTGGCGGTGGCGTGGACATACAACACCGGTGAGCCGCTGCCCGATCCCGGGCGCCGGCGATCGCTCGAGGTAACGCCGATCGTGCTTGGGGGAGTGATGTACATCAGCACTCCGCTCGGAAAAGTCATGGCGCTCGATCCGGTGTCAGGTCGTGAGAAGTGGCGGTTCGATGCAGGCGTCGAGGCGAAGATCCGGTTCGGAGACTTCACCAATCGCGGCGTATCTTCATGGCACGACAGGATCTTTCTCGCCACGACTGACGCCCGTCTAATCGCGCTCGACGCGGCAACCGGTACCCTGATACGCAGCTTCGGCGATTCGGGGACAGTGAACCTGAGGCTGGGCCTCAGGAACGCGCCGTTCGAGTTCGCCGAGTACGAGGTGACGTCGCCTCCGGCAATCATTGGCGATCTCGTGGTGATCGGGTCGGCGGTCGCTGACAACAATCGCACTGATGCCGCGACCGGAGAGGTTCGCGCGTACGATGTGAGAACCGGCGGGCTCAGATGGTCATGGGACCCCGTTCCCCAGGATCCCGCAGACCCTGCGCACTCGAGCTGGGAGGGGCCAAACGCGCATCGCACCGGCGCTGCGAATACCTGGTCTGTCATCGCCGCTGATCCCGAACGGGACCTCGTGTTCGTACCGACGAGCTCGGCAAGTCCCGACTATTTCGGTGGCGAGCGCCTTGGCAGGAACGACTATGCAAACTCGATAGTCGCCCTTCGCGCGTCGACCGGCAAAGTCGTGTGGCATTTTCAGACGGTGCATCACGACCTGTGGGACTACGACAACGCGTCTCCGCCGCTTCTCGCAACCGTGAAGGAGCAACCGGCCGTGATCGTGACGACGAAAACTGGAATGATTTTCGTCCTGAATCGCGAAACAGGCGTGCCGATCTTCCCTGTCGAAGAGCGGGCGGTTCCACCGAGCACTGTTCCAGGGGAGAGGGCGTGGCCGACGCAGCCATTCTCGTCGCTTCCGCCGCTCAGCCCACACAGCTGGGATGGTGTTACGCCGCATCCCGCCTGCCAGCAGCTTGTCCGGGGGTTGAGGAATGAAGGGATATTCACTCCGCCTTCACTCGAAGGCACGCTCGTCATTCCATCGAACATCGGCGGCGCCCACTGGGGAGGCCTTGCATTCGATCCCGTGCGCCAGATCGCGGTGGTCCCGGTGAACCGGCTGGCGGCGATGGTGCAGCTGATCCCTGCTTCGTCGGCGAACCTCGATTCATTGAGAGAATCGCGCTCGAGGATCGGCTACGAGGATACCCGGATGCGTGGAACGCCGTACATCATGCGGCGAAAGATTCTCTTCGTGCCACCGGACATCGGCTGCACGCCGGGGGCACCGGGTGCACTCGTCGCGATCGACCTGAAGACCGGAACGAAGGCGTGGGAGCAGCCGATAGCGCCGAATCTGGGAGGGCCAATCGCCACTGCCGGCGGACTCGTCTTTTTGGCGGCCACCATCGACCCGTTCATCCGGGCGTTCGACATCGACACTGGTCGCGAGGTCTGGAAGGCCGGGTTGCCGGGAGGTGGCAAGGCGACGCCGATGACTTATCGAGCCGCTGACGGCCGCCAGTATGTGGTTATCGCGGCGGGCGGAGACGGCGAAACGTGGAAGGCGTCGGACGCGATAGTCGCGTTTGCATTGCCTCGGCAATGACGGAACATGGCGGCGACCCTTCCGCTCATGTTGTGACAGGCCTATTTATCACACTGGCTGGAGGCTGCCGATGTCAATTCCCCTTCTGATTGGCCTTCTCATGATGGTTGTCATAGTTGCGGGTGCCGCCGGTCTCTGGCGGGCCCGAACAAGGGGCGCGACCACAGTGCAGTCATCGATCATGGCCCTGATGCTTGTCGTAATTGCCGGGGTCCTCGTTTACATGGTGCTCAGCGGAAGCTTTTGAGTACCGGCACACGTCAAACACAAAATTCCAGGAAGGACAACAGTATGAGTGATTCCGGCAACGAAACCGGACGCGCGTGGGGAACTTCCCCGACGGCGAAAGAAAAGAATGCCGTGCAGCGTTCAGTCACGGCGCTGCTCGATGAGCTCGCTCCCGAAAAAGTTCTCAAGCGCGGTGACCAGTTCCGCGGCCCGGTGGAACAGCACCGTACACCCAGCGGGTGCGTGCTCCAGGCGAAGGACGCTGCGGTGAGCGTGTCGTGGTTCGTCGACACACGGTCCCAGGCGACTCTCGGGGAACTGCATGTCAACGTATGGCGCGGAACCGTCTCTCGTGGCGGAGGCGGCCACCGGAAGCCCGAGGCCGCGTCGATCGTCTCCGAGCTGGTGCTTCACCCGATAGCCAGCTCATTCGACGACTGCCTCTGGCAGGCCAATGATGGAACGAAATTCGACACAGCCGGACTTGCCGCGCACTGCGCGCTGCTTCTGGAAAATCAGATAAGAGCAGGCAGCAGCGCGTAGATGATGGAGAGCATCGCGACTTTCCTCGAAACGCCGCTCTGGAATAACACGGTAGGGCAGTGGCTCATCGCGGCGGGCGTGGGGGTCGCCGCTTTTCTGTTCATGAAAGTCGTCCTGCGCCTCATCTGCAACCGGCTCGAATCGATATCGAAGCGGACGCTTGCCGTCTGGGATGACGTCGTGGTTCATGCGCTGCGGCGGACGAGTCACCTTTTCCTCCTCGTCCTTGCGATTTTCGCTGCCTCCTCGTTGCTCGTGTTGCCCGGCCGGGGCGCGCGGGCAGTCGCACTGGCCGCGCTGCTTGCGTTTCTCGTACAGGCGGGAATCTGGATCACGAGTGGGCTCGGTATCTGGCTCGACCGGTACGGCGAGCGGCAACGGGAGCGGGGCGATTTCAGCAGCGCCACGACGGTCACCGCCGTGGTGTTCGCCGCGAAGCTGCTCGCATGGATTCTCGTTTTCCTCGTCGCGCTCGACAACTTCGGCATCGACGTCACCGCGTTGATTGCCGGGCTTGGCATAGGCGGCATCGCCATAGCCCTCGCGATGCAGAATATCCTGAAGGACCTGTTCGCTTCTCTGTCGATCGTTCTCGACAAGCCGTTTGTGATCGGCGACTTCATGGTTGTTGACGACTTCCGCGGGCACGTCGAGCACATCGGGCTCAAGACGACGCGGATCCGGAGCATGTGGGGAGAGCAGGTAGTGTTCTCCAACGACGACCTTCTCAGCAGCCGGCTGCGGAACTTCGGTCGCATGTCACAGCGCAGGACCGTCTTCCAGATCGGCGTGACATATCAGACGCCGCGGGAAAAACTCATCATGATCCCGGAGATAATACGCGAGGCAGTGACCGCCCAGACCCCGGTGCGATTCGACCGGGCTCACTTCATGGAGTATGGCCCGTTCTCGCTGAATTTCGAGACAGTGTATTTCGTCCTCGACGCCGACTACATCCGTTCGATGGACATAAGGCAGGCCATAAACCTCAGAATCCACGAGCGGTTCGAGGAGGAAGGAATCGAGTTCGCCTACCCCACGCAGACACTGTTCCTCTCGAGAGCGACTGCCTAGCGCGACGTCCGGCTTTTCACCATCCGACGACGGGAAAAACCCGACAGCGGGAAGGGGGCCGTCCCGTAGATCGTAAGGGATGAAATTCCAGACAATCATCGAGCCTTTCCGCATCAAGACGGTCGAGCCCATAAGGCAGACAACCGAACGGGAAAGACGGATCGCCCTCGACGCGGCGCACAACAACGTCTTCCTTCTCCCAGCGCGCGATGTCCTCATCGACCTGCTGACCGACTCGGGAACCGGCGCGATGTCGGTGTTTCAATGGTCGGGGATGATGAAAGGCGACGAATCATATGCTGGTGGCCGGTCGTACGAGGCATTCGAGACGTCGGTCCGCGACATAACCGGGTTCACCAACGTCATTCCCACGCACCAGGGACGTGCCGCCGAACACATCCTCTTCCACGCTATTGTGAAGAAGGGCGACATCGTCCCGAACAACACGCACTTCGACACGACTCGCGCCAACGTCGAGGACGCGGGAGGGGTAGCGCTGGATCTGCCCATCGCCGAGGGGAATCGCGCAGTCTCCAACCATCCCTTCAAGGGCAACATGGACGTGCGGGCACTCGAGGAGAAACTCGAGCGGTTCGGCGACAGGATTCCCCTGGTGATGATAACCGTCACCAACAACTCGGAAGGCGGGCAGCCGGTAAGCCTCCAGAACATTCGCGAGGTCAGCCACCTCTGCAAGCAGTACGAAACGCCTTTCTTCATTGACGCTTGCCGATTCGCCGAGAATGCGTGGATGAACAAGACACGCGAGGCGTCGCTTGCGAACCGTACCGCCAAGTCGATCGCCCAGGAAATGTTCAGCCTTGCCGACGGCTGCACGATGAGCGCAAAGAAGGACGGCATGTCGAACATCGGCGGCTTCCTCGCGATGAACAACGGGTCGCTCGCGGAGAAATGCCGAGCCCGCCTCGTCCTGACTGAAGGTTTTCCGACGTACGGGGGCCTTGCCGGCTACGATCTCGAAGCCATCGCCGTGGGACTGCACGAGGCCCTCGACGAGGACTACCTCCGCTACCGGATTCGCTCGATCGAGTACCTTGGCGACAAGCTGCTGAAGGCGGGAGTTCCAATCGTCACCCCCACTGGAGGGCATGCGCTATATCTCGATGCCAGGCGAATGCTCCCTCACATCCCGCAAAGCGAATACCCCGCGTGGGCGCTGTCGCTTGTCCTCTACATCGAAGGAGGAATCAGGGCGGCGGAAATCGGTTCGGTGATGTTCGGCAGGCGACCGGACGGTTCAGAGAAGCCGGCAGATCTCGAGCTCGTCCGCCTCGCCTTCCCGAGGCGGGTTTATACGCAGAGCCACGTCGACTACGTGTCCGAGGTGGTTCTTCACGTCAGCTCGCTGGCTTCGCGGATCCGCGGAGTTCGCATCGTCGAGGCGCCCGCGGTGCTTCGCCATTTCACGGCCCATATGGCTCCGGCACACGGTTCACTCGTAGTTTAGGGTACACGCCGGCGCAGCAGCGCACTCACCCGCAGCCCTGAAGGGAGAACATGAAGGCACTTCTCACCGCCGCAGTATGGGTCTTTGCTGAAGCGGCTTCGTCAGCCGCGCCACCTGCTTCGTGGCGGCTTGATTTCCATCATACGGGCGGTGTGACGGCGGAGGTGTTCAGTCTCGACAAGATGGTCGTCGAGCCGCATGCCTGGTCGGGACCCAGGGGGAAGAACGTCGACCCCAGCGGCTTCGGCAGCTATCGCTTCGAGGTACGCGATACGACCGGGAAGGTTCTTTTCGCGCGCGGATACAGTCCCATCTACGCCGAGTGGGTGACGACAGCAGAAGCGGGACAGGTGAGCCGCACGTTCCACGAATCTCTCAGATTCCCAGAGCCCTCCGGGCCGGTTGACATCGTCGTATTCAAGCGGGATGAGGCGAACCGGTTTGCCGAAGCCTGGCGAACAAGGGTCGATCCCTCCGACATGTTCATCGACCGGTCCGCGCCGGTGCGGCACGTGCCGCTCGAGGTCGAGAGCAACGGAGACCCGTCAGACAAGGTCGACATCCTTCTTCTCGGTGACGGTTACACGGCCAGCGAGTGTGCGGCGAAGTTCCCGGCCGACGCGAAGAGGATGGCCGAGGCGATGTTCTCAGTCGAGCCCTACAGGAGCCGGCGCAAGTCGTTCAACATCTGGGGTCTCTGTCCACCGTCTCCACAATCTGGTATTTCGCGGCCATCGAACGGTGTGCACATAGCGTCGCCGGTGGGAACTACCTACGACGTGTTCGGTTCAGAGCGATACGTCCTGACGATGGACAATCGCGCCTTTCGCACGATCGCGTCGAATGCTCCGTACGAATTCGCCACGATTCTCGTGAACAGCGACGTCTACGGAGGTGGTGGGCTCTACAACATCTACTCGACAGTCGCCGTTGACAACGAATGGGCGAATTACCTGTTCGTTCATGAGTTCGGCCACCATTTCGCTGCCCTCGCGGACGAGTACTTCACGTCTCCGGTAGCTTATCAACCCCCCGCCACCATAATCGAGCCGTGGGAGCCGAATGTCACCGCGCTGCTCGACCGCGACAACCTCAAGTGGAAAGACCTCGTAACTCCGGGCGTGCCGATCCCGACTCCGTGGCCGAAGCAGCAGTACGAGACCTTCTCCCGTGAGATCCAGCGGCGCCGCGCGCAACTGCGCGCCGACCGGCGCCCGGAATCCGAGATGTCAGCGCTCCTGCGGGAGGCGCGCGCATTCGATTCGACTCTTTTTGCCTCAGCACCGCACGCAAAAAGCACAGGGGCATTTCAGGGCGCCAACTACGATGCGAACGCGTTTTACCGGCCGGCGATAGACTGTATAATGTTCACCCGCAACAACGTGCCATTCTGCCCGGTTTGCACGCGGACGATTCAGCAGGTGATAGACTTTCACGCCGCCGGCTAGCCGACGGCGTGAGAATTTCGAGTTGAAGGGCTAGAATCGTGATGCCGCGAGCTTTATGTCCGCGCCGGTCCATGCCTTCTCGAAGCGCTTCGCCACCTCAGCGGCCTCGGCTGTCTTGCCCTGAGCCTTCAGTGCCGCGGCGAGTCCATGGAGCGACCACCCGTTCTCAGGGAACCGCTTGAGGTCCTCGCGGTACGCCGTCTCAGCTTCGGCATGCCGTCCCGCCTTCAGCAGCGCCGCGCCAAGGGATTGCCTGATCGGGTAGTACCACTTGGGCGGCTCGAAGTAGAGCGCCTGGTCCTCGATCTTGTGAGCCTCGCGGAAATGTGCGATCGCATCGTCCTGATTACCGCTACGAGTCGCGATCTCGCCCATCAATGCGTGCATCGCAATCCCGACAGGTCCCTTGAACTCGTTGTCAGCGGGAGTGGCCTTCTCTATTGCAACGACTGAATCAAGCGCGACTCTGGCATTCGCGAAGTCGCCCTTTGCCGCGTGGGCGACGCCGCGAGCGTACCATGCCATCGCAGTCGGCATCCGCAGGGTAGCAGGCGGCAGCGGCTCTGCGAGAATGTCGTCCCACCGGCCGAAGGTGGTCAGGGTGAGAACGTAATACGGCACCATCTCCTGGAGCATTCCGACGCTCTCGGCCACATCCATGTTCACTTTTCCCTTGAGTGTCTTCGCCGCCTCTATCGCCTGTTCGCTCCGGCCGGCCAGCGTAGAGACGAACGCCAGGAAATGAATATTGTGCGGGTAGTAGCCGAGTGAGTAGAGAGTTGGATTCGGCTGGCCTTCGACGAACACCTCGTCCGTATGAATCGCGTGAACGTTGCTCTCGGCGGCGTCATTGTAGCGCCCGACACGCACATAGATGTGTGCGGGCATGTGGACCATGTGGCCGACCCCGGGCATCAGCTTCGCAAGACGCTCCGCGCATGGAACCGCGAGCGCGGGGTTAACCGCTTCGACGGCGTGAATGTAGTAGTGGCACGCGCCTGGATGGTCGGGATTGCGGGCAATCACACGCTCCAGGTCCTTCACGACTTCTGCCGTGCCAGGATACGGTTGCCCTTCCGGGGTCCAGTAATTCCAGGGACGCAGATCCATCTTCGCTTCGGCAGCGAGGGTCAGGGCGTCGAGATCGTCAGGATACTTTGTCGCTACAGCCTTCATCGCATTGGCGTATGCACTGTCGAGGCCTGCTCTGTCGGCGGAAGGGACAGGGGCATAACGCTTGGCGAGCGCGTCGATGTACGCCCGATGCCAGGCAGGTTTGTCGCGGCTCGCGGCCACTGCCTTTTGAACTGCCTCGTAGGCGAGGACGCCGCTTGCGGAATCCATTCCCGCGTTCACGTGGGGACCGTAAGCGTATGCGACTCCCCACCAGCACATTGCACACGACGGATCGAGCTCAGCGGCCCGCGCGTATGCCCGGATCGCCTCGGCGTGGTTGAATCCGTATGTCAGCCGGAGCCCCTGGTCGAAGTACTTCTGCGCCTCGGGGACCGCTGTCTGGATCGATTTCTGGTGCGTGCCGAGGTTGTCGTAAAGCGGCACCGCGCTCTGGGCTGGAAGGGTGGTGACAGCCAGAACCAACAGAGCGGGAGCGAGAGCGATAGCACGCATGTTTCGCCTCTGGAAATGTTGTGGACTTCCATATTCCAGAAACAGGTACTCGACCGCAAGGCCACGGGATACCGGGCGCGGGCGTGCGCCGCAGGTTCGCCGCCTGTTCGTCCGCGATTCCGATTGCATTTCCTGAGTTGGCAAACCAGTAGCCTCGCAGCTGCGTCAAACACATCTCACGACTTCAACTCAGCGAGGAAGCCGCTTGATGCGCGCGTTATTCATGCTTTGTCTCGCCGTGGCGCCCCTGGCTCAGGCGCAGACATCCGCGATCGCTTCGTCGACGGACCGGTGCTCACGCTTCCCGTATCAGGGAAGTTCAGCTTCTCGTTCGATCCAAACGGGGCTGCGGTGCTCCCCGGCGCCGGCATCGTTTATGAGAGCTCGCGAATCGCTGATGAGTGGGGAGTGCTCGAGGTGTCATCAGGCGGCGTGCTTTTTCTCCGCCGCGAGGATGGTGCATTTACCGGGATGGTGGTCGCTGCACCCTCGAGCAC
>JBBQZF010000112.1:0-9082 GCA_038208015.1 Gemmatimonadales bacterium
GAAGAGATTCCCCGCTTCATGGAGCAAATGGAGAAGGGTTCGGATATCGTGACCGGCCGGAAGATCGGAGCCTACGAGAAGCGCGCGGTGAGCTCGGTATACAATCGGGTTTCGCGCTTCCTGTTCGACGTGCCCGTTCGCGACCTCAACTCGATGAAAGCCTTTCGTCGCGAGGTGCTCGACGAGGTTCCGCTCCGGCACGACTGGCACAGGTTCTTCGTAGTCATTGCGTACGCCCGCGGATTCTCCGTGAGCGAGATAGACATCGAGCTTTTTCCACGCCGCGCCGGCGTCTCCAAGTACACGGGTTCGCGACGCGTTCTGTCGAGTGTCGGCGACCTGCTCGTAGTCTGGTTCTACCTCAGGTTCAGCCGGAAGCCGATGCAGCTTTTCGGCGGTGCGGGACTTCTTCTCACATTGCTCGGCTTCATTATCGGCATAGTGACGACTGCCTTCCGCGTGATGGGATATGGCCCTCCGGCGATCGGTTACAGGCCACTGCTTGGTCTTGTCGTGCTGCTTCTCGTCGTCGGAATAACTCTTTTCGGGTTCGGATTTACTGCTGAGATGATCGCGATCCTGCGGAACGACGTCGACCAGCTTCGGCAGGACGAGAAGCGGCACAACTCGTAGCTGGGCATGGCTATATTCGGCTGATGACAAGAGAAAGAATGGCCATCGCGATAGACGGTCCCGCGGCATCTGGCAAGTCGTCCACCGCAAAGGCACTCGCTCTGACGCTCGGCTTTCGTCACGTGGATTCGGGGGCGTTGTACAGGGCGGCAACCGCTGCGCGCGTACGGCAGGGCGCCGACGTGGAAGGTTGGACGGAGGAGTCGGTGATCGAGGCGGCGAGGATCGTGTCGCTCGCCCCCACTGACACGGGTTTCACTCCGCTGATCGACGGGGAACCGGCTGAGGCCGAGATGAGGGGGGAAGAGGTAACGGGCCGGGTTTCGGTGGTCGCGCAGATGCCGGGTGTGCGCGACTGGGTCAACTCCCTCGTGCGGAAGGCCGGTGAGGACTTCGATGTCGTTGTAGATGGCCGGGACATCGGGACCGTGGTTTTTCCCGATGCGTCATTGAAGGTTTTTCTCGATGCGGCCCCGGGCGAGCGGGCGCGCCGCCGGCTCCTCGAGAAACTCGGCCGCGATCCTACGGAATACGAAGTCGCCGAAGAGACGGGGAAGATCGTGCTGCGGGATGAGATGGATGCGGCTCAAAGCGTGAGGTCACCGCAGGCGGTGGTGATCGATACGACGGATCTCGATCAGGCTGAGCAGATCGCGCAGATCGTTGACCTGGCGAGGCAGGCGGCGGGGACTTAGGGCGCGGCTCAGCCGGTCGGCATGCTCAACCGCCGGGTGGTGAGACCAAAATGCCTGACAATCCCCCTTTTCGACGATTCCGCTGGGATCTCCTCCAACGTAACTTCAATGGAATGCGGAGGCACCTGGCGCATCTTTCATCGGTCCTCGCTCTCTCGGCTGCTTTCGTCCTGCCGGCGAGCGCGGTGGCGCACGGGCACGTCCATCACGAGATGGCCCACGCGCATCACACGGGCCACGCGGATACGGGTGCCGGCTTCGACGAAGTGCATGCGCCTGAACCGGCAGATCATCCTCACTTCGATGGGAATCCTGTCGTGCGGCCGCGGGTCAAGGTCAGTGACATCGTGCCGCTCGCGACACCCGAAGCGATCGCATGTGCAGCCTCGCGCGGATCTCGAGACTTACTGCCGGCGGTAGGCGATGCGCGCGCCCCGCCCGGACACACCGTACCAGCTGACTCCCGGCCGCGCTCCCCACCTCTTAGCTGAAGCCGCTCACCGAACGTACGTCCGCCTACACGGGGACACTGTAACCGTTCGCGAGCCGCCGTCCGGCATCCCGCCCCGACATCGTTCGAGCGCGACGCCGCTCCTCAACAATTCGCCTGCCGGACACCTCGATATCGCTCGAACGAGCGACTCGCGCGTGCCCGCACCACTACTCGATCATGCAACCGCATTCGAACACAACGCGCATCGTCAGCTCGTGCCTTGTCGTGGCCGCCGCGCTTCTGGCACTCCACAGCCGGGCAGCAATCGGTCAGGTCGCGGCTCCTCCGGCGGGCGGTCTATCGCTGACCGTCAACGAGGCAATACGGTCGTCGCTTGCGACGAGCCCCGACATCATCGCTGCACGCCATGCCGCCGCAGCCGCGCTCGGCCGCGAGAGGCAGGCGGGGGCGCGGGAGAACCCGACCTTCGGTTACGGCCGTGAGCGGACAGGAACCGGCGCGAGCGCAAGTTCGCAGCAAATCGTCGAGCTCGATCAGGCGCTGGAGGTCGGCGGAACCATCGGTGCGAGAAGAGAGGCAGCGCGATTCCGGCGCGAGGCAGCCGAGTCGCGAGTGCGACTGGTTGAGACGCAGGTCGCGTACGACGTCACTGTCGCGTTCGCAAGAGCCTCATCCGCCGACCGGCGCGCCGCTCTGGCGTCGCGGATCGCCGACGCTTTCAGAGAAGCCGAGCGCGTCGCCGACGCCAGGCTCGCAGCGGGGGATGTGTCCGGCTTCACTGCCCGCAGAATTCGCCTGGAGGCGAATCGCTATTCTGTCCTGAGCGCAGAAGCTCTGCTGGAGAGCAGAACCGCGCGACTCGAACTGTGGTCGCTCATGCCGCCGGATACCGATCGGGAACGCGACCTCGACCTGAATCTTCAGGCGATTCGCGAGTCCGTCGCCTCGCTCGTGGCTGATTCAGGGATCGTCCTGAGGCGGCGTGCCGACCTTGTAGCTCTCGCTCTCGATGAGCGTGCCGCAATCGCAGACGCAGCGCTCGCCCGCCGCGAGCGAACTCCGGTGCCGGTTCTCACGGCAGGTACCAAACGCGAGTCCACGGGAGCGGAACCGAGCCGAGGCGGCTTCGTTGCGGGCGTACGGCTTCCCCTGCCGCTCTGGGACCGCCGAGGCGGCGCCATCGAAGCAGCCGTCGCCGAATCCCGCCGGCGCTCTGCCGAGCTCGCGTCGGCCGAGCGAGTCGCACGGCGTGAGCTTGCCGCCGCGACCGATGCACTGCGAACTGCCGGGCAGCAGCTCGACCTGATGACCCCGGCCCTCAGCGCCGACGCGGCTGCCTCCCTTCGCTCGGCGCAGGCGGCGTACGCGGAAGGCGAGATTTCGCTGCTCGAGTGGCTCGATGCGGCGCGCGCGTATCATGAAGTCGAATCCGGCTTCGCCAACCTTCGATCTGAATTCCTCATCCGCGCAGCCGAACTGGCAAAGGCGGCGGGAACGAACCTGAACCTTCCGGACAAATGAAGATTCTCACAAGCGACGAGGCTGCCTCGCGGCTCGCGCCAATCATGTTCTTCGCCTTCATCGCGGCGAGCGCGTGCACATCGAGCGACGAGCCCTCTGAAGGTGGCGAGCCCGCGGGCGGGGCGATCACTCTATGGACGGACTCGACCGAGCTGTTCATGGAGCACCCCGCCCTGATCGTCGGCGCGCCCGACAAGTTCGCCGTACACCTGACTGACATCACCGATTTCGCGCCTCTCCGGTCGGGGCGAATTACGCTCCGGTTCCAGCCGCGGGACGGCGGTGCGCCTCTCGTCGTCGTGCAGGAGACGCCGCGGTCTCCGGGCATCTACGGACCGTCGCCGGAGTTCAGGACTCCGGGCATCTACGACCTCACGCTGCTCGTCGAGAGTCCGCAGGCGCGCGACAGCATCACGGTCCCCGGACTTCAGGTATACGCCAGCGCGGATCAGGCGCCGAAGGAAGAGGAGGGGAGCGAGAGCGGCATCTCGTTCCTCAAGGAGCAGCAGTGGAAAACAGCGGGCTTCCGAACTGAGTTCGCGCGACGCGGGACGGTGCTCGAGTCGTTCGAGGCATCGGGCCAGATAATTCCGGCGGCGGGCCGCATCGCCCAGGTGTCCGCGCCGATTGCGGGCCTCATCGATGCGGGAAGCGTCGCTGGCTCGCCGTCGCCGGGCCAACAGGTGCGTCGCGGGCAAGTCATCGCGCTCGTCACCCCGTCGCTCGGCGAGAGTGGCTCGGCGTACGCCGAAGCACGGGCGCGCCTGCGCGAGGCGGAGGACGAATACGATCGGGCGAAACGGCTGCTGGCCGCCGAGGCTGTCCCGCAGCGAAGGGTGCATGAGGCCGAGATACGATTGCAGTCGGCGCGTGAATCGCTGGCGGGTCTCGGAGGCGGGAGCGGCAGGGTCGCAGTGCGCGCGCCGATCAGCGGCGTGGTGACTGCGCGTTCCATCACGCCGGGAAGTCGCGTCGATGCCGGCGCTCTCCTTTTTACGATTGTGGATCCAACGGTTGTCTGGCTCAGGGCGAACGTACCCGCATCGCAGGCATCGTTCATCGGCCGGTTCTCGACCGGCGCTTTCGAGCTCGAGGGCTCGCCGCGCGCTTACCGGGCGCAGAGGATGGTTTCCGCCGGAAGCGTCATCGACTCGCTGTCGCGAACGGTTTCCGTGATCTACGAGGTTGCGAATCGTGACGGATCGATAAGAGTCGGATCGAACGCGCGCGTGCGCGTCGGAACTGGAAGGCAGGTGGTCGGCGTGATCATTCCGAGGAGCGCCATACTCGACGAGAACGGTCGTCCCATCGCGTACGTGCAGCCCGGGGGAGAACTTTTCGAGAAGCGCGACCTGACTCTTGGCGGCACTGAAGGCGACAACGTCATCGTGCTGTCCGGCATCAGCGAAGGCGAGCGGGTCGTCACCGGTGCGCCCTATCAGGTGAAGCTCGCATCACTCTCCACGTCCGTGCCGGCGCACGGCCACGAGCACTAGGGCGGCGCGATGCTCAACAAGCTGATCGCTCTCTCGCTCCGGAACCGCGTGCTCGTGATCGCCACCGCGTCGATGATGCTCGTGGCAGGAGCGTGGGTCGCCTACCGGATGCCAGTGGACGTGTTCCCGGATCTCACCGCGCCAACGGTTACGATAGTCACCGAGGCGCATGGCATGGCCCCCGAGGAAGTCGAGGCGCTTGTCACGTTTCCCATCGAGACCGCGGTCAACGGATCGACGGGCGTGCGCCGCGTGCGTTCGTCGACCGCGCAGGGCATTTCGGTGGTGTGGGTGGAGTTCGACTGGGGCATGGAGATCTTCAGGGCGCGGCAGATCGTGGCCGAGAAGCTTCAGACAGTCGCGGCGGCCCTGCCGGCCGGTGTGTCGGCGCCCGTTCTCGCTCCGGTGTCGTCCGTGATGGGCGAGATCATGATGATCGGAGTCACTGGCAGCCAGTCGGCGGAAGCGCTTCGCACGGTTGCCGACTGGACCATCCGCCGGCGGCTTCTCGCGCTTCCAGGTGTCGCCCAGGTCGTACCGATCGGCGGCGACGTGAAGCAGTACCAGGTGATCGCCGACCCTCTGCGCATGTCGGCGACGGGCGTGAGCCTCGCTGAAGTACTCCGCGCCGCGGAAGGCTCGAATCAGAATGCGTCGGGCGGCGTGTACATGGACAGGGGACAGGAGTACGTGATCCGGGGGATCGGACGCGTGCAGAGCGTCGGGGACATATCGGGTACGGTAGTCGCCGTGCGCGGCGGCGTGCCCGTGACGCTCGGGCAGGTTGCCGACGTCAGGATCGGAGCTGCCCCCAAATACGGCGACGGCTCGGTCAACGCGAAGCCAGCGGTCGTTCTGGCCGTTCAGAAGCAGCCGGGCGCCAACACACTCGAGCTCACAGTGCGGATCGAGCGCGAGCTTGCCGCGATGCAGCGCACGCTTCCACCCGGAATGAAGATCGAAACCGGGCTGTTCAAGCAGGCGGACTTCATCGAGATGGCGGTTGACAACGTGATCGAGGCGCTCCGCGACGGCGCAATCTTCGTGGTGATAATCATCTTCCTTTTCCTGTGGAATCTGAGGGCGACGGCAATTTCGATCGTCGCGATTCCGCTCTCGCTCGTGGTCGCGATCTTCGCGATGAAGCTGCTCGACATCACGATCAACACGATGACGCTGGGCGGCATGGCGATCGCCATCGGAGCCCTGGTGGACGATGCGATAATCGACGTGGAGAACGTCTTCCGCCGGCTCAAGGAGAATCACCATCTGCCGGCGGCGGAGCAGAGAGGTTCGCTCGCTGTCGTTTACGAAGCGTCGCGTGAGATTCGAGCGTCGATCGTCAACGCGACGCTTATCATCATCGTCGTCTTTCTTCCGCTCTTCTTCCTCGGTGGCGTCGAAGGGCGGCTCCTCCGCCCCCTCGGCTTCGCTTACGTCGTGTCGATCCTCGCTTCGCTCCTCGTTGCGGTGACCGTCACGCCCGTGCTGTGCAGCTACCTCCTGCCTCAGTCCAGGGCCGTTCAGACCGAATCGGAGAGCCGCCTCGTAGGCTGGCTCAAGCTCAGGTATGCCCGAATCCTCGATGTTGTTCTCGCGCATCCCCGGCGGGTGCTTGCGGGTGCAGGCGCTGCACTCGTCCTCACGCTCGCCTCCCTGCCACTGCTCGGCTCCGCATTCCTTCCCGAGTTCAACGAAGGAGCGCTCACTGTCAGCGTGGTCACCGTGCCAGGCACGTCGCTCGAAGAATCGAATGCGCTGGGCAAGCGGGCCGAGGAGATACTTCTCGCGAACGGAGCGGTGCGCAACACCGATAGAAGACAGGGAAGGGCAGAGCTCGACGAGCACGCCCAGGGCGTGAATGCCGGGGAAATCGACGTCACGCTGAGGGGCGGCTTCGACAAGGAGGAGCTGTTCGAGGAGCTGCGGCGGGAGTTCTCGTCGATCCCCGGCACGAGCATCACGATCGGACAGCCCATCGGGCACCGCATCGATCACATGCTGTCGGGGACCCGCGCGAACATCGCAGTGAAGATTTTCGGGCCCGACCTGTACGAGCTGCGGCAGGTGGGAGCGCAGGCGCGCGATGCGATGCAGTCGGTGAATGGTGTGGCGGATCTTCAGCTCGAGCAGCAGATGGACGTTCCTCAGCTCAGGATCGAGGCCGATCGCGCCGCACTAGGGCGTTACGGAATGACCGTTGGCGATCTCGCTCAGGCCATCGATGTCGCGTTCAACGGCGAAGTCGTATCGCAGGTGCTGGAGCAGGGACGCAGCGTCGATCTCGTCGTGCGCTTCCCCGAATCGCTGCGCTCGAGCGCCGAAGCGATAGGAACCGTCATGTTCGGTACGCCGACCGGCCAGCGCGTCCCGCTTTCGCAAATCGCGCGCATTGTGACAGAGATGGGACCGAACACAGTCTCGCGCGAGAACGTGCAGCGGAAGATCGTCGTGCAGGCGAACGTCGCCGGCCGCGATCTCGGCAGCACGGTTGCCGACATCAGGGACGCGATCGAGGAGCGAGTGTCACTTCCGGCCGGATACCACGTCGAGTATGGCGGACAGTTCGAGGCGCAGGAGGAATCGAGGCGGACGCTCGCGGCGCTGTCGCTGGTTTCGATCGCCGGGATCTTCCTGATTCTCTTCGTCGAGTTCAAGTCGGGGCGCACGGCAATGCTCGTCATGGCCAATCTCCCCCTCGCACTCGTTGGCGGAGTGATAGCCGTGCTTCTCACGGGCCGGATCGTCAGCATAGCTTCGCTGGTCGGCTTCGTGACGCTGTTCGGAATCGCCACGAGGAACGGTATTCTGCTCGTCTCTCATTACAGGCAGCTTCTGGGCGAGGGGGTGCCGTTCCGCGAGGCGGTGACGCGCGGCTCGCTCGAGAGGATATCGCCGATCCTCATGACAGCCCTGACTGCCGGCCTCGCGCTGGTTCCACTTGCCCTCGGCGGCGGTGAGCCGGGGAACGAGCTTCAGACTCCCATGGCGATCGTCATACTTGGCGGACTTCTCTCGGCCACCGCGTTGAACATGATAGTTCTCCCTGCATTGTACTGGATGTATGGAGACAGATCCGCCGGATCTCAGGACGCTGGGGGATGGGGGCTGCGCGACGACCGGTGATCCCTGCGTGGTACCCGAACAGGGTGACGATGAGCGTGGTGGTTCCCGGATAGCCTGGCGTCTCTCCCGCGGGAAGTTGAGTTTGCCCCTGAAATCATGTATGATTACAGGCTACCCCAGAATGCCTGAAATTCACCCTTTCACCCAGTAGAATGCCCGATCTCGATATCGAAGAAACCCCAACCGGCACGATGCTGACGCCGCGCGAGAAGCGCGACCTTCAGAAGGCGCAGCTGCGCCCGCTTGCCAACCTCCGCCCCGAACTCTACGACGAGGACGATTACTCCCCCGACGAGCTCGAAGCAATGATGGCCATGTACAATGGCACCATGGCTTCGATCGAGGAAGGTGAGATCGTCAAGTCAGTCGTCCTCGACATTCGCGACAACATGGTCGTTCTCGACATCGGATTCAAATCCGAAGGGACGATCCCGCTCGAAGAATTCAAGGACATGCCCGACCTCAAGGCCGGCGATGAAGTCGAGGTGCTTCTCGAGCACCTCGAGGACATGGAAGGCTCAGTCGTTCTTTCCAAGAAGAAAGCCGACTTCATGCGCGTGTGGGAGCGCATCCGCGTTGCCTACGAGAGCGACCAGCCGGTCAACGGAACGCTCGTCAAGAAGATCAAGGGCGGTGTCGTCGTCGACCTCATGGGCGTCGATGCATTCCTCCCCGGTTCTCAGATTGCGCTTCGCCGCGTTCCGAATGTCGACGAGCTTCTCGGACAGTCCTTCGAGTTCAAGATCATCAAGCTCAACAAGCGCCGGCGGAACATCGTCGTCTCGCGCCGCGTCATCCTCGAGCAGGAGAGAGCGGGCAAGCGCGACAAGCTGATGAAGGACCTGCAGAAGGATCAGGTTCGCAAGGGAATCGTGAAGAACATCACCGACTTCGGTGCATTCATCGACCTTGGCGGCGTGGACGGACTGCTCCACATCACCGACATGTCGTACGGACGCATCCAGCATCCGTCGGAGATGGTGCAGATCGGGTCGGAGCTCGAGGTAAAGGTTCTGGATATCGACTGGGAGAGGGAGCGCATCTCGCTCGGTCTCAAGCAGCTCCAGAGCTATCCGTGGAAGGATGTCGCCGAGAAGTATCCGGTCGGCACGCGGGTTTCGGGCAAGGTTGTCTCGATCACCAACTACGGCGCGTTC
>JBBQZF010000113.1:0-9080 GCA_038208015.1 Gemmatimonadales bacterium
GCGAGGCCAGCCCCTGATGCCGTGAGCATGACGAGATCACCTGACTCGAGGCGGCCGGCGCGAGCCGCATCGTCGAGTGCCATCGGAAGACAGGCAGATCCGGTGTAACCCCACTTCTGCATCACGGTGTGGGCTTTTTCAATCGGCTGGTCAAGCGCCGCCATCACCACCTTGATCGTCGAAAGGTTCACCTGCGTCCACAGCCACAGGTCGACATCCTCTGCCTGCTTGTCTATCCGGCCGAGCACAGAACGCGCGATGGTTGGCCAGCCCTCCTCATTTACGGAAGCGGGATACTTCTGGACGAAGCGAAGCCGGTTCCTGTACCCTTTCATGAGCACTTCTTCGGTGATCGGCTCAGCAGTCCCTCCGGCGAAGACTCCCATCCCGGCGGAGAGCGATCCGTCAGCGAACATCTCCGAGGCAAGGATGCCTGGCTCGTCTGATGCTTCGAGCACGACCGCGCCTGCGCCATCGGCGAAGATCGTCGAAGTTTTCTTGTCGGAGAAATCCAGATACTTCGACATCGCGTACGCGCCGACGACGAGCACTTTGTTGTAACGCGTGTCTGATACGACGTATTTCCATGCGGTGTCGAGCGCTGTGACGAACCCCGCGCAGCCTGCATTCACGTCGAACGCGCCCGTACGACCAGCGAGGCCGAGCCGTCCATGAAGAACCGACGCAGTCGCCGGAGAGATGTACTCCGGCGTATCAGTGGCAACTATGAGAAGATCGATCTCGTCAGCGCTCCGCCCTGCGCTCTCGAGCGCGCGACGTGCGGCATGCTCGGCGAGATCGACTGTCGACTCATCCGAAGCGCAGTACCGTCTCTCGCGGATACCGAGTGTGCCCGACACGAATGCGTCTATGTCTTCGCCGAGGATCGCGGAGAGGTCCGCGTTCGTGACTACGCGCTCCGGCACGAAGCTGCCCGTTCCGGTTATTGTCGCGTGCCGGATCACTGCGATTCCTCCGGCGCTGTAGCTGTCGTTCCGCGCTTCACCAGCGATACGGGAAGAGGCCGGGATGATTTCCTTTCCTTTTCACCTTCGATTGCGCGGATCAGGAGACGCGCTGCGCGTGCGCCGAGCTCTCCTGCCGGAACTCTTATGGTGGTGAGTTCTGGTGTGACGAGCTGCGCCAGCTCGATGTCGTCGCAGCCCATGATGGAGATCTCAGAGGGGACCTTCACCTTTGCTGCGACACACGCCTTGAGCGCGCCGATCGCGATTACGTCGTTTACGCAGAAGACTGCTGTCGGCCGCGACTCGAGCATGAGGAGGGACCGCATTGCTGCGCGGCCATCGATTGCTGTTGCGTTGGCGCGAACGAGGTATTCGGACGGGAGAGAGATTCCGTTGGCGGAAAGTCCTTTCCAGAAACCGCGCTCTCTCATCCTGAATGCATGGGCGTCTATCGCCGGGCCGATGAAGGCGATGCGCTTGTGCCCCAGCGAGATAAGGTGTTCGGCGGCGAGTGCGCCCGCGCTTTCGGCGTCGGTGGCAACACCCGGCCATCGTCCTGGAAGCTGGTCGATGAGGACGACATTCGTTCTGTCGAGCAGCTCCGAATCGACCTCGGAGGCTCCGACAGCGTCGATTATCACCCCATCGATCACCCGCTCGTGGAGTGCCTCGAGGTATCTGGCCGGGCTCGATTCACCTGCCTCGCAGAGCAGGACCGCATAACCGGCCTGCGATGCGACCCGTTCGGCGCTGCTTACGACGTCGGCGAAGAAGGGGTTCCTGAAATCGGGGACGATTATTCCGAGGGCGTATGACCTGCTGCGGACGAGGCTCCGGGCTACGAGGTTGGGGCTGTACCGCAGCTCCTCGGCGGCCTGGAGTATCCGTGCCCTCGTCTCGGCGGAGATGCGGGCAGTGGGGTTTTTGCTGAGCACGAGCGACACCGTCGGCTGGGATACTCCGGCCAGCCGGGCGACGTCGCGGGCGGTGACTCTGGGCGCCATGGAGCGTTTTTGCACGTTGCTAATACGTATGTGCTAATTCGTATTGTCAAGGACAATTTTCTCGATCGAGGGGACCTTCAAGAATCAAATACGGAAAGCTATGGGGGGGGAGACCAATGAGACCGATGAGGAAGCGCAGGTGTCCGGTATCAGAGTGTCGATGATGGTTGGCTGGTGCGGTTCGGTGTGAGTTAGTAACGTATTATTACTAAATAGCGGCGGGAACTTCTAGCGCCGCTGGCTCAGCCAGGGAGCCAGCTCCTCCCGGAGGATGCGCAACGCCTTCCCCATCTGCGCTTCGACTGTCTTTATCGAGATCCCCAGCACTTCGGCTATCTCCGAATACCTGAGTCCGCCGGTGCGGCTCAGCTCGAACACCTCGCGGCAGCGCGTTGGAAGGCCGGCCACCGCGCGCTTCATCGCCACGTGGATCTCCTCCTCCACCATCAGCGAATGGGCGGTCGAATCCTGAGCCTCCTCGCGCACCATCTGGGGCTCGGCAACCTTCTCGACGCGCTCGTGCCTGAGGTAGTTAAGGGACCGGTTCCGGGTCGACTGAAACAGGTACGCCTGCGGCGAGGAGTCCCGCGCAATGTGCTCCCGTCTCTTCCACAGCTCGAGCATCACGTCCTGAACGACCTCCTCCGCCACAGCGCGCGAGCGCACCATCGACTCGGCCACCCTCACCAGCGAGGGGTACCACCGGCGGAAGATCGCGTCGAAGGCCGCTTCGTCACCCTGTCTCAGGCCTTCGATCAGGTCGTCGTTTTCCAGGGTCGCGTGGCGTGGAGGGTGGACGGGGCTACATATGGATGGCGCGAGGCCGTACCGCACCACAATTTAGGCAATCAATAGGGGAGTGCGCCGTACCGGGTGTTCATTTGGGCATATGACTCAAGGCAACCACCAATCTGAAATGCCAGGCACCGGTCCTCAGGCGGACTGGGAGGCTCTCGCACGCCATGTTACGGGCGAGAGCTCTCCCGAAGAGTCCGAGCGGATAGACGCCTGGCTTGCCGCATACCCCGAGCAGAAGGAAATACTGGCGACCCTCGACACCGCTATGTCGCGGCTGGCTGAGGATGTCCCGTCCGACCTCGACATCGATGGCGCGCTTGAACGGTTGAGGTCAAAGCGGGACGCGCTCGACAGGCCTTCCCTGGAGATCAGTTCGGAAGCGCCGCGTTCCAGACCGGTCCCGGTCCGAGCCCGCTGGCGGGTGCCATTCCCCGCGATCGCCGCATCCGGCCTCCTTGCAATCGGCGCGCTGAGCTGGGCCGCCCTGAGAGGTGGCCCTCCAGCCGAGCCGTCGATAGGGGAAGCGAGAATGCTTGCTACGGGGGTTGGGGTGCGTGATTCGCTGACCCTGCCCGACGGCACCCGTATCATCCTGGGACCCCTCAGCTCAGTGACGATCGCCGAAGGCTACGGGGAATCAGGCCGTCAGGTCGAAATAAAGGGTGATGCCTGGTTCGACGTTGTCCACGACGACTCCAGGCCGTTCACAGTCGTTGCGGGTGATGCAACCATAGTCGACATCGGCACCAAGTTCATGGTGCGGAGCGACGCCGGCGAGGGCCACAACGTCGTCTCGGTCAGTGTCACCGAGGGATCCGTATCGATGCGCCCTGCAAACGATCCGGAGGTTGAGGGGGTCATATTGGAGGCGGGGGACAACGCCATTCTCCGAACGGATGGGATGGTGGTAACCCGGCCCGGCACGGTTGATGATGATGATCTCGCCTGGATGGCAGGACGCCTTGTCTTCCGCGAGACGCCTTTGAGTGAAGTCGTGTCGTCGCTGCACAGGTGGTACGGGATCGAGCTGCGAGTGGGCGACAAGTCGCTCGCGAGCCGGCCGATAACTGCAACTTTTGAGAACGAAACACCGGAGAGAGTGCTGGATGTGCTCCGCCTCGTTCTCGGCGCTGACATACAGCGGCGCGGAGATACGGCGGTAGTGCTTCCCCGTGCGGGAGGTATGCGATCGAGGTAAAACTGACGGAATAAATGCGAGCAATCATTCGCGCAGCGGGCGCGGGAACATTCGCCCTCGCCGCACTGCATCTCACCAGCCCGGTGACGGCCGGCGCACAGGCCTCATGTGCCCCGTCCAGCCACGCTTTTGCCGTTGATGCGGACGCGAATCAGCACAAGCTTCTCGCTCGCAGGATATCTCTCAGGGCAGGCACGCTTCCGCTTCGCGAAGCGCTCGACATGCTCGCCGAGACTGCTCGAATCCGCCTTTCATACGCGGCAGACCTTCTTCCACTCTCCCGCAGCGTGTGTCTTGCCTATGAATCGGCAACTGTGGCTCAGATCCTCGCTGATCTCATTCGTGACGCCGGCGTCAGGCCGGTTGTGGTTGGCGGCGATCAGATAGCTCTCGCGTCTGACCGGCACTCAACAAGCCCTGATGAGGAAGCCACGGCAGCCCCGATAATCGGCCGGGTCGGCCTGCTCGAAAGAGTCGTGGTGACGGGAAACACGTCGGAGCTTCTCGATCGCTCGACACCGTCGGCGATGAGCGTCGTGAACGGTGAAAGAGTGTCCGAGCGCGGTTCTGCTTCGCTTTCGGGATCGCTGGACGGAGCAGTCCCCGGCATATGGATGTGGGAGCAGTCCCCGCTGAGCCTGCTCGCCCGATATGGAAGCATTCGCGGAGCCAGCTCGTTCGGCGTGAGCTACCCCAAGGTCTACGTTGATGGAATCGAGGTCGCGAACTCACTTCTCGTAACACACCTCGATCCTGATGCAGTCTCGCGCATCGAAGTCATCCGCGGCCCCCAGGGCGCTGCACTCCACGGAGCGAATGCGATAAGCGGAGTCATGAACATCGTGACCCGGCATGAGGGGACCGACAACGGCGGGGCACGCGCAGACCTGAGGTCCCGTGGCGGAACGATCGCCAGCGACTACTCGGCATCGAGCGTTCTCGCTCAGAGCCATGCAGCGACGCTGCGCCACGGCAGCAACACACAGTCGGCACGGCTTGGTGCGTCTGCTTCGAGAATCGGCGCTTTCATTCCAGGCGCGTTCAGCCAGCATCTCACCGCCAACGGGAGCGTCAGGCGAATCGGCTCGCGCAGCGTGCTGACGAGCACTTTCAGGCTTTTCGGCCACGACTCCCGCTCGCCATCGAGCCCGCTCCAGTATCTGTCCGTGGGAAATACCGCGGACTCGAACAGCACTCAGTCAGTCCGCCAGTTCACCGTCGGCGGGACAGCGACGATCACGCCTGGTGAGCGGTGGACACATTCAGCAACAGCGGGGGTGGATGGTTATTCGCTGCGCAGCGCGGCGAGGATTGACGACGAGTATCCATCCGCTATCGACTCCGCGCTGCATGCGGCAACAGGCAATGCCGTGCGTGCAACATTGAAAGGAAGCAGTATCGGCCGCTTCGGTGATCCGTCGGGTACGGCTGCGACCGTAACTCTTGGCATCGAGCATTCGGTGGTGAGGGACCGCACCACGATGCGAAATATGCCGGAGGGTCCGGTGCAGGGCGTGAACCCGTGGAGCATGAACGAAGTGCGCAGCAATACCGGACTGGTCGCGCAGATTGGAGGCAGCGTGAGGGATGCGCTTTTCGCCACGGGCGGCCTGCGTGTCGAGCGGAACACCAGCCCGACAGGCCTGGGAGAGCTGGCAGCATTGCCGATGCTTGGAGCCACAGCCGTGAGAGAAGTTGGACCGGCGACGATCAAGCTCCGCTCTGCTTATGGAAAAGCCATCAGGCCCGTGCAGGCATCCTCATGGTCGGGGGTTCTGCTCGGCCTTCGCGGATCGAGGCGCGGCTCGGATCTCAAGCCGGAAGAGCAGGCGGGGATGGAATTCGGCGCTGATGCCCATATCGGCAGGTCGGTTGTGCTTCGCGCTACGAGATTCGATCAGAAAGCTTCGGGACTCGTGCAACCGGTAAGCATCGCATTCCGCACATCGGGAACCTCGACGCGGATCCATACCTTGTATCAGCTTCAGAATGTCGGCGATGTGTCGAACGCCGGCTGGGAGCTTCAGGGGTCCGTCGACAAAGGACCGTGGAGTCTCGGCGCAACATTGTCACTCGTGAACAGCAGGGTGGATGAGCTGTCACCGAGTTATACCGGAGATCTTCGCCCCGGCGACAGAATGCTCGAGGTTCCTTCACGAACGATCGGCCTCAATGCGTCATTCTCGCAGGGCCGTTGGTTCGCCTCTTCAACGCTTGCCCGGGCGTCGGACTGGGTAAACTACGACCGCCTCGCCCTGCTGCGCGCCACAACCGGCACAACCGGCACTGTTGCGATAGTCGGGTCCGAGCTGCGCTCCTACTGGAAGAAATACGACGGAGTGACGCGCCTCGGTGGCCGCGCCGGTGTCGGCCTCACTCGCGGAATGACGCTCACTCTCGACGGTGAGAATCTCCTCGACCAGCAGAAGAACGAGCCAGACAACATCACGATCCTCCCCGGCCGCACGATCAGCGCAGGGCTCAGTATCGCGTTCTAGCCGGCGTTACTGCCACTCGGCTATGAACAGGTTCGTCTCGCCCGGTGTGCTTGCGTACCTGTTCGATGCCCAGATCAGGCTCTTCCCATCGGGGCTGAACATCGGGAATCCGTCGAACGTCTCGTCGAAGGTTACCTGCTCGAGATTGTTTCCATCGGTATCGATCAGGTAGAGATCGAAGTTTCCGCTGCGGGGATTCTTGAAGTTCGACGAGAATACGATCCTCTTTCCATCCGGCGTCCATGAAGGCCCGAAGTTCGCGCCGCCGAGTCGCGTGATCTGGCGCTGGTTCGATCCGTCGGCGTTCATGAGCCAGAGCTCCACCCTGCTCGGCCTGACGAGCCCCTGCGCGAGCAGGCCACGGTAAGTCGCGAGCTCTGCGGAATCGATCGGGTGATTTGCGCGATAGACGATTTGCGTCCCATCCGGTGACCACCATGCTCCACCATCGTAGCCAGGCGTGTGAGTGAGCCGTCGCTCACCGGTGCCGTCGGCGTTCATCGTATATATCTCGAGGTCGCCGTCTTTCAGCGACGTGAACACGATCTTCTTTCCGTCGGGCGAGAGGATCCCCTCGGCCGTATAGACATTGTTGTGGGTCAGACGCTTGAGGTCGGTGCCATCGCGATTCACTGTGTAGATGTCGTATCTGTCGAGCGGCCACACGTATCCGCTCGACGGGTCGGGTTTCGCCGGGCAGCTCTCGTCGTGCGCGGTCGTCGATGCGAAAAAGAGCTTCTCGCCACCCGGGAAGAACCAGCCGCAGGTTGTCTTTCCGCGACCATCCGAGATCTGCCGCAACCCTGTTCCATCCGCGCGCATTACGTACTGCTGGTCGCATGCTCGTCCGTCCCGCGTGCTCTGGAGCGTGATCCACTGCCCGTCGGGACTGAAGTACGCCTCGGCGTTTTCTCCGCTGAATGTTATCTGGCGGATCGACTTGAACCGTGTCTCGCCCGGTGCGGCGGCAACGGTCCTCGCCGGGGACGTCTCGGGGGCTTCAGCGACCGGAGTTGCCGGGGCGCATGCCGGAAGCAGGAAAATGATCGGAAAAGTTGAGAATCTCATGGGGAGAAAATAACAGGCAGGACGGGGGCACTGCTCATTCACCGCGGAGAACTCGGGAGATACGGTCAGATGCCTTTTGCATTTTCGGCGCTTTCCGCCAGCGGTAACCTCAACAACATTTTCGAGGGTTGGGGATCGAGCGTCTGGTAGACAGTGATGCTCTCGATGATCACCGGTGCCCGAACTCGTACTGCCATCAATTCCCGCTCCGCCTCACGCGTCAATGTCGGATAAAGGCTTAGCGTACAGTGCGGGCTGAAGGTGAAGCGGGCGCGCTGGAACGGAAGACCGGATGTCGCAATCCGGTGGTGGAGGATGCGCAGCGGACCATGAGGATCGAGCGGCAGCACGATTATGTCGCTCTGCATGAATCGCAGCGGAAGTCCGAGATCGAGCGACAGAACGGGCGTGCTCGAAGTGATTGGGGCGAGCTTGTCCCACAGCTCTGACTTCGTGACCGATGCCGGCATCGGACCCACTCCCGACGACCCGGTGATGGTCACATGAGGCGCCTTATAACGCGCGAGACGCGGATCATACTTCCGGTTTATCTCGCGTATGATCGTGCCAGCGGCTCCGCCGATCTCCGCGATGATGAAAAGGCCGTTCTGCTGCAATTATCTCGGCGCCACTGAGAGCAGCACGTTCCACTTTCCGCCTGTGGACTGAAGTCCAGCCCGGAGAAACGTGTTGTCTATGCGATTATCCGGATGTGAATGCTGGTACCTGAAAAGCTTAAGCCCCGTGATCGTTCCCACCGCGGCTCCGACCACTACGTCAGTTGCCCAGTGATCGTGGTTGTAGATGCGCGAGGCACCTGTCAGCGCGGCTGTTCCATACGTCAGGATGCCCACCGGCCAGCGCGCCCCCGGCCACCAGTGGCTCGTTTCCGCGGTAACTACTGACGCGAAGGCAAATGCCGCGGTGGAATGGCCTGACGGGAACGACCGGTAGTCACCGTCCCGCAAACCGCGCAGCAGCTGGAAGTCCCGCGCATCAGTGCTGTCGACGTATGGGCGCGTCCTTCCAGCTACCATCTTCATTCCCACGGTGACGACGTTTGCAAGGATCACAGCGCCACTCGAGTGAAGACCGAGGTCCTGCATCCGGCGGTTGCCGGTGGCCGTGCCCATGAGGTAGAGGCCACCACCGGCGACCAGCGTTCCCGGGTTACCCCAGACACGCGCCGCTGTCGCGGTCTTCTGGAGAAACCGGTTGGCCTGCCGGCTTTCGACCTGCAGCTCCTTCATCATCCACTCATCGAGCGGAGCAGCGATCGCTGAAGCGGCGACGAACCCTCCCGCCAGCCACGCATCACCCGAGGTGAAAAGTGGGCGGTCGGTATAGAGCGTGTCCTGAGTCTGGGCGCCCCCCGGCGATGAAACAAAGAGGCACAGGATCAGAACTCTTATGGCGAGCTTCAGTAATGCCTCCTGCGGTTCATTCCTGCACGAGTACAATCAACGGCGGTAACTGCAATTTTACGTTTCGCGGATTGAGCGGATCGGGGCGGATAAAGCGCACGCACAGACTCACAGGAGTACCT
>JBBQZF010000114.1:0-9001 GCA_038208015.1 Gemmatimonadales bacterium
GATATCGACTGGGAGAGGGAGCGCATCTCGCTCGGTCTCAAGCAGCTCCAGAGCTATCCGTGGAAGGATGTCGCCGAGAAGTATCCGGTCGGCACGCGGGTTTCGGGCAAGGTTGTCTCGATCACCAACTACGGCGCGTTCATCGAGCTCGAGCCAGGCATCGAAGGCCTCGTGCATATCAGCGAGATGAGCTGGACCCGCAACGTTCGTCATCCGTCGAAGCTCGTTTCGATTGGAGAGGCGATCGAGGCAGTGGTGCTCAAGGTCGATCCGAACGAGGAGAAGATCTCCCTCGGCATGAAGCAGACGGAGCAGGATCCGTGGATGATGCTGCCGCAGAAGTATCCGGTCGCCACGCGTCTCAACGGAAAGGTCCGCAACCTTACCAGCTTCGGCGCGTTTGTGGAGATCGAGCCCGGCATCGACGGCCTGATTCACATCTCCGACATGTCGTGGACCAAGCGCGTGCAGCACCCTTCGGAAGTCGTAAAGAAGGGTGATGCGGTTGACGTCGTGATCCTCAACATCGACGCCGACAACAAGCGCATCTCGCTTGGACTGAAGCAGGCGCAGGATGATCCGTGGCTCAAGATCGGCGAGACCTACCCGGTCGGAACCGAGCTCGAGGGCTCAGTGGTTCGCCTGATGGACAAGGGCGTCGTCGTGGATATCGGCGACGATATCGAAGGCTTCGTTCCGGTCAGCCAGCTGAACTTCGGCAACCCGGTTGACAGTCCTGCGGATATCTCGTGGGAAGGTCAGAAGGTTGGAGTGCGCGTGCTCGAGGTGGATCCGATCCAGCGCCGCATCGTGCTGGCGATAACGAACATTCCTGAAGGTCAGGAGCGTCCGGCCGAGCCGAGCAAGGTGATTCCGATGGAGTCAGACGATTACAACATGTCGGATCCGATCGCGGTGCCGGTTCCGGCGTCTTTCGACTCGATAGACGTCATCGACGAGTAGCATTCATCGCGGTCCGATGTGAACGAGGGGCCCGCCAGCACGTCTGGCGGGCTTCTCTCGCAGGTACCCCGGACGCCCTTGCCAGAAGGATCCCATTGGCCGAGAGGGACTGGCAATGGCGGTACACCGCAAAAACCGCAAGAGGTTTGGTTCATTAAACTCATCGGTGCCAATGTGAACCTGGGAAACATCGCGCCTTTTGACGTAATTCCTTCGGAAACCCAGCGGATTGGTTTGCGGGGTGACACTTTTGTTGACTTCCTTCCGGAAGAAATCGCCGCTCCCCTCCGACCCTGATAACCCACACCATGAAAAAACCGTCCGTATGGCAAAGACGCGCGGAGGCCGCCGTTAACTGATGCGATCAATTCGGGATTATCTCGTCATTTCCCTGAAGGGAGTCGCTATGGGAGTCGCTGATGTGATTCCCGGCGTATCCGGAGGTACGATCGCTTTTATATCAGGCATTTACGAAGAACTGATCAACACCATCAGTTGCATCAACATCGCGGCCCTTCAAACGCTCTTTAAAAAAGGTATTGGTCCTTTCTGGAGACAAATCAACGGGAATTTTCTCGTGGCTTTGCTCGCCGGAATTGTCCTCAGCATTCTGACCCTCGCCACATTAATCACAGGGTTGCTCAAATCGGAGCCCATTGCAGTCTGGTCATTCTTTTTCGGACTTGTGCTGGCCAGTATTCCGCTTGTCGCAAAAAAAGTAAAAACCTGGAACGGCCTCCGCATTGTCGCTTTTGTCGCGGGTGCTATCATCGCTTATCTGATCACGGAATTGCCTCCGGTGAGCAATCCCGACGCCCAGTGGTACATTTTCATTTCGGGAATGCTCGCCATTTGCGCCATGATTCTTCCGGGTATTTCGGGCAGTTTCATCCTGCTTCTCATGGGTTCGTATCTCACTGTTCTGGGCGCTATCAGCGACCGCGACATCAACACCCTTTTCATCTTTGCCGCCGGCTGTATAATTGGTTTGCTGAGTTTTAGCCACCTGCTGAAGTGGATGTTCGACCGTTATCACGACATAACCATTGCTTTGTTAAGTGGATTTTTGCTCGGATCGCTGAATAAAATATGGCCCTGGAAAAATGTGCTCGAAACCTTTACCAAACACGCCGGAGAAGTAGACGAGGAGATCGTACCACTGGTGGAAGAAAACGTATGGCCTCGAATGTATACCGAACTTACAGGGCAACCAGCACAACTCGGCCTGGCCATTGCTTTGGCCCTGGCCGGCATTGCCATCATATTTGCATTGGACAGGTTGGCCACCACCAGGAAGAAGGTGTAAGATGAGATCGTCTGGCCTCACTGGTGAATAACCGTCTCACTCTTCTTCTCAGAGATTTTTCTCACCTTCCAAAGACAACCGGTTCCTTTGATACCATCGACCTGGCCATGAACAGAACATTTGAGGTGACCTCAGGTGAGCCAGCCGACTTCAGAAAATTGCTATTGAAGGCGTAGACAGCGACGATAGCGCCGGTGCCGTAATCCATCAGAGCGCGGGGCGCGATCTTGAACTCTCGCGCACTTCCCGAGACGGAGTAGCGCGCGTCATCAAGCGAGTTCTCCCAGCAGTTCAGGCATACCTCGAATCGATCCGGATCCGTAGGAGCACTCCGCCCCAGGCTGCCAGAGTCCGTCCAGGCAAAAGTACTTCCCGCAACCGGCGCAGTGACGACAGGCGGCGCCACTACTTCGGCAGACGCCTCGAAGTTCACCCCTGGCGCGAAGATTATCGCTCGCTTCCAGCCTTCGCGTCGAACACCCTGGCGTCCTGAGCGATGCTCAGGACGACAGAGCGGCTCGTCCGTCAGGGGCAGCTGATGGACGGATTCCACTGGCTGAACATCCCGCTGGGATTCGTTTCCCAGACCCACACGTGCTTGTCGTAGTGCCATGGCATCCCCGGATCATGCCCGGGCATGGGCCCCTCGAACGCCTCGCCAAACACAGAAGGCCGCTGGGTGATCTGGGTGTAGCCATCGCCCCACAGAGTCATCTCAAACCAGGGAGTCACGACGTTGGTCGCGTTGTTGCGCACCAGCACCGGCACCAGGTATTCGACGCCGACGAGCTTGAATCCGCCATTCGCCTTCGGAAGGTAAAGCAGGAGCTCCGGCTCGTCCGGTACCACAGCCTGGTTCAGTAATGATGCCTTCACGACATGTACGCCCATCGTCCCCATCGGGCTGGATACGCACGGAAGACCGGCGGGATTAGCGTACCCGCTGGCCATAGCGGCGTCAACATTGTGAAACCGCGCGGTGGCGTTGCGCAGTGATGCGAGTCCCTTGGACACGTCGGGGCCGAGGCGCGCGGCAGCCGGCGCGAGATCGGTGGCAGACGTCGCGCCGGTGGCGCTCGGCGCCACCTGGTCCGCAGGTGAACACGCTGTTGTGATCGTGAAGGCGGCTCCCAAACTCAGGAGCCATCGAGTCGGGAATCGGGTGCTGGAAGACATGGGTTCTCCATTGTATGCAAAGGATGAGTGTGCCAAGGAGCGAGTCTCGCGAGGCTACCTCTGCGCTCTATAACACAGAAAGGTCGCAAAACGGCTCATGCACTTATTTCCTGCTCGCCAGTGAACTTCGCTGGGGCAACGCGCGATTTAATCGAGCTCAACATGGCCTTCGGCTCAACCTCTCGGCATCAATGTCCGGCGTTCATCCGGGCGGCGGCTTCTTCAGCGGCGCACGCGCCCGGGAAGAGAACCTCTGCCTGTCGAGCGCATTGTTCACAACTCTGGTTGGCGACAAGGTGTACGAGCGGGCAAGGACGGCCGGTTCCGCTTCGATCTTCCAATAACCAACACGATATTCGAGATCTACTGTCCGCAGCTTCCGATTGAGCGGGCTCGCCTGGAGCGTGGAGCTCCCCGATGTTGGGAGCGTGCCACTATCCGGGCGTTATGCGGGCAACTCCTGCGTCCCGGCTCGCAAGCCAGGTTTCCCGAGCGCCTCGAGCCTGACGCCGAAGAAGCGGCATTCAATGACCGCGCTCAGGCGCTTGTCGACCAGCTCCAGCTGCTTCAATGCTTCATCGAGCGCGTCGAGCGTCTCTGACTGCGCGTGGGACAATCCCGCTGCCACCGACCCGTCGAGTATTTCGAGCGGAACGTGCGCGGCATAGCCGCCGCGCTTCGCTGTCCTCCGATCGCGGGCATAGTTGGAAAGAATGTGGCGCATCGCTCGCGATGCGACCCTCATGAAATGAACTCGCGAACCCGCTCCCAGATGGGACGCCCCGGCCAGCTTCAGGTACGCCTCGTGGACGATGGCGGTTGTGTCCATGGTTGCATCCCCGTCCCATCTTGCGCGGTGCCGGTGCGCGAGGTGGCGCAGCTCGTCGTACACGATCGGCAACAGCGCATCGAGCGCGGCGTCGTCACCGCGCTCGAGATCAGCGAGTAACCGGGTAACTCTCCCCGGGTCGGTGCGGGGTGTCAGGCCTGGGGGCCACTCTCAACTCCTCGCGATTCCCCTGTGTGAGCCTGACGATCGGATGAAGGGGAGGGAACCATCGGGGGAAGTTCGGACCTCTCACGTCTCGTGGCAATGGGTCAGGGGGAGCGATGCGGACCCGCATGTCCGATGGTGTGGGAGGGAGTAGCGATCAGTCGCCACCCCTATCCCGATCGTACTGGATGATCAGATCCATGGAAATTTGAGCCGCTTTGGCCTGAAACCGTGTTATTGGGTTTGAAGACTTCATTCAGAGGCCCAAGATGAGACTGAAATCCAATTTGCGCCGCCTCGCTGCGGCGATGTTTGCTGGGCTGGCCGTGGTGGCTGGCTGCGCGAGAGACGGTCTCCCCACCGAACCTCTGGTGGAATTGACGACACCTGCGTCCCCGGAGACACCGGCGCCCCAAGCGCCACCACCTGCCCCGCCGGGGGCACCGTCCGGTGACAATCGGCGATCGTTCGTGTGGAGTGAAGAGACGGGGTTCACGATCCTGCCCAACCCACCAGGTGTCCTGCTCGTGAGTGCCCATGGTATCAATGATGATGGCGAGGTTGCCGGCACCGTGATCATGGATGCCTCAGCCCCCGGCCGCCCGATCTATCGCGGCTTCACCTGGTCCGCGGAGCGCGGGTTCACCTTTATCGTTGGGCCTGATGGAGTGAACGTCCAAGGGAGAGGGATCAATAACGCGGGCGACGTGGTCGGGCTCATGGAGTGGGGAGGGGGAAGCGCGCGCGAAGTTTTCCTTTGGAATGAAAGGGAAGGGCTACAGCCGCTCGGCGTCCCACTACCATCTCTGAACGTCATTGGAATCGAGTCCGGACAAATTTTTGGCAATGCTCTGCTGGTGCCTGCTAGAGTCGGCACTGTCGCCCCCTTCCGTTTGGACCTGGGGTCCCGGCGCCTCGACATTTTGCCAGCGGTCAGTGAGGCGGGCGGTGGCGTGTGGGACGTGAACGAGGTTGGCGAATCCGCAGGCTACGATGGCAACGTAATTTACGGGTGGGGTGGCACCTCTGACGCTGTCATGTGGGACCAATCCGGAAAGCGTACTGTTGCTTACGACTGTCAGGGCGAGGGGGATTGCTTCGCACACCTTGCCTCGGTCAACGCTCAGGGAATCGCGGTCGGTTCGGTGACAAAAGGCCCGCGCGATGAAACCCGCGTGTTCAAATGGTCGCGCAGTAAGGGAATCGAGTATCTCGACATACCTCATGCGGGGTATGCGCCAGGTGTCGCCGGCCTGAATGACGACGGCACCATCCTGGCGCTGAACGGCCAGGACGGATTCCTCTTCAAGCCGTCGGGATCGGTGACCATCATCCGCGCGCCGTCGACGCACAGGTTGGTTCAGCCGCGTGCGATGAACCGACACGGACAGGTAGTAGGGATGATCTTTTGACCTTCACGCTCTTCGCGGCCCCGCTGGCATCGATGGTCGACTCGACGATCTCGTATTCCAGTCGCCGAGCGACGCCGGACTGACGATCCTGCCCGGGCTCGCGGGAGCGCCCGTCAGCGTCGCCCTGGATATCAATAGCGTCGGGCAAGCGCTGGTACTCTCGCGATAAAATGGCGGCCCGATGACCGCTGGGACTGCTTCGATCGTTACGGCGTATCTCCATGAGCCGATTCCGGTGGCGACCGTGTATGAGCATTAGAGGGTACCTCGCACCAACTGGGAACGCCAACGGGGATTGAAACTGAATGCTGAAAACTCGTAATCAGATGACGACGGCCGTGGCTGCCCTGGCGTTCGCACTTGGCGGTTGCGCGAGTGATCGCGTTGCCGGACCGGGCTCAAACGATGCCTCTGACCGGCCCCAGCAGCCGGGCCAGCTTCCACCAGATACCGCGCGCGGACCCGTCACACAATCGAGTCCGGTATTCATCTGGTCACCGGATCGCGGAGCGCGCGAAATACCTGCTCCCGTGGGTTTCCGCCTCAGCGTGGCCGACATCAACGACTCAGGCGAAGTCACCGGGTTGATCATTGACGAGCGTGGGAAATGGGTTGAGGGCTTCATCTGGTCCGAGGCTGCGGGTCTGCGCCGCCTCGGGCTGCTCAACGAACCTGCCGACGCAGTGGTGGTCGCCGGTATCAACTCGTCGGGCACAGTCATCGGAAATCAATAGGCCTCCACTGGAAACCACTTCCGGGCGTTTACAGCTGCCGTGAATTCGGTTCCCCAGGCGCTGGGCAGCGACAACATGTTTGTGACAGGGATAAACAACGCCGGCACGATCGTGGGATCGAGCTGGGGATGGAGCGGGGCAGGTCCATTCCGCTTTCAGCCAGGCAGCGGATTCTACATGCTTGCCCCGACCGATGCGGAGTGCACGGTGCCCACTGCAATCAACGACGCCGGCGAGATCCTCGGGTGGAGCGGCAATGAACTGTACGGAATGGGGTGTGTTCCGCAGGCATGGATTGTCTGGCGGGCGGACGCGGCGCCGGTCGAGATAGCGACTTGCCCGTCGGGATGCGCGCTCGACCTCGTCGCTCTTAACGACGATGGCTTGGCTGCGGGGAACGAGCCCGCAGGTGCCGTGAGAATGAGAACGCGCGAGGCGGCCGTGCCGGAGAGACTGCCTGGTGTCGGCGCGTCGGACATCAACAATCGTGGCGACGTCGCAGGGACACTCAGGGCGAGCGGACTGCCGATTGTATGGACTGCAGAGGGTGCGACTGTCAGCATCCCACTCCCTCGCGGAAGGACGGGGGGCAGCGCGAAAGCGATAAATAACCGCGGCGAAGTCGTGGGGACGGCCTGGTGAACTCAACTTCCTACCGACTGACTCCACTCCTCGCCCTGCTGGCGGTCGCCGGGTGCGACGGCAGGCCGGATCTGCCCTTCGAGCCGGCACCTCCAGCTCCCGAGCGATATACGATCGAGATAACGACGTTATCGGGCGCACGCGCCGCATCCGTTCAGCTCGGAGACACGGTGGTGCTGGCGGCCGCCGTAAGGAATCAGGCGGGGACCATTGTGAATACTGGAACCGTTGACTGGCGCCTGAATATCATGTCCGGCCCCCCAAAAGAAACGCCAAGCGAGATGCTCGGATACCTCTTTTCCCTGGAGCCGACGGGCAGCAGGACGGTGCGGGTGATCGGACACGTAGTTGGCGTCGTTCACGTGAGCGGCGCCGCAATGGGTGTCGGCGCGAGCTTCCCGATCTCCGTAATCTGATTTGCCGTAGCCCTTCAGCCGGAGTCCTCGAGCAGGGATGTCATTGGAATGAGCCGATAACGGCACTGTCAGGAAACTTGGAACACTGCCGGGCGCGGTCTCGACCTACGCAAACGGAATCAACGATCGAGGGCAGGTAGTGGGTTACGTGCGCTGACACATCTCCGATCACGGAGCAATCACGGCTTCAACCCGTGCTTTGCCAGGAGCATCCGGTACCTCGGGTCTGCGCGTAAACCGGAGAGCAGGGGATTGGCGCGAAGCTCGATCAGTGTCGGAACGTCCCAGCGCGCTGTCTCAAGCATCGCGAACGCGGTATCGGGGTTCCCGAGCAGGGCATGACCGAGCGCGAGATTTACTCTTGCCCGCTCATCCTTCACCGACGCCCGCAGTTCGGCGGTGAGGCGCCTGGCATCAGCGGTGCGGCCCGCGCGGCTGTATGCGTAGGCCAGGGTCGCGCGTATCCCCGGGAAATCGGGCGCCGACCTGACGGCCGGCTCGAGTAGCTCGATCGCCTCGTTGTAGCGTCCCTCGTGCGCTACAAGGGCCCCGAAAAATTGGCGCGTAAGTGGGAAGTCCGGGGACAACGACATCGCGTGCTCGTACTGGGCACGCGCTTGTGCGTGCATTCCGTGCATCCCGAAAAGAATCCCGAGAGTCGCGTTCGCCGGCTGGGAAAGCGGATCGAGCCTGAGTGCGCTACGAATCCGCGTCGTCGCCTCGTCCTCGCGGCCAAGCATCATGAGGAGAAGCGCGTAGTAGTGGTGGGTCCACGGATAACGTGGATTCAGCCGAGTCGCACGCTCGAACTCTGCCTCCGACTCCGCGTACCTCCTCAGCGACGCGAGCAGGTAACCGCGCACCGCAGCGGCGTCGACGCTTGACGAGTCGAGCGCTATTGCGCGCGCAGAGGCGACATCCGCGCGTGCAAGCGCGACCTCGGGCGGCATGTAGCCGAAGTTCGACATGCTCAGGTAGGCGGCGGCCATTCCGGAGTGCGCAAGCGCAAACCCCGGGTCCCTGTCGAGTGCACCGCCAAAATAGGCCAGTGCCTGCTCCAGCGCGCCCTCGTTTCGCTGACTCCAGCTCAGGCGTCCCTTCAGGTACATCTCGTACGCATCGCTGTCGTAGGTGGGCCGCCGTGCCTGGATGGCCCGGCTCGATCCGATCCCTCCGGGATCGAGCGCGCGCAGGATCGACACGGAGACATCCTGCTGAACAGCGAATGCCTCGTTGACCGGCCGATCGTATTCCTTCGACCACAACACTGCGCCGTCAGCGACACCCGTGAGTTGAACTGAGACATGCAGCCGTTTTCCGATGCGTGCGACCTCACCCTGAACGATTGCTCCCGCTCC
>JBBQZF010000115.1:0-8970 GCA_038208015.1 Gemmatimonadales bacterium
CTCCATGAAGCGGGGAATCTCTTCGGTCGAATGCTGGAGGTCCGCGTCGAACACTATGAAGACTTCAGCTTCAGATGCACGCGCGCCGGTGACCATCGCCTCTGTCTTGCCCAGGTTCCGCCTGTGGCGCGCAACCTTGAAGCGCGGCCCGTGGCGCTCGGCAGCCGCGACAGCGCGCGGCCAGGTATCGTCGGTCGAGCCGTCATCGACGAGAATCACCTCGCCATCGAGAGAATGCCTGGTGAGCGTGGCTTCGAGCGCGTCGAACAACGGTCCGATATTCTCCGCCTCGTTGTAGGCGGGAACGATGACGGCGAACTTCGGCCGGGCACTCACGCCGCTTCCTCCTCCTCACGCGGCTTGCGCCGGGCCGAGACGACATACCAGATGCCATACCCGATCAGAAGGAGCGCGAGAACCGCGCTGATCATCCTGCCTGTCCTGAGTTCGTCAGGGTCGAACTCGAACCGCACTGTGTGCTCACCCACGTCTACGGGAACGCCCCTGAATGCGACGTTGGTGATCACGATTGGCGTGGCGTTGTCATCGAGGTACGCTTTCCATCCGTGGGCGTAGACGTCCGAAAGAACGAGAAGCGCGGGCCGGTTCGTGTTGGTGCGGACGACAACCCGATTCGGCTTGCGCTCGGTTATCACCGCAGCCTGCTCGAGAGGGGCACCGGGCAGTGTAACACCGAGCGGCCTGTCGATCACGGCAACCTCGCGCGGATTCCACGCCGGCGAATTCATGAAAGCGAGCGCGCTGTCAGTGTCGGCGATTACCTCCACGCGCGGAACGAGATACGCCCGTGGCAGCACGAGGTTGTTCCGGTAGACAATTGCGCTCGGGCCCCGGTACACCTCCTCCATGTGGATCGCGGCAGAATCACCCGCCGGTATTCCAAGGTCAACTCCGCTGATTATGTAGCGGACGTTTGCAGCGCTCCTGAAGTGCGCGCTGTTGAGGAAATTGTGCCAGTCGACGTAGACCTTCTCTCCGGCGCCAGCGTACTTGTTCCACCGGTCAAGCTGATTCCCGTGCTCGCCGCCCGCCTGCTCGATGCCGAAGTGCATCAGGTAGTTGCGCAGCGGGATCCTGTTGTCGCCGACCTGCTCGACGCCGCGATAAACGGCCGGTCCGCCAAACGGGAAAACCCAGATCCTGCTCGAATCGCGCTCCGCGCGCAGGTACTGCACTATGTCGTCCGGCGCGTAAACCTCCTCCGGCGGAGGCACTATCTGGAAAAACTGGCGCGTCACGACCCACATGTCGACAAGCGTCACGACGCAAAGAGCCATGGCAAGTATGCGCGATGGCAGTCTTTCGGTCACCCAGGCCCAGATGAGAATCGACGTGAATCCAAGGAACAGGCCGAACCTGAGCCACCCCGTGGATTCGTTGACCTCGGAGGAAATCACTTGCGAAACGAAAAGCAGGAGCACTGCCAGTCCCGCCAGAACGAGCGCCGAAAGTCCGACAAGATCGAGTTCCGACCTCTCCTTGCCAGCCGTCTTGCCCGTCCTGCGAACAGCGCGAGACACTTCGGAAGCCTGCTCCCTGATCCTGGCTAACGCCTCGAGCGTCAGCGCAGCCATGACCACAAGAGACATCGACACCATGAACAGGGAGATCGACGGAGCCCGGAACTTGTCGACTCCGGGCAGGAGGGCGTAATAGATCCTGTAGATCGGCGTATACCCGCCGTACGACATGCTCAGCGCAACCAACGTCGTCACTGCAAAGAATATCCAGTAGCGACTGCGTCTCGTGAAAACGACGCCGAGCAGGAGCATCGCGATGACGAAGGCGCCGACATATTCGGTGTGCTGCTTGAAGAAGCTTTTACCGTGATATGTGGCGAGCACTCCCTGTTGCTCCGGTATTGCGAGCCCGATTGTTTCCGCCGGAGGCATCGAGAATGAGGTCGAATATTCGTATCCCCTTCCCCCTTCGGCACCGCGCGGTGATTCCGCGACATAGTCGAGGAACGGCAGGAAGTTCACTGCCGAAAGCGCGAACGCGAACGCCACCGCGAGCAGCGCGCGCATCATGCGCCTCGCTACCTGAAGTCTTCCGGCTTCCCTGAACTGCCAGGCGCAGAACAGGGTCCAGAATGCGCCTCCGAGCAGCAGGTAGTAGTTGCTCTGTATCTGGAAGGACAGGAGTGTGAAGCCAAGCGTTGCAGCCAGTCCCGCGAACGACGAGAACAAGCCGGTCCTCATTCCGCGATGAATGAAGAAGAAAGCGAGCGGCGCGAACGTGGCAACGATGATCCTTCCATCGTGACCGCTGTAAAGCCCCGACATCGTGATGCCGGTGAACATGAACGCGAGGCCGGCCAGAAACGATATCCAGGTGCGAGCGCCGAGCTCCCGCGCGAGCAGATACATTCCGCTCCCACCGATGATCAGCTGCGACATCAGAAGCGCGGGGAACACGCGCGAGTCGGGCAGCAGCCACATCAGCGCCAGGCGGGTCGGGTAGTAGGTGCTCCCCGGGTTCGCATGCAGCGGAACGCCGCCGTACACATAAGGCACCCACTTCGGCATCTCTCCCGAGCGCAGCTGGTTCGAGAGGAACTCCATGAACTGGTAGCTGCCGGCGAGATAATCGGTGCCAAAAATTCCCTGTCCGGGCAGGAAGGCAGGAAAGAAAAACACGACGCCGAGCGCGACGAAGATCCCGAGCGCCGTGCGGAACGAAACGTCGAGCTCGGCTTCAGGCGCCCTCGCGGTCATCGCAGGGCGCGGTGATGGAGTGGATTTCTGCTTTCGCGGAGTCTGTTTCGGTGGGCTCACGTGGCGTGCAAAGGTGTGAGGTCTCGCGGGACCATAGTTTTGCTTTTCGACGATTTACAGCTTCTGCCGGCGCAGGGTAGTCCCGCCCGGTGCAGGAAAGGTCTTAGCTCCCACTCCGGGCCGCAACAGCGGATTCGTACACGGCCGACAGCGCTGTCACGATAGTATTCCAGCCAAACGCCCGGGCGGCGAAAGCCGTCCCGCGCCCGGCCAGACGGCGCATCTCGTCGGGATCGTCCATCGCGCGCCTTATCGCGCCGGCAAGCGCGTCCGCATCACCGGGCGCGACAAGAAGTCCGGTTTCGCCGTCGCTGACGATATCGACAATCCCGCCAGCTGCGCTGGCGATTACCGGTTTTCCGTAACCCATCGCCTCGATCAGCACGACTCCGAGTCCTTCGGTGTCGCCGCTGGGCGTGACTACAGCTGGAAGCACCAGCGCGTCGCACCTCGCGAAATGCCCGACGATTGCCTCAGCGCTTACCATCCCCTCGAAAAGGACACGATCGTTCAGTCCGAGCGATGAAACTTGTTTCTCCAGCGAGGCCATCTCCGGACCTGCACCGACGATCCGGATAGTCAACCGTGGATCGTCACGAAGGATGGCCGCGGCTCGAATGAGGACGTCGACGCCTTTCCTTTCGACGAGCCGGCCGACGAACAGAAGCTCGAACGGATCGCCTGCAGAGCGGGGCCGTCTTGTGTCGCCGAGGGCGGCTTGCCTGTCGTCGGCGGCGGCCGCGCCGAAGGGTATCGTCACCGTCGCGGCGTCAGGCACGTACTCGCGAAGACGTTTGCCGGTGTAACTCGATATCACCGTCACCGCGTCCGACGCTTCAACGACCTTCCTCACCACCGGAGCCATCGCCCGGCGCGTCGTCCCCTTCCACATCAGCTCGGCTGAAAAGAAAGTCGAGACGAGGGCGGCACGCGACGACTGCTTCGCGGCGATTCCGAACAATCCGTGAGGTATCGGCCAGAAGGCGTGGACGACGTCGAATTTCCCATGAGCCGCAACTCTGCCCGCCGCCTTGATACCGGCCGCGATGTACGCCGGCAGCAGTGCGGTGAACGCGGGATTCCGCCTGATCCGCTCCATCGCCGGCATGTCGTGAGTCAGCGTCTCGAGACGTGAAGGTGCGTACCTGAAACGATGGACCTTTACACCTCCGGTCATCGCTGTGCGGGAGCCCCTGTACGACGGCGCGAGGACTTCCACGGAAGTCCCCGACGCGATGAGACGCTGGATCGTCTCACCCATCCACGGAGTTATCACGTCCGCCTCGTGCCGCGGGTACGCTGTGACGATAAACAGAACCTTCATGCGTACCTGGTTGAGGTCGTCAGCTTGTCAGGGCAGCGAGATCGGCCCAAAATCGGGGATACGAGACCTGGACGCAATCAGGATCGTCGATCTCGATCTCATTTCCGCGAAGGGCTCCGAGAATACCGAACGACATTGCGATCCGGTGATCGCCCCGCGTCGACACGCGTCCGGACAGCGGACCGCGCCTCGAGCGGATCCTGAAGCCGTCAGGCAGCTCTTCAGCATCTGCCCCAATCGCGCGGAGATTCGTCACTACCGATGCGATTCGATCACTCTCCTTGACTCTCAACTCACCGGCTCCGGTAACCTCGAGGTCGATTCCCGCCGCCGCGGCCACACACGCAAGCAGGGGAAGCTCGTCGATCATGCGGGGGATGAGGTCCGGATCGAGGCCTGTTTGGGAAAGCCTGGACGGACGCGCAACAACAGTGGCCGCTGAATCACCAGCGATCGCAACCTTGTCCGTGCATTCGATTGCCGCGCCCATCGCCTTCAACACGTCGAGAAACCCGATTCTGCTGTGATTGACGCACACCCCCGGTATCTCAATCTCGCCAGCACCAAGGACGGCCAGGGCGATGAAGTAGGCGGCCGAGGACGGGTCGCCGGGAACTTCAATGTCGAGGGGACCGATCGAGTCAACGGGGGAGATCGAGACGGTGAGATCACCAGTCGATACTGGAGCTCCCATCGATGCAAGCATTCTCTCGGTGTGGTCGCGCGACTTGCGCGATTCGCTCACTGTGACCGGGACACCGCCCGAGAGGCCCGCGAGCAGGATTGCGCTCTTCGTCTGAGCACTTGCCGCGCGGGTGTTCCACGACACTCCTTTGAGTGCGCCGCCGTGGACCGTCATCGGCAGGCCGTCATCGCGCTCGAATTCGATCCCCGCCCCCATCGCCGAAAGTGGATCAGAGATCCGTTTCATGGGCCGGGCGCTCAGGCTCGAATCGCCCTCGAATCGCGAGCTGAACTCGTGTGCTGCGACGACACCCGCCATGAGTCTCACGGTCGTGCCGCTGTTTCCCGCCTGCAGAGCTGATGCCGATTCCTCGAGGCCTCGCAGTCCGACGCCTTGAAACCGGAAATCGTCGGTGAGGGCCGGCAGTTTCACGCCGAGTGCGCGAAGCACCGAGGCGGTTGACTCGATATCGGCTGACCGCAGAACCCCCCTTACGCGCGATGTTCCGCTGGACAAGGCGCCGAGGATGAGCGCCCGGTGGGATATAGATTTGTCGCCTGGGACACGGATCACACCGTGACCGCTCACCTCAGCCAGCTTTCGAGAGCGGTCGCGCTGTCAGTCTTGTCGTCGCGATACTTCACGATGACGGGTGTCTGAAGCGACAGGCCTTCGCTCTCGCCCCATTTGGAAGTAACGCGCCGCGCGCCGGGAACAACCACCGCATCTTCCGGGATCTCAAGAGGAGAATCCGCCGTTCCCCGATAAACTCGCTCCTTCACGAGGTCGAACACCGGCGTCCCCCTCGTGAGAATGACACCGGCTCCGATAACGGCGCGCGCGCGAACGACAGTCCCTTCATATACTCCGCAGTTGCCGCCAATTATCACGTCGTCCTCTATTACGACGGGAGAAGCGTTTATCGGCTCGAGCACGCCGCCGACCTGGGCCGCGGCGCTCAGGTGCACGCGCTCACCGACCTGGGCGCACGATCCGACAAGTGCGTGCGAATCGATCATTGTCGCCGAGCCCACCCAGGCGCCGACGTTCACGTACATCGGCGGCATGCACACCACGCCCGGAGCGACATAGGCCCCGCGCCGGATCGAGGATCCGCCGGGAACCACGCGGACTGCGTCGGCCAGCGTGAGCGCCCTCAGCGGGTAAGTGTCCTTGTCGAAGAACGTGAAACCGGGAGCGCCTCCTTCGGGTGAGAGGTCTGTCAGCTTCCCGGTCTGGAATCCGAGAAGAATTCCCCGCTTCACCCACGGGACTGCCTGCCACTCTCCTGATTCGCCGCGCTCCGCCGCCCGGACTTCTCCCGCTTCGAGCGCGGTGAGCAAGTCATCTATCGTCTCGCGCGATTCATTCCCATCCGCCCCGCTTGCGGCGTCGGAGAGTGCACGCTCTATTCGCTCGCGGAGTGATGCGACGTCAGTCACTCGAGCGCTCCGGCTATACGAATCGCGCTGCGCACTGCCTCATCGTGCCGCTCATCAAGGGGAACGAGGGGCAGCCGCAGCACATTTCTCATTCGGCCCATCATCGCAAGGGCGGCCTTCGCCGGGATCGGATTCGACTCGATGAACGCAGCCGACGTCCATGCCGCAAGCCGGTTCGCCGTCTCACGTGCGCCGGCAAAATCCCCCGCATCGAACCGCTCGACCATCTGCGACGCAAGTCGCGGCACAACGTTCGATGTTACCGAGATGACTCCGTCTCCGCCCTCCGCCATGATGGCGAGCGTGAACCCGTCATCTCCTGACAGCACGGTGAACCCAGCCGGACGGCTTCGGATTATCTCCGCTATCTGCCCGAGATTCCCCGACGCTTCCTTTACCGCCGTGATGTTCTCGTGCTCGGCGAGCTCGAGTGTGGTCGCTGCCTCAATGTTGCTGCCCGTCCGTCCGGGTACGTTGTAGACGATCAGGGGCAGGTCGACCGCATCGGCGATCGCCCGGAAGTGGGCGACTATCCCGCGCTGAGGCGGCTTGTTGTACATCGGCGACGTGTGGAGAAGATGCGTCGCTCCAACAGTCTTCATCTGCTTCGACAGGGAGACGGCCTTCCTTGTGTCGTTGGATCCTGCACCTGCAGCGACAGGCACGCGCCCATCTGCCTGCTCAACGGTTATCTCGACGACACGCCGGTGTTCCTCCGGGGTCATCGTCGCGGCCTCGCCGGTTGAGCCGCAAGGCACGAGAAAATGAATTCCTTCGCCGATCTGCCAGTCGATCAGCGATCGCAACGCAGGCTCGTCGAGCTCACCTGATTCAGTGAATGGCGTGACGAGCGCAGTCCCACAGCCGCGCAGCAGGTGACGGCCCCCTGAATCCAGCGGCATCCTCATTTTCTAGCCTCCTCCTGCACGCTGCCCTGGAAGCCCAGGACATCGCGCATGGTAAAGATTCCCTTCTTCCCGCGCAGCCAAAGCGCTGCCTTGAGTGCGCCATCCGCAAAGACACGGCGATCACGCGCCTCGTGCCGCATGCTTATCTGCTCGAACGGCGCATCGAAGATTATGTCATGCGTGCCCGGCACGGAGCCGGTGCGCACGCTCGTAACAGGCAGTGGCTTGCCGAGGGGGCCTTCCATCGCCTTCGCAATAGCGATCGCCGTTCCGGATGGCGCGTCCTTCTTTGCGGAGTGATGCGTCTCGACCATGGCGGCGGCGAACTCGGACTTCGACAATATCTGCGCCGCCTCCCGCGCAATCTCGACAAAAAGCGTTACGCCTACCGAGAAGTTCGGCGCCCACAGCAGTGCCGCATCCTCCGCCTTGACGGCTTCCGCAATTGACGGAAGCGCATCGTACCAGCCGGTGGTCCCGACAACGACGGGCACTCCCTCATGGATGCAGGCCATGATGTTGGAAACGGCGGAGCCGGGCTCGGTGAACTCGATCGCAACATCGGGATCACCCAGTGCGCGGCGCGTGATTCCCTCCCCGCCCCTGTTGTGCTCCTCACCGAGCATCGCCGTAAGATGCCAGCCGCGCTCCTGCACCATCTGCCCGATCGTGCGCCCCATCTTTCCGTCACCGATCATCGCGATCGCCGGCTCGTTCATTTCGCTCCGTCCTCGAAGAATTCCCGGTGCAGGCGCTGCATCGCCGGCTTCACGGTCTCGGCGTCGACTATCACTGTGAGGTTTATTCCGGTCGCGCTCAGCGACATCATCTGGATCTTCACGTCTCCCAGCGCCATCAGTGCCCGTCCCATCGCGCCGCCCGCATCGCTGATCCCCGCGCCGACTATCGCGATTATTCCGCGATTCCGCTCGATCGAAACGTCGCCGAGATGTCGGAGATCCACCAGCAGCGCGTCGAGGTGGGCGGGATCGTCGATAGTGACCGACACCGACACCTCGGACGTCGCGACAACATCGACGGACGTCTGATGCCTCTCGAAGATCTCAAACACGCGGCGAAGAAATCCGTGAGCGAGCAGCATCCTCGGGGCGGTAACTCTTATCACGGTCACGTCAGACTTTCCCGCGATGGCACTTACTGCGCGATGAGGCGCGTCGAACGTGATCCGGGTTCCCGCACCGTCCGGACGGCGCGAGTTGAACACAAACACGGGAATCCCGAGACGTACGGCCGGAGCAATCGTGTTCGGGTGAAGAACCTTCGCCCCGAACGAGGCGAGCTCTGATGCCTCATCGAACCTTATCTTCTCGATGAGTTGCGAGCCCTCTACAACCCGCGGATCGGCCGTGAGCATTCCGTCGACGTCAGTCCAGATCTCTATCGCTTCTGCCTGAAGCGCGGCCCCGAGCAGAGAAGCGCTGTAGTCAGAGCCGCCGCGACCCAGGGTCGTCGTGACGCCGCTCGTGCTTGATCCGATGAACCCGCCCATAACAGGCACTTTGCTGGACTGCAGAATCGGGAGCACGATCTCGCGGGCCCGCTCGGCGATCAGGTCAGTCTGGGGCTCGGCAGCCATGAAACAATCGTCAGTCACCATCACGGTGCGTGCGTCGACATGCTCGGCATCGATGCCCGACTGCCTGAAAACCGCAGACATGAGTGTTGAAGAAAGCTGCTCGCCATACGCGGCCACCGCATCCATTGACCTTGGCGTAGCATGGCCCAGCGTCGAAAGTGCCTCGGCGAGGTGCGCAAGCTCGTCGAACATCGCGCTCAGCTCGGCAGCCGTCTC
>JBBQZF010000116.1:0-8969 GCA_038208015.1 Gemmatimonadales bacterium
TGTTTCTGTGTCTCTGGTTACTAATGCAGCCGCTGCTCTATCCGAAGTTCGTGATAATGATCCTTCCCGCATCGGCATTGTGTATCGGGTACTGGCTCACCGCCCGCGCTGAGGCGCGGGGCATGGTTTGGCGGCTTGCACAGGTGGCGATGGTCGCAATGGTGACAGTGACCGTGGCACTGTCGCGCGATTCGCTCAGGTTCGTGGCCACCGGCAACAGCGACGTGTATCACCGGCATACGGGGTTCTTTCCCGTCTACCGGTGGGTCAACAGCCGGACGCCGGAGAATTCGCGCGTGCTCGCGATAGTCTCATCGGGGATGACCTACTACCTCGACCGGAAATACCGGCGGGGAGACCCGTGGATAGGGGGCAGCGTCGACTGGCTGCGCGTTAAGGATGGTCCTGCGCTCGCCGCGGTGCTGAAGCGAGAGGGCTACAGCCACATCATCTACGAGGACAGGGACTGGGAGATATATCCCGGCGGCCCGGAGATGAAGGATGCTATTGGGGACGCCGCGGCTCTCGGGCTGCTCAGGCCGATACAGACTTTCGATCTGCGTCTCTACACGAGCCGGGCACAGCGGACCTGGAAAAACGCGAGAGTCAGCGTGCTGGCGGTGACGCCTGAAGGAACCTCAGGCGTCGGAAGCCGCTGAGTACTCGTAGTGGTAGTACGCTCCGTACTTCGGAACCTGGGTGTCGGGATCGTTCAGCACCGCGCCGACAATTCGCGCGCCGACTGAGTTCAACTGCTGCACCGCCTGCTGCGCAGCCGCGCTCTCGGTTGCTCCGGCGCGCAGCACGAGCACTACTCCATTCGACAGCGTCGCAAGAATAGCGGCGTCAGATGCAGCGAGGAGAGGCGGAGTGTCTATCACTATCAGGTCGTAACCTTCGCTCAGCGCGGCAAACGTCTTGCGAGCCGCGTCGCTTCCAAGCAGCTCGGCGGGATTCGGCGGAAGCTTGCCCGACGAGATGACGTACAGGCCGGTGACGGAAGTAGCGTGAGTCACGACATCTTCTTCCACGTAACCAAGCACGAGATCTGTAAACCCCGGCTCGCGCTGAAGGCCGAACAGGCGATGAATCCGCGACCGGCGGAGATCGCAGTCGACGAGCAGAACGCGCATCCCCTGCTGGGCGAACGACACGGCGAGATTCGATGCGGTTGTCGTTTTCCCTTCGGCGGGTGAAGCGCTCGTCACGACGAGCGTGCGCATCGCGCTCACAGTCTGCGAGAACATGAGGTTCGTGCGCAGCGTGCGGAACGACTCTGCCGCGGGCGATCTCATGTTGTTCACGGTGACGAGATCCGAATCCGGTTTGCCGGGCCTGTGTTTTCCGTTCGACGCAAAGCGGGGAAGAGCCTTCATCATCCGCTTCCCGGTTCCGTTCGACGATGGAAGCCGGGGTATCACAGCCAAAGCAGGAATGCCGAGCAGCCGCTCGATGTCGCTGCGCTTACGGACAGATGCGTTGAGCCCGTCGAGAAGAATCGCCGCGACACATCCGATCAGGACGCCGACTAGCGCGCCCAGGAAGAGCTTCCTGTCCTTGCCCGTGGCCATCTGGTAGCCGGGTGAAGTGGCGAGAGTCACGATCTCTACCTGCCCCCCCTCCACAGCTTCAGACATCCTCGCGCGCTGCAGCTCATCCTGGAGCTGACGGGACATCTGCTGCACAGTCTGAACCTGCTGCTGAAGATCCTGCTCCTGCGTCTCGGCGACTGGCGATGCCGCGATGCGGCCTGCACCGGCGGCGCGGAGCCGGTCGAGCGCGGCGATCTGCGCCTCGATTGCCTGGATGTGGCTCTGCACCGCGTCCATCATTTTCTCGCTCGTCGCGGGGATGAGCGACGCTATCGCGGCGACGTCGGGATTGCTTGCCGCCGCCCCCGAGTTGATGAGACTGTCACGGGTGCGCTGGAGGTTCTCGAGCTGGCTGTAGAACTGCTGCACTACACTGTTGCCCGCGATACCAGGCGACGACGCAAGCGTGCGTAGCGTGGCGTTTCGGGTTCCGTCGGAGCGGCGCGCCAGTGAGAGGAGGTCCGTGTAGGTCGTTCTCTCTGCATCGAGCTCAGCGCGACGGCGCGTAATGTCGATGAGACTCGACTGCTCGGCCCCCGCCTGCTGGGTAGAGCTGTAAACCTGCCTGCCGCTGCGGAACGCGCTGTAGTTCGTCTGCGCCGCCCTCAGCATCGAGTCGGTCTGCCTGAGCTGCCCCTCGAGGAATGCGCGGCGGCGCGAGGCCAGCTCTGTCGCGCTCGATGCGTTGTGGATCTTGAAAGCTTCGGCCATCGCGTTCGTGACGCGCTTGACCTGCCATGGCTCGCCGCCGGTGTAAGAGAGGTCGAGGATGTCGGTGCGCGGCCTCGACGTGGCGGAGAAGCCGCCCGACGCGACGCCGATCGCTGCGTCCCTCGAGATCACGTTGAACAGGGCGCTGTCGACTGCCGGCTGCTGCGCGACAGTGAAGCGCACGCCGTCGATCTCGACCGGTTGTCCGTATGTCCCGGTCAGCACATTGCCTCCCGAGGCGGCGGTAAAGCCGGCCGGGTTGAACCTCAGCGCGATGAGCGACGCGGTCGCCGTGTCCGCAACCTGTATGTCGTTGACCTCGTCAACGAAGCGGGTCCCTTCGACCGGATGCAGCCGCAGTCCCTTGAGTTCAGCTGCCACGACCGCGACCGCCCCGCTCTGGAGAACCTGGATCTGGGATTCGATCGGGTCCGCCTGGTAGCTGAACCCCATGTCCCCCTGGCGACCTGCCATGTCTCCGGCCATCGCGCGCCGTGCGTCCACGAGCCTGACTGTCGCGGACGCTCTGTACCGCGGCTTCTCCTTGGTTGCCTTGCTGGCGCTGTACGCGACGGCAGCGACTGCCACGACGACGACGACCCACCAGTGGCGGCGGACCATCGCGAAGTATTCGCGGACGCCGACGAACTCCGTGGCCGATTTCAGGCGCCCATCGGGCGCCGCATCGAGGTCCAGCGGATCGGGTCGGGGGTGGTGCTTGTATGGGATCAGGTCGGACAAACTGTCGCTGCCGTTACTTGACGGGTCGGTGCGGCCGGGCGGTCGGGCGACCGGCGGCTGTTTGGGGCCAATCCTCAAGCTATACATGGGTTTGTGGGGCGACAAGCTTGCCTTGCGGACTGCGGACTGAACGGCGGAACTACAGGGGGGTGGGGAGACCAGCGAGGGTACGCGAGACCAGTGAGGGGTTGGGGTTTACGAGACGTCTTATCCCGGATTTCAGGGGGACTGCGTTGAAGTTCATGAGGAGACCGCGAGCTAGCCCGGAGAGACGCAGGTAGGTCATCACCTGGGTTTCGTGCAGTTGTAACAGTTTTTCTACGGACTTGAGCTCGACTATCACGGCGTCCGCCACAAGGATATCGATCCTGTAGGCATTGGGAATTCTCAGCTGCTTGTACTCGAGGGGGAGGGCCACCTGGGCTCGAAACGGGATCTCGCGAAGTAAAAGTTCGTGGCAAAGGCACGCCTGGTATGTCGACTCCAACAACCCCGGCCCGGTCAACCGGTGCACTTCAATAGCGGCCCCAATGATCCGCCCGGTCAGCTCATCGTCCTCTCCCATCCATCAATGCTGTTCCCGCAGTTAACAAAAACCCCATCAAACGCTGCCGCTCATCATCGTTCCATCCCGTCCAACCGGATCGATCAGCACTGAAGTGCGGAACTCCAGGGGGTGGGGAGACCTATGAGGGTAAATGAGACCAATGAGGCGCTTCGCGCAGTTAACAAAAACATCATCAAACGCACCCGCCAAGGTCATTGACTCTCTGACACCGGACACCTGCGCTTCCTCACCGGTCTCACTGGTCTCCCCCCCATGGCTTTTCCGCCTTTTTGCGGGCACCACTGTCGAGTTCCCTACAACCACGGAACTACAGGTGGGTGGGGAGACCAATGAGGGTAGATGAGACCAATGAGGCGCTTCGCGCAGTTAACAAAAAAAATCATCAAACGCGCCGGCCAAGTTCATTGATTCTCTGACACCGGACACATGTGCTTCCTCACCGGTCTCACTGGTCTCCCCCCCCTGGCTGTTTCTCCTTTCTCCGAATAACTGTCGAGTTCACCACAATGACATCCATTCGAGTCCGAAAGAAGCAGTCAAGCGCCTGCTCGGGAGTATCAACAATTGGCTCATTCTCATTGAACGACGTATTCAGTAAAACCGGCACCCCCGTCAGCCGCCCGAATTCCGTGATCAACTCGTAGTACAACGGATTCGTCCGCATGCTCACAGTCTGCAGTCGCCCGCTACCGTCAGCATGCGTTATCGCCGGAAGAACAGCCCGCTTGTCCTCCCGCACGGGATACACCTGCTGCATGAACGGATCAGCCGCGGCCCCGACGAAGTATTCATCCATCGCCTCTTCGACAATTGACGGAGCGAATGGCCGGAATTTCTCCCGGAACTTTATCTTCGCGTTGATGAGGTCGCGGATGTCGGCACGTCGCGCGTCAGCGAGAATGCTCCGGTTGCCCAGAGAACGCGCCCCCCACTCCATTCTCCCCTGATACCACCCGATCACATTCCCCTCGGCGATGAGCTTAGCGGTCGCGGCGCACAATGACGCGGATGACTCATGCTTCTCCCACGAGTAGCTCCAGTCATCATCCTCCCGCGCATCGACCAGGGGCGTGATGTCCGCCTCCGGATACTCCGTGCCCCAGTACCCGTGCTCCATCACGAACCCGCGGGGTTTACCGAGTATCTGGTTCCACACCTGGTAGGCGGCGCCGAGGGATGTGCCGCTGTCAGCGGCCGCGGGCTGGATGTAAACCTCGGTGAACGGAGTCTCGCTCCGCACTTTTCCGTTCGCGACGCTGTTCATCGCGCATCCACCGGCGAGGCACAGCCGCGGATTTTTCGTCCGCTCGAATAGATCGTTGAGCACATGGAAGGCGCACTCCTCGTAAACCGCCTGGAGCGACTTCGCGATGTTCTCGTGATGCGGAGTGAGCGGCTCGCCTGGCGCGCGGGCGGGGCCCAGGAGCTTGTCGAGCTCCGGCGTGTAGAGCCGGCCCATTGTCGGGGAGCCACCTTCCCACTCCATCTCCACGCCTTCATCCCAATGGCGGAAATATTTTCTCTGGAGTTCGAACTCGCCGCCGCGCTTGAGCTCGATGAGCTTGCGGATCTCCCCGGTTACATCGGGTGAGCCGTACGGCGCCAGACCCATGACCTTGAACTCATCCCCGTAATTGGGGAAACCGAGGTGCTGGGTCACGGCCGTGTACAACACGCCGAGCGAGTGCGGGTATGTGACGCGGTTGAGAACTTCGATGCTGCTGCCGCGCCCGATCCCGATCGAGGTGCTGACGTAATCGCCGAAGCCGTCGATCGCGCAGACTGCGGCATCGTCGAACGGTGAGACGAAGAACGCGCTCGCGAGGTGCGACGGGTGATGCTCGATGAAGTGAATCTTCGGGAGGTTCTTCTCTGCCACCCCAAGGACTTCCGAGAGCGGCTCGCGCACATCGTTTACCTTCCGCAGGTTCTTCGTGCGGTTGACGATGTTCGATACCTTCATCTTGTTGGTGAGGGCGAACGCGGCTTTCCGGAGGAGATTCGCTTTGGGGTCGCGGCTGATCGCGACGTGCTCGATCTGGGCGCCGGTGATCCCCGCTATCTCGAGGCATTTCGCTATGGCCTGGTCGGGAAAGCCGGCCCAGTGCTTTATCCTTCTGAAGCGCTCTTCCTCGACCGCGGTGACGAGCTCGCCATCGCGGAGGAGAACGGCGGAGCCGTCGGCGTGGAAGGCGTTGATGCCCAGGATGTACATGCTTTTATTCGGGTGGTTGTTTCAATCGCGTAAAGGCGCGGCTCTCGTCATTCGGTGGCGCGCGGCGGCGCTATACTAGTGGATCGAGCGAGTCTCAATATAAGATGCTGCTCAAATGATGTTACTGTCCGTGGTCGTATGCATTGCGGCATTCGCAGGCGTGATCGCGCTCCTGCGCAGGAGGCGGGTGTCTCTTGGCCTTCCGGTCGCGTACCTCGGTTCGCTGCTCCTGATCCACGTTCCCGGTGCCGTGGCTCACCTGCTTGACGCGGACGGCTTCCTGATTGCCGGCCGCCCGTTCACCGTGATCGGGATCGGTCTCACGGCGATCGGATCGGTCTGCTTCGTGATCGGAGTGTGGCTGGCGCAGAGGAATGTCGAGGTGCCGGTTCCCCAGCCCGCGAACCGGACGAGTTTCGCGAGGTTCTGCCTGCTCGCGGGCGCCGGGGCGACGATACTGAGCTTTCTCTTCTGGGTGCCGAGCATCGGCGCGATAATCGAGCGGGGCGGGCTCATCTGGATGCTGGCGATACTGCTCGGCCTGAAGACCGCGCTGCGCAGGAGGGACAGGGTTCTGATGTGGAAGTGGATCGCCGCGCTGCTGGTTTATCCTGTCCTGCGGTTGCTCCTCGGCGGATTCCGGAGTTATGGAGTCGCGGCGATGATAACCGTGCTTTCAGTGATCGTGATAACCGCTAGAAGCCCCTGGCGCGTGGCCCTTGGATGCGTTGTCGCGACTGTCTTCGGCATGAGCGTGTTTCTGAGCTACTTCGAGAATCGCAAGGAGATAAGGGGCGCGGTCTGGGGCGGCGCGCCGGTGGAGCGGCGGATCGACGCCTCTGTGGGTGCTGCGAGGCAGATCGCGTTGTTCGACCCGCGCAACGAGTCGCATCTTTACGCGCTCGACCAGCGCCTGAACCAGAATTATTTCGCCGGCGTCGCTGCCGCGCGGATCAGCAGCGGCGAGTCGGATTATCTCTACGGTGAAACGATCTGGGAAGGATTTCTGTCAGTGATTCCGCGCGCTCTCTGGCCTGACAAGAACATTGTCGCGGGGAGCGGGAGGATCGTTGCGGAGGCGACCGGGCTTCAGCTGTCCGAGAACACTTCGTTCGGCGTCGGCAACGTGATGGAGTTTCACATCAACTTCGGAGTTGCCGGCATTGTCGTGGGTTTCGTTCTTTTCGGGTTTGTTCTCGGGAAGCTCGACCGGCTTGCGGCAACCTCTGACGCGAAGGGAGACCTTGGCACGACGCTTCTCTACTTTCTTCCGGCGGTAGCGCTGATTCAGCCGAACGGGTCAATGGTCGAAATGGTTGGAGGGGGTACGGCTGCATTGATTTCCGCGTACGGATGGCGGTGGGCATGGCGGCGGTGGCCAAAGCCGATCCCGTACACGCGGTTGGCCCCTGAGGCAATGGCCAGGCAGGCGCTCTGAAGATCCATATCTGGGCTCCGGCGTTCACCGGCTTCGGCGGGGGAATCGCTTCGTTCAGCAGAGCCCTTGCCGCCGGGCTTCGCGACCTCGGCCATGACCTCCGATTGTTCGGCAAGGCGGATCGTTCGGTGGGGTTCGAGGGTCTGCCGCTTGTCGGCATGCGTCGATACTCGAGGGTTTCCCAGAGCCGGGTTTTCGCACTGCGCGCGCTTGCTTCGGCGGGCCGCCGGCGCCCTGACCATATCATCAGCACGCACGTGAATTTCGGGCCCGCTGCGCTGATCGCGAAGCGAGCGTTCGGGACGCCGTATACGCTTGTCGCCCATGGGATAGACATTCACTCAGGGCTGCCCGACGATACACTTGCCGCGATGCGCGCTGCCGACAGAATCGTCGCCGTCAGCGAGTGGACGCGGCTGCGCGTGCTCGACCTCGGCGGAATCGAGACATCGGCTGTGACGGTTCTCCCGAACACGTTCGACGAGGACAGGTTCGATGTCGCGCCGCCGAGAGAAGAGCTGCGCGAGCGCTACGGCCTCCGTCCGGGCGAGCGTGTGATCCTCACAGTGGCGCGGCTTGCGCCCCATGAGCGTTACAAGGGATACGACCGCATCATCCGCGCGCTCTCCGCGGTGCGTGAGTCCTGCGGCGAGGTCAGATTCATTCTGGTGGGAAAGGGAGACGACAGGGAGCGCGTCGAAGCCGTCTCGTCGGTGCTCGGGGTGCGAAGGCTCGTGACGCTGGCAGGGTTCGTGAGCGATGATGAGCTGGCCGACCACTACCGGCTTGCCGACGTGTTCGCGATGCCAAGCACCGGTGAGGGGTTCGGGATCGTATTTCTCGAGGCGATGGCGTGCGGAACTCCCGTCGTTGCCGGCAACCGCGACGGCTCCGTCGACGCGCTCGCCAACGGCGCACTCGGATGCCTGGTTGACCCGAACGACATAGGGGCAATAGCACGCGGCATCACCAGTGTTCTCGATGGGGACGGGCCGCCGCTGTGGTTCGATCCCCAGGCGCTTAGTGATGCAACGGTCAGGTGCTTCGGTGGGCAGGCGTTCCGGCGGAATATCGGGAAGGCGCTCGGGTTTCTCGGGTGAAGGTATTCCTTGCCGGGACGAGTTTCGCGCCGTCCTACGGGGGGCCGGCGGTTTCGGTTGCCCGGCTCGCGTCGGCGCTCAGCTCCGCGGGGCTGGAGGTCGGCCTCTGGTCGCCTGATGGCTCTGCCGCGTCGGCGAACGCTCCGGGCGTGACGCTTCTCGACGGCGGGCTCGAGGAAGCGCTCGAGAGTTTCAGGCCTCCTCACATAATTCACGACAACGGCATCTGGCTCCCGCACAATCATCAGATTGCGAGGCTTGCCCACCGCCGTGGGATACCCCGTGTGGTCAGCCCCAGGGGCATGCTCGAGCCATGGGCGATGCGGCACAAGGCATTGAAGAAACATGTCGCATGGGCTCTTTACCAGCGACGGGACATGCGCCTGGCGGCCTGCAACCATGCTGCAACCGAAATCGAGGCTAAAACCATCGAGGAGTTCGAGCTCGGCGCGCGCATCGTCGTGATTCCGAATGGCGTCGACCTCCCGGCGAAGCCGGTTGACCGCGTCACTTCGCTCGATGGACCAGCGACTGCCTTGTTCCTGGGGAGGATCTACCCGGTGAAGGGTCTTCCGATGCTGATCGAGGCGTGGTCGCGAGTTCG
>JBBQZF010000117.1:0-8891 GCA_038208015.1 Gemmatimonadales bacterium
GGGTTCGTCCAGGTCGCTCAGGCGTATTACAACCAGCCGCGCTCATTCACTGCCGCCGGTGCAGCGGATCAGACCTACGCCTTCTATGGCCCGGGACAGATGGGCCTGCACGGACATGGGGCGTGCCTCGCTATCGGAGCCAACTGCACGTTTCGCCGCGCTGCGCTCGAGTCGATTGCCGGGCACGGAATCGGCCTTGCCGAGGATCTCGTGACGGCGATACGGATTCACGCGAATGGCTGGCGATCGGTCTACCTGCCGGAAGTCGTGAGCCGCGGTCTCGTCCCGGAGGACCTTGGCTCCTACTACCGGCAGCAGCTCAAATGGGCGCGAGGAGTGTACGAAGTCGCGTTCGTCGAGCTTCCGCATGCGCTGAGGCCGCTCACGGGTAGGCAGCGCATGGCCTATCTCGCAGTCGGCACCTATTACCTCTTTGGCCCCACGACATTTCTCTTTCTCCTCTTCCCATACATTTATCTGTGGACAGGAATCCAGCCGGCATCGATGCGCTTCGGTGAGTTCATCACCATTGCGGGCCCTGTCGGCGTGATCGGAGCTGCGATTTACCTGTTCGCTCAGCGGTGGCTCGCAGGTGGAGCCGCCGAGCGTGGTCTTCACTGGCGCGGGCTCGTCCTGAAGATTGCCTGCTGGCCCGTCTATGTGGCGGGGACGCTCCTCGCGCTGGTCCGGGCGGAAATCCCCTATGTGCCAACGGAAAAACGAGCTGTCCGCGGCCGGTTCCTCCGCCTCGCGTGGCCGCAGCTTCTTCTCGTTGCTGTTTACATCGCTACGCTCGTGCGGATAGCGAACGTGAGAATATTCGATACCTCGGAAGGTGTGCTCGAGCTGACGAGTGAAGCTACCTGGGGAATGGTCGCCTTCGCGACGATGCCTGTGCTCATGTCGCTCGGTGTTCTTTTCGCCGCCTGGCAATCGTCCCGCGCGCCGCGGCGTGACGACCCATGGGATTCGATTGAGATTCCCCGAGAGGCGCCGCAGTGAGAAGGCGCGCCCGAATCGCCCTGGCGCTGGGCGGCGTCGCAGCGGGAGTTGGCGCCGTATACCTGCTTACCGCGATGAGCTCGGCGGCTGGAGGTCCCATCGCGGCAGGGCTTCAGCGAACCGGTGCGATGGTCGCATCGATTGAGCACGGCGTGCGCATGAGGATTCGCGGGCCGGGAAGGGCGGCGGGGCTCGCATGGCTCGACCGGAGCGACATAGCATCCCTCAGGAATCCCGATGGAGTGCTGCTCGGGGCTTATGACGGAAGGTTGCCGGCAAGTCTCGACGGGGTCATCGACCTCGAGTCGAAGATCGGCGTGACGCTTCCGCTGATTCAGCTTTACACCGCGTGGGGTGACAAGCCGGTGCACCAGTTTCCGCTCGTCATGGCCAACGCGATCTGGGACATGGGGTCGGTGCCCGTGATCACGTGGGAGCCGTGGCTCACCGAGTTCGACGGAAGAAAACACACCCACCTTCCACTGCGGGAGGCCCGGGACAATCACGGCCTCGCCGCAATCGCCCGTGGCGACTACGATTTCTACGTCGACGATTGGGCGGAATCAGCCGCGAAATTCGGTAAGCCCGTGTACCTGCGCTTCGCACACGAGATGAACGATCCCTACAGATACCCGTGGGGCCCGCAGAATAACACCAAGGAAGAGTTCATCGATGCATGGCGCCGTGTCGTGACGAGATTCCGCGCGGCCGGTGCGACGAACGTGATCTGGGTCTGGTCTCCCCACGTCGCCTACGAGTACTGGGACCTCTATTATCCCGGCCCCGGCACGGTCGACTGGGTCGCAACCGGAGCTCTCAACTTCGGGCCAATCGCGCAATGGTCGAGGTGGTGGACTTTCGACGAGATATTCGGCTCGAAGTACGAGACGCTCTCGGCTTTCGGAAAGCCCGTCATGATCGCCGAGTTCGGGTCGCTGGCAGTCGGCGGCGATCGCGCGACGTGGTATGACGACGCGTTGAGCGACCTGACGGAACTATACCCCGCGGTGAAGTCGCTCCTGTTTTTCGAAACGGGCTCGGATCAGACGGTCACATACCAGAAGGTCGACTGGCGCATCGCCGCAGACACGACAGTCTCGGCCTCCGTAGCGCGGGCAATCACGCCATGGGCACCTCCACCAGAGAGAACTCGATGAGCGAAGAAAACTCTTCACTCGTTTCACTCGCCGACATACGGGCCGCCGCCGGCGCGCTCAAGGGAGTCGCGATAAGGACTCCAATCATCTACGACCAGATCCTCAGCGACAGGCTTGGCTCACCCGTGTGCTACAAGGCGGAGAGTCTTCAGCGGGCCGGCGCGTTCAAGTTTCGTGGCGCATACAATTTCCTCCGATCGCTTTCCGATGAGGCGCGACAGCGCGGCGTGATCGCTCCGTCCTCGGGAAACCACGGTCAGGGCGTCGCAATGGCGGCAAGGATTTTCGGAGTGCCTGCGACTGTCGTGATGCCGACGAACGCGAGCATGGCGAAACGCGCCGGCGCGGAGCGACTCGGCGCGCGCGTAGTGTTATGCGGAACGACGACTCACGAGCGGGCGGAGAAGGCGCACGAGATTGCGGCGGAAGAAGGTCTCGTTTTCGTCCATCCGTACGATGATCCGGCGATAATCGCGGGGCAGGGGACGGTCGGGCTCGAGATCGTGGATGAGCTGCCCGATGTGTCGACTGTTCTGGTGCCAGTCGGCGGAGGAGGATTGAGCGCGGGTGTTGCGACAGCGATAAAGCTTCTCGCCCCAGCGGCACGCATAATCGGAGTGGAGCCGGTCAGCGCGCCGAAGCTCCACGCGGCCCGTGAGAAAGGGAAGCCGGTACGGCTTGCAGCAACGGGGGGTCTTGCTGACGGACTGCAGGCCAGCGAGATCGGCGGCCTGACCTTCCGGCACCATCAGGCATATCTCGACGAAGTCGTGCTGGTTGACGATGCGCCTCTGGTCGAGGCGATGCGGCACCTGCTTGACCGGCTCAAGGTTGTGGTTGAGCCGAGCGGGGCGATCACCGCGGCGGCCCTGATGACAGGCGTGGTGAAACCGGACGGGATTACCGTGGCGGTTCTGAGTGGCGGAAATATCGACTGGGAGGGACTGGCTCAGCTCCTGGGTGTACCGCCGCATCTTCCTGCCCTGTAATCCCGCGGGGCACATTCGAAGAAGTCGGTTGACCAGAGCCCCCGCTTCGCCTTCCTCGCATCACCTACCGCCTTCCTGATCCGCGCGGCGTACTTCACGTTCGGCGGGTATACGAGCGCAGTCACGTAGCCCGACCTCGCCATCTCCTCGTTCAGCATCCTGCCGTCCTTCAGGTAGGCGTAGGCGAGGAGCCGCTTGTAGTCGTCGCGCGGTCTCACGTCAGTCTCGATCGTGAGAAGGGTTCCGACAGGTGCGAGTGTCTCGAGCGCCGATTTTGCCTCACGGCCGGGCTCCCCCTGGGCGAGCTCAGGCGCGTCAATCATGAGAAGACGGACGCGGCCGGTTGCGCCGCAGTGAAACGAATCGCCGTCGGAGATCCTGGAGACCCGGCACTCGACCGCGCTCGACTCTGTTCGCGCAGTCCTGGCGTCGGCTGTTTCGGCCGGCGCGCATCCGGTCGCGACGATCACGACCGGAAGCGCCAGGCGAACGAAACGCGTCAGAGCTGGCTCGTGCAGTGCGCGCACCGGGAGGCGGATGCGTCGATCTCCATCTTGCAGAACTGGCAGGTGCGAGCCGGTGCGGCCGGCGGGCCCTCGAACAGCTTGGCGACGCGCCACACGACGAGCGCGATGATCAGGAAGTTGACGAGTACGCTGGCGAAGTTCCCCACTCCAAACTCCACGGATCCCACCGCCCACTTCGCCTCCTGCCAGTTACCTGCCGGTGAGCCCGCTGCGATGAGCGGCATTATGAAGTCATCGACGACGGATTGGACCACCTTGCCAACAGCGCCTCCGAGCACCACGGCTAGCGCGAGTGCAAGAAAGTTCTGCTTGATTATGAAATCCCTGAAATCGCGCATCATCTGCTTACCGGACGGGAGGATCCGGTACACTAAGCCAATCGGGTCGTCGAGGATAGGCGGCGTGAATTGCGTCGACTACTAGTGTTTACCGGGGTTCCCCGGTTAAGATGAAAGGCTGTTTCCTAACCCTTTGTGAATGCCGACATTGCCGCCCGGAAATCCGAAGTCTGCCTCCTTAACCGCTTCCGCGCGGGTAATGAAGCGCGCGGTTGTGCTCGCCACCGTAGCGCTCGGGCTTGGATGCTCTGACGGCACCGGGCCGTTACCGCCCAGCGTCGCGTCGGTAGGTGTGAGCCCTTCGCCCGTGAGCCTTGTTCCCGGCGGCACGCAGATGCTCGTGGCTGTTGCCAAGGCCGCGTCGGGCGAGACTCTCGCTGGTCGTTCGACCACCTGGTCGAGCTCTGATGAGTCGAAGGTGACTGTCGCGGGCGGGCTCTTGACCGGGGTCGCGGTCGGCGCGGCAACCGTCACTGCATCTGTCGAGGGCGTTCAGGCATCAGTGAATGTAGATGTGAAGGACGGCGCTTTGGTCGGACCCGGCGGACTGACCTTCACCGACGTTACCGGGCGGCTGACAGTCGCTGTGCCGGCAAATGCGGTGGCACAGGCGACGAGTCTCACGGTCGAGCCGGCCGCGAACCCGCCCGCAAGCGTGCGGCTAGTTGGCGGCACCGCATTCTCGGTCGGTCCGGCAGCGGTTGCATTCGCTCAACCGGTTGTAATCACCATTGCATACGACGCCACCCTCGCGCCCTCCGGGTATAGCGAGACGGGGCTACAGCTCTATGAAGTCACGGGCAGCGGGTGGCAGCTGATCGAAGGCAGCACTGTGAATACCGACGCGAAGACGGTCACGGGCAGTGTAAGCAGGGCGGGAGTCTTCGCCGTCTTGGCCCGTCCGAAAGTCGAGACCGTCACAGTGACCGGATCGACTGCAAGCATCGCCGTCCTTGCAACGCAGCAGCTTGTCGCGACTCTCAGGGACGTGGAGGGCGTGCAGCTGACTCGCGCCATTTCCTGGGAGAGCTCGGACCCGTCGGTCGCATTGGTAAACGGTACCGGACTGGTTACCGCGAAGTCGCCCGGCTCTGCCACGGTCACCGCCAGTTCGGAGGGAAAATCCGGATCGGCGACGATTGTCGTGACCATCGGCCCGCCGGCGAAGCTCGTTCCGTTCGCGGGGAACAATCAGACAGTGCGGCCGGGGACGGCGATCCCCAACCCTCCGTCGATGATGGTGACTGACGCGGCCGGTTTTCCAGTGCCCGGGGCAAACGTCACCTTCGCTGTCACAGCCGGGGGCGGTACGATCACCGGAGCAGTCGCAACCACCAACTCGGCGGGAATCGCAGCGGTGGGAAGCTGGACCCTCGGCGCCAGCGTTGGCGTCAATTCGCTGAGTGCGTCAGCAGCGGGTCTCGAGGGAAGCCCGTTTGTGTTCAACGCGACAGCCGCGATCCCCGCGCCGGCAGCGATGGTGGTTGCCGCCGGCGACAACCAGAGCGGGAACCCCGGAGGTGCTCTTCCGGTTTCACCGTCGGTAAAGGTGACTGACGCGGAGGGCGAGCCGGCGGCGGGGGTCGTAGTGCAGTTCTCAGTCGCGTCGGGCGGCGGCAGCATAACGGGAGCATCGGCGACGACAGGCAGCAACGGCATCGCCTCCGCGGGGACGTGGACGCTCGGGCCCGCGGGCGGCTTGAACATCGTCGTGGCAACATCCCCTGAGCTCCCCGGCGTCACCGTGATATTCAACGCCTCGGCAGGGCCTCCTCCGGCTGTGAAGATCGAGCCGTCAGATGGCGACGGCCAAAGCGGGACTGTCGACGCCTTCGTCGGAAATCCGCCATCGGTGCTCGTGACAGATGCGAACGGAAATCCTGTCGCGGGAGTCGCCGTAACATGGACAGTCGGCGTTGGCGGGGGCTCTGTTGTCGGCGCCGGGTCGGTGACTGACGCGGTTGGTGTCGCGCGGGTCGGGGGCTGGCGTCTCGGTCCTGCGCCAGGAGACAACACGCTTCACGCGACAGCCGAGGGTCTCAGCGGAAGCCCTGTGATTTTCAGGGCGACGGGCGTGGCGGCGGCGCCGTCGAGCATGACTCTGAATGCCGGCAACAATCAGAGCGCGGTCGCCGGTCAGGCTGTCGCGGTTCGGCCTTCGGTGAAGATCATCAATACCTCGGGGAATCCCGTCGCGGGAGTTGCGGTCACCTTCACCGTGGTGGGCGGCGATGGATCAGTCACCGGCGGGTCAGTAGTGTCTGACGCGGGTGGGATAGCGACAGTGGGCAGCTGGATACTCGGGGCCAGCGGCAACTGGCTCATAGCATCGGCTCCCGGGCTCACCGGTAGCCCGGTCCTCTTCACCGCAACCGGCACGGCCGAATTAGTTCAGATCGTGACGTTCGGCGACTCGAACACGGACCTCGGCTATCAGGGCACGCAGGCAGAGCCATCTGTCGCTTCATACGTGTCGACGGCGAACTCGTCGATCAGGCTCGCCGCTGGCGCACCGCACAGCGCACTTCAGCTCGCCGGAAAGATCGAAGCCAGGTGGAAGGCGAACAGCTCGAAATCGATCAAAGTTGCGAATCACGGGATCGCCGGCACTTCGACCGGCACCGGCCGGAGCGGAGTCGGCGCGCCTCATGGCCTCGAGCAGGTCGGGGGCGTCTCGAGGTTCCGCGGCGAGGTGATGGGCGATGCCTATCCATGGAGCGGCGGCGAGCCGGTCAATGCCGTCTACCCGACGGGCGCCATCCAGCGAACGCAGGCGTTCGTTCCACGCTCGACTGATTTCGCGTACGTGTCGATGGGCACTAACGACATCGGCGCCGGAGTGCCAACGGCGACGATTGCAGGGAACCTCGCGGCGATGATCAGCGAATGGACCGGGCGCGGCCTTCCAGCAGGCCGGTTAATGATCACGACCATCCCCCCGAGGCGGCCGGGTGCCGAGAGCGCCAACATTCCTGACCTCAATGCGAAGATAAGGGCGCTTGCCTCGAGCACTGGAGCCCGCCTGATCGACCTGGCGGCGTTCGTCTCCGAGGGCGACGGGCTCACCTGGAAACCGGGAATGCGTGTCGACAGCGACCAGTACCTTCACTATTCGGAAGCGGTGCGTGACTGGCTTGCGGATCAGGTCGTCGCCGTCATGCTCTCTTTTTGAGTTCGGATGGCCCGCGCGGCGGTCTTTGGTGTACAGTAGCGAGTCAATGTTGTTTTCCCCTGAATTTGGTTAAACTAAAGGGCTGTACCCTATCCTCGTCAAAATCTCCACTTTGGTCCGTCCTCCGCACGACTTCGAGCCAGTAGCTGGGCCCGCCGACTCGCAGTCGGGGCATCTCGCGCGACCGTGGCGGAGGGCTCGAGGCGCTTTCCCTCTCGCTCGCAGATGGACCGTGCTTCAGGCCGCGGCCGCGCTGGCCGTATTCGGCGCAGCGTGCGGGGAAGGGACAGCGCCTCCGCCGCAGGTGGCGAGCGTATCGATCAGCACGCCGCTTCCTGTAGACCTCGTGCCCGGCGGCACGCAGATGCTCGTCGCCGTCCCGAAGGATGCAAAAGGAACGACACTCTCCGGCCGGATCACCACCTGGTCGAGCTCTGACGAGTCGAAAGTTACAGTTGCGGCCGGTCTCGTCAGCGGCGTGTCGATCGGCACCGCGACGGTGACTGTATCCGTCGAAGGTCGCACCGCATCGGTAGACGTAAGGGTCAGGCACGGCGCGGTCGTCGACGCGACTGGGAAGACTGTTTCCGATGAATCTGGCTCTCTCACGATAGTAGTGCCGGCGAATGCGTTCGCGCAGACGACGAACCTGTCGATCTCTCCCGCGGGCACGACGCCGCCGAGTGCGCGGCTGCTCGCCGGTACCGCGTTCGACGTCGGCCCGGCGGCGGCGACGCTGGCGCAACCGGCGACACTCACAATCAAATACGATCAGTCTCTCGTCCCGGCAGGGAACCCCGAGAGTGAGCTGCAGCTCTACGAGGTGGTGAGCGGCGGGTGGAGGGTCGTGGCGGGGAGCACGGTCAACACCGACGCAAGGACAGTGTCGGGAAGCATTACGCGCCTCGGCACATACGCGGTGATGACGCGGCCAAGAGTCGAGACTGTTGCAGTCGAGGGCGATCTGACTCCGATTCCGGTAGTCACCACCCGGCAACTTCTCGCGAACTTGAAGGACAACGAGGGAACGACACTTTCTCGCGCTGTATCATGGTCGAGCTCGAATCCGGCAGTGGCATCTATAAACGCGGCGAGCGGACTTCTCAGCGCGAAAACGCCGGGTTCCGTGACGATAACTGCCGTCTCGGAGGGCAAGTCGGGAAGTGCCACTATTACAGTGGTAGCGGGACCGCCGGCCAAGCTCATTGCATTAGCCGGTAACCACCAGTCAGTGGCGACGGGTGCAACAGTGCCTGTCCGGCCGATGGTGAGGGTCACTGACGCGGGGGACAACCCCATCGGTGGCGTGCCTGTCACATTCGCAGTCACATCCGGCGGCGGCAGTGTGGCCGGGGGCTCCACGACGACTGATGTCGAGGGGGTCGCGGCCGTCGGAAGCTGGACTGTCGGGGCTGCAGCGGGACCTAATTCGCTGACCGCGACGTCGACGGGAATCCCGGGAGTGTCAGTCGTGTTCGAGGCGGCCGCGGGCGCCGGCGCTGCCGCGAGAATAGAGGCGATCGCGGGGAGCAACCAGACGGCAACTGCTGGTGGCCTCGTGGCTACCGCGCCTGCGGTCAAGGTTACCGACGCGAACGGGAATGTCATCGCCGGATTCACTGTCACATTCGCGCCTGCGGCGGGAAGCGGATCGGTCACCGGCGCCTCGACGGTGACGAATGCTGCGGGAATTGCGACAGTCGGCA